>NZ_LZLE01000214.1 GCF_001673155.1 Mycobacterium sp. 1423905.2 | reverse complement strand
CCAGGCGCGCCGGGCCGAACTGATGCAATCGGGCATGAAGCCGCGCGATTTCATCGGTCGAGAGGGATCCGACGCATCACCGACGTGACGGCGGCGTCCTGCTGGATCGGTTCGGCTTAGCGGCTCATTTCACCGGCAATTTTGCGGCCGGCGGCGTGCCGGGCGGCTACGTAGCCGAACACCATGGAGCTGGCGATGCTGGCGCCCGCACCGGGATATGTCCGACCCATCACCGTCGCGGTGGTGTTCCCGGTGGCGTACAGCCCTTCGATGACCCGGTCCTGCTCGTCGAGAACCTGCGCGTGCTCGTTGGTGACGACGCCGCCGCAGGTGCCCACATCGGCGGGCAGGACCCTGGTGGCGTAATAAGGCGCACGGTCCAGCGGACCCACGGCGGCATTGGGCCGGTAGCCGGGGTCGCCGAGGCAGTCGTTGTACGCCGATTGGCCCCGGCCGAAATCTGGGTCGAGGCCCTTGGCGGCGAACTGGTTGAACCGCTGCACCGTCTTGACCAATTCCTCGGCAGGAAGGTCGATGTCGCCGGCCAACTCGCCAATGCTGTTGGCCCGCTTGACAGCCCCACTCTGAATCAGCTCGGCAGGCAGATGCTGCCGCTTGAGCGGATTGGTTCCCGCGACGTATCGCCGCACGTACCCGTCGTCGAAGATCATCCAGCACGGCACGGCCTTATTGGCGTACATTGCCTTTCCAACCTCGACGTAGGAGTTGGATTCGTTACAGAATCGCCGGCCGGTGGAGTCGACGTAGATGGCGCCGGGCCGCTGGCGCCCGGATCCCAGTGATGCGGCTACGGCACCGCCGTTGGCGATGAACACCGAAGGCAGCCACCATGCCTCGTCCAACAGGTCGGTCTTGGCACCCAGCCGCATCGCGGTCTGCAGGACTTCACCGGTGTCACCGGCGTTGGCTATCGACCACTGACCCTCATTCGGTTGGTCTCCGCTGTACTTGCGACGCATCTCGGGGTTGTGGCCGAATCCGCCGGCGGCCAGCAGAACGCCTTTGCGGGCTTCCACATGCACCGTTTTGCCGTCACGGATGATGCGTGCACCGACGACCCGGCCGTCTTCGACGATCAGGTCGTCCATGGCGGCACTCGTCCACAACGGGGGCTGCCCGTCGCCGAGGTCGATCAGTGCCTTGAGCATCTGGCCGATCAATGATGCTCCGTTAGTGAGGATCTGGCGGCGGGCGGCGCGGGCGGCGTTGGTACGCGCAAACACCTTGGCGGCCACCGCGAAGGCGCGTGGCGAGCGGTTGTAGTACTGCACGGAACGCAATTCGTTGGTCAACACCACATAGCCGTAATTCTTGGCCAGCGACGGCTGCACCTTGTCGTGCCAAGGACCCAATTCGGCGGCATCGAACGGGACCCCCTCCACCGCGCGACCGAATTCGTTGCCGCCCTTGTGGTTCGGATAGTAGTCGCTCCAGCCGGCGCACCGAATCAGTCGAACGCCTCTGCGCATCAGGAAGTTGATCATCTCGTAGCCGGCGGTGAGGAACATCTCCCGACGGGCCGGCGAGGAGGCCGCACCGATGTCACCCACGACGTCGGCCAAATAGGCCAATCCGTCTTCGTGCGAGTCGGTGATGCCGTCGGCACGCATCAACGGGTTGTTGGGTATCCAGACGATCCCGCCGGACAAGCCAGTAGACCCACCCACCAGCGCCTGTTTCTCGACGATCAACGGTTTCAGTCCGCAATCCAGCGCGGCTAAGCCGGCCACCATGCCGCCTCCACCGCTACCCGCGATCACCAGGTCGACGGAACGGTCCCAGTCGGTGGTCATCGCGCCTCCGAAGTGTGTGACGCGAAGCCGAGGTTGGCCACCGGCACGTCGATGGTGGTGTTGGTCTTCTGAATGGCGGGAACCAACGCGTCGTAGGGCAAGCCGGCCAAGAACCCGTCGATCACCCGCTCAAAGTTCGAGATCAGCCCTTCGATCTGATCCGACAGCCGCATGAACTCAAAGCCTTTCGAATGCAGACCTTTCTGTTGCCGCGGCAGATTCGAGAAGTCCTGGGCAGGGATCGGCGGCCAGCGCGGATCGTCGGGCGCCATCGGCTCGGGAGGGGTAGGGCGACCCGTCGAGAGATCCGACGGGAACCGGGTCAAAGACCAGATTTCGAACAGCGTCTCTTCCGGCCCCAGCGGCCGGATGCGGTAGGACGACGCGCTGCTGTAAGTGGGCAGGATGAAGTGGTGTGGGAACCCGAACCCGATGGCGTCGGTGATACCGCGCCGCACCAAGTCGTTGAGATCGGGCATGTCACTGCCGCGGGCCCGATGCCACCTCACCACGGCGTCATTGAGCGAGCGTTTCCAGGCGGCCATCGCCTCGGCCGGGTCCGACGGCAAGTCGATGGTCTGCAGACCCTCTGCGATGCGAATGTCGTTCTCGTGCGTCATGCCGCCCATCCCGTCGCCCAGCGTCCGCATGAAA
>NZ_LZLE01000213.1 GCF_001673155.1 Mycobacterium sp. 1423905.2 | reverse complement strand
ACGGTTTGGTGACCAACGACGCGGGCAGCGACACCTCCGAGGCGCTGTTGGCGACCGCGGAAGACGTGCCGCCGGGCCAGTTCATCGTCGGCGTCAAGGTCGTCAACCCGGCCCGGGTCCCGTTACACGTCGCCGGGTGGGCGGTGCGCGCCGATCCCGGCAAGACCGCACTGGTGCCCGTCGACGAACCGATCGAAGGCAACGAGGTTCCCTACGACATCCCGCCCGGCGGCACCGCCATCTTCCTGACCAAGCTGCAAGATGCCCACCGGTTCGCCGCCGGGGTCCAGCGCGCCGAGGGCCGGCCGCCGCACATCGTGCTCACGGTGTGGTCGGGCGGACGCACGTACGCCACCAAACCGTTGTCGCCGTCGCTGTTTTCTATCGGCGCGCAGGCCGCTGCCCCGCCACACAGCGTGGAGCCGTCGCGAAACGCCTGAACCACTAGACCCACGACATCGGTAAGTCTAAGCTTACGGTTAGTGACTACTTACCAAGCGGCCGACCCGTGGGCCGCTCTCGCGGACGGCACGCGGCGAACGATCTTCAGACGTCTCGCCGGCGGGCCGATGGCGGTCGGTCAACTGGCCCAGGAGCTTCCGGTGAGCCGCCCGGCGGTGTCCCAGCACCTCAAAGTGCTCAAATGCGCGGGGCTCGTGCAAGATCGGCCGGTCGGCACGCGCCGGCTCTACCAGGTGGATCGCGAGGGCTTGGCGGCGTTGCGCGCGGAGCTGGATGTGTTCTGGGACAGCGCTTTGAGCGCATTCAAAGCGATCGCCGACCAGGAGGGAGAACGGTAGTGCCAGCCGATGTGGAACCAATACGGAAGACGGTCACCGTCAATGTGCCGGTGGAGCGAGCGTTCGAACTCTTCGTCGACAGATTCGATGCGATCAAGCCGCGCGAGCACAACCTGCTGGCAGTGCCGATTGCCAAAACCGTGTTCGAGCCATACGTCGGAGGACACATCTACGACCTCGGCGAGGACGGAAGCCGGTGCGACTGGGCGCGGGTTCTGCAGTACGAGCCACCGGCGCGCGTGGTGTTCTCCTGGGACATCGGTCCCACCTGGCAGCTAGAGCCCGACCCGGCCCGGACGAGCGAGGTCGAGGTGCGCTTCATCGCGGAGTCTGCGGTGAGCACGCGCGTCGAATTGGAACACCGAAACCTCGGCCGTCACGGCGACGATTGGGAATACGTAGCCAAAGGCGTTGGCGGAGATGCCGGTTGGCCGCTGTATCTGCGCCGGTACGTCGATGTGCTGGAGGCGTCGTGATGACCGCCGAGTTGCTGGACTTGGCGCAGGACGAGCGCGCCGACCTTGCGGCCTTCCTCGCCACGCTCTCGCCACAGGAGTGGCACGCCCCCAGCCTATGCCGGGGGTGGACGGTGAAAGACGTTGTGGCCCATGTGGTCAGTTACGAAGAGCTCGGCGCGTTCGGCTTGGCCAAGCGGTTCGCCAAGGGATGGGTGCTGCGCGCCAACGAGGTTGGTGTGCGAGAGTTCGCGTCGTTGTCGCCAGAGGAACTGCTTGGTTTCCTGCGAGCGCACCTTCGCCCGCGGGGACTCACCGCCGGTTTCGGCGGGATGATCGGCCTGGTCGACGGGATCATCCATCACCAGGACATCCGGCGCGCGCTCGGCCGTCAGCGGACCGTGCCGGCCGAGCGTCTGGAACGGGTGCTGCCGTTGTTGCCGGGCAATCCGCGCCTTGGTGTGGGCAGACGGATCAAAGGGTTGCGGCTCGTTGCGACCGACCTCGACTGGCGCCACGGCGACGGCCCGGAAGTCCACGGCACCGGAGAAGCGCTGATGATGGCGATGACGGGCCGACCGGCCGCGCTTGACGAACTCTCCGGGCCGGGTCAGCCGACATTGGCTCAGCGCCTCTAGCGCTTCCTAGAGATCAGAGCCAGCCGGTGCGGGCCGCGGCGACCGGCTCGGCGGGGGCCGGCGCCAGTTCGCCCTCGCGCACGCCGTCAAGCATGCGTTTGACCGCGGCGACGATGTCGGGGGCAGCGGCGGCCAGTCCGGCCTCGTCGGCTTTGGTGACCTCTTCCGCGCTGACGCCGGCCCGGGCCAGCACGGTAGCCGGGTCGGCCAGTTGTTCGGTCAGCCAGTTGACCGGGTCGGCGGACAGTTCGGCGACGAAGTGCCGAGGCCCGGGTTCCCAGCCGTTGAAACGGGGGTGGTGATGGGCCCGGTCCAACGTTCCCGGTGGGCTTTCGGTGGATCCGAACAGGTCGACCCGCCACACCGGACGGGCGAAGGTGATCGGGATGCCGGCGTAAATCGACCCCTGAGGTGCGGCCCGGTCGATCAGGCGAAGCTCCAGCCGGACTCCCCGTTCCGGAGTCTCCTGGCCGGTCAGCGGGCTGGGGTCGACGAAGAACATGTCCCCGACGACGACGCCGAGGGATTCGAATCCGAATGCTGCAAGCATGGCGTGCCTTTCCGTGTGCGCCTACCCGAGGGTAGTCCGCGTCTGCAGGGCGAAATCGCTGACAGTCGTCATTGACGACCGTCAGCGACATGCCGTACCGTGCGTTCATGGAGTCGGCACCGGTCGCAACACCCGCGGGCGGCGTGCGCGAGGCACGGCGACTGGAGACGCGGGCACGATTGTTCGACGCCGCGCTGGCCGAAATCGCGCGGCGCGGCGTTGGCGCTGCCGACGTCAGCGCCATTGCTGCTGCGGCAGGCGTGGCGCGCGGAACGTTCTACTTCCATTTCCCGACCAAGGAACACGTCCTTGTCGAGGTCGAACGCGACGAAGAAATCCGAATCATCAGTGAAATCGGCAGCGCCACGGGCGATCTGGCGTCGGTGCTGTCCAGAGTCGTACAGCACGTGCTCGACGCCCAACGGCGGCTCGATGCGACCGTTTTCCGCGACATGCTCGGCTTGCATTTTTCCTCGACACGCCCGGTTGAAGACGAACTGGCGCAGCACCCGCTTGTCGGATTTCTGGCCGGCGTGATCAGCCAGGCGCGGGACGCCGGGCAAGTGCGGGCAGATGCCGACGCCGATGAGCTCGCCGTCTTCTTCCTCACCGGACTGTTCGCGCTGTTGGCCACCGGGGCCCATGACTCAGAGATGTTAAGTCGTTATGTGACAACGATTGTCAAGGGAATGGAGATCCGATGAACCGCACGGGAATCGAGGGCTACCGGGATTACCTGGTCAAGCGGGACGGTGCAGCCGATCTGCTCAACCGTCGGCTGGCCAACCGCGAGCAGTTCTTCTCCGAGCTGGAAGCCAACCCGGTTCACTCCGCTCATCCGGCCGACCGGGCGACGTTTCTGCGCAACCTGCGCCGCCGCAAACCCGAAGCCGGACTGGACAAGAAGATGTTGTTCCTGTTGGCCACCGCCAAGCTCAACCAGGCCGAACGGTTCGGCGTCGGATTGGGCGAGACCTACGGGCGCAACAGCGACGAGAACCTGCCGCCGGAAAACGTGTACCTGGAACTCGAAGAGCACTACCACACCAGGCTTTTGGCGTACGCGCTGGACGTGTTCGACCTGACCTTCCAAGTGGTGCCGCCGCCGTTCGTTTTGCGCCAATTCGTCAAGACGGGTGTCTTCATGCCCGCACGACTGGGCTTTCTGTTCGTCGGAGCCGCTGAGATGGCCGGCTGCATCCTGTTCGACGAGTTGCGTCGGGCCGGTAGCGAGTTGTTCGCCGACGAACCCGAGGTCGCCGCGCGCATCGAACTGCTTTACAGCGAGATCCTCACCGACGAAATCGGCCATGTGGGCTACTGCGCATCGCGTTGCACGTCGGCGGAGCGGGCGATCATGCGCCGGATCTATCCGCTCATCGGGAGGTTGTTTGCCCGGCAGACCGCGGAGATCAGTCTATTGGTCGACCCAAAGGCGTTGCACGCGCGCCTGGACCGGCCTTTCGACGTCGAAGAACTGACTGCCGGCCTGGATAACGAGACGTATTTGGTCACGCACCCTTGATCGCTGTGCCGCGTTTTGGCTCAGGTGAATGCCGGCGCGACGAAGCGCCGCACCATCTCGTATTCACTACGGCTGTCACCGATTGGCCATAAGGCCAATGCCATGACGACGCGGACGATCCATTCGGCCGCCTCCGGATCGTCCTCCGTTATGCCGGTGAGATCTGCGGCGAGACGACCCAATACCGGGGACGACGGAAGCAGGGTCAGATCACGACCGGCGCTCAACCCCATCATCATCCGGCGGATAGGGTCCGATCGGATGTGCTCCAGCGCGACCGTGATCGCCTGCACCACTCGCTCCGCGCCGCTGAGATCTTTCACCGCTCGTCGGACCGAGTCGACGATACGGGCCGCCAGGCGCAGGAGAACGGCGTCGCGGATCTGGGCTTTGCCTCCGGCGTAACGGTAGATAGTCGCCCGCGAACAGTGCACCCGTGCGGCCAATGCGTCGATGTCGAGGCCGTCCAAGCCATCTCGCACGACGAGTTCGGTGGCAGCCTCGTAGATACGTTCCGCGGCTGCCGACCGTCGCTCCCCGCCGAGTAGCCAGTCGTCTCTTGCCACCGATTCTTCCTCTCGATTCCATGATTCATCTTGTCTCAGAATTGAGACAAATGCAGTACCAGATCTCAGGATCGACGCAGGTGGCAGTTGTCCGCTGACATGGCTGGCACACGACGGTTCCGGTGCTCGTTTCAACTTCTACCGAACCGGTTGACGCGCGGCGGCGACGCCGATCAGCGTGGACTCGTGACGTGTGGCAGCGGTCAACTTGGCATCGCATTGTTCGACGATGCGCACATACAAGACCCCTATCCCCTGTACCGGCGGATGCTGGACACCGCGCAGGTGCATCAGATTGGCGATTCGGGGTTTTATGCGGTGTGCAGCTGGGACGCGGTCAGCGACGCCGTGGCACGGCCGGGTGATTTCTCCTCGAACCTGACCGCGACCATGACGTATCAGCCCGGCGGCACGGTGGGTGCTTTCGAGATGGAGGGGTTGGGCGGCAAGAGCCATGTCCTGGCCACCGCCGACGATCCCGCCCATGCCGTGCACCGCAAAGCCGTTCTTGCCCAACTGGCCGCCAAGCGGATCCGGGCGGTCGAGCCAGTCATCGCTGAAACCGCCGTTCAACTATGGGACGACCACGAAGAGCGTGGACGCATCGAATGGATGAGCGGCATGGCGAACCGACTGCCGATGATGATCGTCGGGCGGATCATCGGCGTCCCGGACCGCGACGTCGGCAAGCTCGTGCGGTGGGGTTACGCGGCGACCCAAGTGGTCGAGGGACTGGTCAGCCAAGATCAACTCAACGCTGCGGGCGTCGCCGTCATGGAACTGGCCGCCTACATCACCGAGCAGTTCCAGCAAGCGGCGTCCGACCCGCAGGACAACTTGCTCGGCGACCTGGCGACTGCGTGCGCATCGGGGGAGATTGATGAGCTCACCGCTCAAGCGATAATGATCATCCTGTTCAGCGCGGGCGGTGAATCCACAGCGTCATTGATCGGTTCTGCCGCTTACCTTTTGACTTCCCGGCCTGACATCCAGCAGCAGCTGCGCAGGCAACCGGAGCTTCTCGGTGCGTTTCTTGAGGAAGTACTGCGCTTCGAACCGCCCTTCCGGGGCCATTACCGCCACGTCGTCAGCGACACCACACTGTGCGGTGTCGACCTCGAAGCGGATTCGCGCCTGTTGCTGTTGTGGGGAGCGGCCAATCGCGATCCTTCCCACTTCGACGATCCCGATCAGTTTCGGCTGGACCGTCGCGGCGGCAAGGGGCACATCACCTTCGGCAAAGGCGCGCACTTCTGCGTCGGAGCCGCACTCGCCCGATTGGAGGCGCAGGTCGTGATCGGTCAACTGCTCGAGCGCACCTCGAAGGTCGACGCTCTCGACGTCGGGCGATGGTTACCGAGCCTGCTCGTGCGCCGGCTGGAACGCCTGGAATTGGCGTGCGTTTAGAGCCGGGGTGGATGTGTGTGCGCTGGAGTGAACTTCGACACCGCCATGGCGAATTCGGTAGCGGTGGCGAAGCGTTGCGCGGGATCTTGGGCTAGGGCCGGTGGCTGCGACACCCGGCTGGGGGCTAGCGATACGGACTCTCGGAACTTGTAGCAATACTCGGCGCGTGCTGGCTCATTAATAACCAAGTGTGACCCCTCTAATCATGGCCACCCAAAATTTGACCGCGCGCGATGCGAAGGAATGTCGTTAATCAGGCGCCACGTCATCGGTACCGGGTATAGCCTCTGGCCAGAGGGAGGAGTGTCACATGCGCTTCAAGTCAGACGCTCAACGCGGAATTCAGCTCTACGCCGTTGCCGGCACCAACGTCGTTTCTTTCGGCATCCGCGCCACGGAAACCGCTCGAAAGGGTTTGTTGGGCTTCGCGATTCGGCGCAAAGACCTTGACACCAATGAAAGTTACTGGGCACAGGGCTATAAGGTCTTCAAGTCCTTGAAGCTTGCTCCGACCCCGCAAACCAAGGTATTGACGGTCTATCACCCCATCCAAAGCCTGACCTGGGACGACTTCTACGTTCAGCCGGGCAAGAAGTATGAATACGAGTTCTATCCATTCAAGGGAACGCCAAAGGAGCCTGATCTCAAAACGCCTCCCGCCGTCATCCAGGTCAGCACCGAAAAACATGGCGTCGGCAAGCACGACATCTTCTTCAATCGTGGCGTCACCGGAAGCCAGTCATACGCAATCAACTTCCAGAACATCGCACCGGACGATCAACCAACCCCGGACAGAAAGGCAGAGGCGTATAACTGGTTAGGCCGAGGCCTGGACGACGCTTTGACCGAATTCATCAGCTCCGCAAGCGATGGAGACGCCATTCGCGGGTGTTTCTACGAATTTTCCTACGGCCGCATACTCGACGCATTCAAAGAAGCGATCGATCGGGGCGTTGATGTCAAGCTTATCGTCGACGAAAAAGAGAACGCCACAAACACCCCACGCGACGCAAACCTGGCCGCAATCAGCAAAGCGCAACTACCACGGTCCGCGATCATCCCTAGGGTCAAACGACCGAATGACCTGCAGCACAATAAGTTCATCGTGCTGCTCCGGGGAAAGAGAAGGCGTCCCGCCGAGGTCTGGACAGGTTCGACCAACTTGACGACAGGCGGCATCTTCGGCCAAGCCAACGTCGGCCACGTCGTAAGAGACGCCAACACCGCGCGCACCTTTCTTGCCTATTGGGAGCTGCTGGCCACTGATCCAGGAGGCCTGGGCAGCGGCGTCAAGGACCCCGCCAATCTCGAGTTCCTTACCGCCGTCGAGCAACTGACCCCCACGCCGAAATCGCTCAAAGACGTGGCGCTGGGGATAACGCCCATTTTCAGTCCACGCAACAATCTCGAACCCCTCGACCTTTATCTATCCATGCTGACTGACGCGAAGTCGCTGGCATGCGGCACCTTCGCCTTCGGCATCGCACGAAGCTGGCGGAAGCCGCTCAACGACAGCGGTGAGAACCGCTTGCGCTTCTTGCTGCTGGACAAGGACGACAACCCCAAGCCGCTTAAGGGCGAGCAGACGGTGATCAAACTCGACTGGCGCGACAACATCTATGAAGCGCATGGTTCAGAACTTGGCACCCCTCTGGGCAGTTGGGTCGAGACGAACAATAAGAAGCTTGGACTCAACAAGTGGGTCAACTACGTCCACTTGAAATTCCTGTTGTCAGACCCACTCGGTCCGACACCCATAGTCGTCACCGGATCGGCAAACTTCAGCAGCGCTTCGACAAAAGAAAACGACGAGAACATGATCCTGATCAAGGGAGACCGACGAGTCGCCGACATCTACTTCACTGAGTTCAACCGGCTTTGGGGCCACTACTACTACCGCTCGGTTGTCGAGAAAACTCAACGGCAGAAGACGGTTCAGACACGGTCGTCTGGCCAAGACAACCAGTTCCTGTCGGAAACCCCAGAGGGATGGCTATCGAAGTACGCGCCGGACACCCTGCGAACCAAACGCCTTAACCGATACCTCACCATGTCGGTTTGACTGGGCTTGAAGCCGCATCGTCCTTATTAGCCCGACGCGGCGCTATACCGGAGTCGCCCTATACCGACCGCTAGGAGCTGACGGCACTGCGAGGGCGAGGAACGTTCAGAAGCAACTCGACGCAAGCGTCAAGCCGAACGCAAAACACAGCATCTTGCCGGTGGAGCTAAGGGGATTCGAACCCCTGACCTACTCGATGCGAACGAGTCAAACTGGGCGTTTGTTGCCGTTGGCAGTGTTGGCCGCGTCCAGAAGATGTTGGTCAGGACGTTGACTGCGGTGAGTTCCATGGACCGCTGACGAGACTACTGCGGACGAACTGCGGACGCTGCGCGCGAGGATATCGCCGGAGAGAGAGCACGCTGGCCGTACAAGGCGGTCTGTTGTTGCCACTGGGGTCACCCCCCACCCTCATGAACCGGGGTTTTGGTGCTTGAGAACTTGACCGCAAGGTCTCGGCTGCCCAGCCCGGCGCGCCCAGGCGTCGAAGCTGTCGCCCATCCAGTGCTCTGGACAAAAAGACGGGCAGCGGCAGCAGGCCGCAGGTCAACTTCCCTGCTTAGGACGGGTCCGGCTGGGTGGCACTCCAGCGTGAAGCCAGGGTGTCGCAAATGGTGCGTTGCTCGACCTCACCCAGATCGTGCATAAGGAGTCCTTCGACGGTGAAGATGCCAATCATTACTTCCGCATCCACCGTCGAAGGTGAGACTCCCGCAGTTTCCAATTCGTAACGAAACATACTGCCGGTGATCAGATGGAAGTTGCGATGCCACTCGGCGATGGCAGCCGAATGTTCGACGCGGGCGTGCACCGTCGTAACGAGGCGGCTCATCTGGTGTAACTGGAGAACCACCCACAACACACGAGCGGTGATCGGTTCGGTCGCCACCTGTTGATACTGCGGCCAGACGTCGGCCATGACGGCGTCAAGGACAGCGATCAGAACGTCGTCCTTATCCCCGAAATACCAGTAGATGGTGTTCGGCGCGACGCCGGCTTCCTTGGCCAGGCGACTCATTGGGGTGGCGTCGTAGCCAGCGTCGATGAACAACTGTCGTGCTGCCGCGACGATTTCTGCACGCTTCTCGTCGGCGGCCTGCGGGCGTTTGTTCCGTGGCATCGTTCCCTCTGCATCGAATGGGTCACACATTGTTGAACGGCATTCAAGAACTTGCTAACTTCTGTTGAACGCCATTCAAGATACCCGATGGAGGCCAGGACCATGAACCAACCACTTAGCTATGTCCGACACGACGTCACCTTTGCGTCCGAGGGCACAACTTGTGCGGCGTGGCTCTACCGGCCCGAAGGCGTTGAGAACCCGCCCATCGTCGTGCTGGCTCACGGGTTTGCTGCTTTTCGGGAACTGCGCCTGGACGCCTATGCGGCACGATTCGCGCAGGCGGGCTATGCCGCCCTGGTATTCGACTACCGGCATTGGGGTGCCAGCGACGGCCAGCCCCGCCGCATCCTTGATATCGCCAAACAGCACGCTGACTGGCGGGCCGCCATCGCCTACGCCCGCAGCCTGGACAACGTTGACACCACACGGGTGGTGGGATGGGGTTCCTCCTTCGGCGGCGGCCACGTTCTCACGCTGGCCGCCCGCGACCACGATTTTGCAGCCGCTATCGTCCAGGTGCCCCACGTCACTGGACCCGCATCCGCGTTCTCTCAATCCCCCAAATTAGTCGCACGCCTCATCGCGGCAGGATTGCGCGATCAGCTCGGGGCATGGCTCGGGCGGGCACCGTATCGAGTGAAGTCTGTTGGTAGGCCCGGCGAGGTCGCCATGATGACCTCACCGGGCGCGTTCGAACTCGTCGAGCAGATGGCCGGGGGCGAGGCTGCCGAGCACATGCGCGAGCAACTTCTCGCCGAAAACGACGTTGCTGCCCGCATCGCCCTTCGCGTGCCGCTGTACTCGCCGGGACGCAAAGTTACAGACATCACCGCGCCGACCCTGGTACAGCTGGCAATACGTGACGACGTGACTCCCTATGCCAAGGCTAAGAAGATCGTGGCTCGCATCCCCCACGGTGAAGTCCGCTCCTATGACTGCACGCACTTCGAGCCGTACCTGGACCCGCACTTCGACGGGATCGTGACCGACCAGATCGACTTCCTCAATCGCCACGTTCCAGTGGCGTGACCCCAACGCCAGGCGGCCTCCCAGCGCAGACACCCCCGCCCCCGCAGACGCGCAACCCGCGATCCGTCGGCCATGTTGGCCGATGCCGACCAGCAAGGAACACCCAGCCATGAACACGACTCGACGTGCCGCACTGATTACGGGCGCTTCTGCCGGCATCGGAGCGGCGTTCGCTCGCCACCTCGCCAACGAGGGCTACGACCTGCTCCTGGTCGCCCGGCGCGCCGAGCGCCTGGAAGAACTCGCCACCCAACTACACCAACAGCACGGCGTGCGCGCCGAAGTGTTCGCCGCCGACCTCACCGACCCCAATGCACCCGCCACGATCATCAGGCGCGCAACCGAATTGGGTCTACCCATCGACGTGCTCGTCAACAACGCCGGCCTTTCAGCTAGCACTAAATTCTCTGACACACCCTGGGAGTCGGTCGCCGGAGAACTTCAACTGATGGTCACCGCCCTAACCGAATTGATCCACCGAGTGATCCCTGGCATGAAACAACGACGCTGGGGACGAATCATCAACCTGTCCTCACTGGCCGCGATGTCCCCGCCGGGAGAAGGACTGCTCTACACCGGCATCAAGTCCTACGTACTGAATATGTCCCAATCCCTCGACATGGAACTCAAACCACACGGCATCCATGTCACCGCGCTCTGCCCTGGCTTCACCCACAGCGAGTTCCACGACGTGATGGGCACCCGCGATGCTGCCGACCGCCTGCCAGGCTTCATGTGGCAACAGCCTGAACCCGTTGTCCGCGAGGGATGGGCCGCTGTGACCAACGGCAAGCCCGTCTGCATACCGGGCACCGTCAACAAGCTCACCGCCGCCGCCATACGCCCGGTCCCACAGCGCATTCAGTACATCCTGGGCCGCACCTTCAACCCCTTCAAGTAGACCGATTCCAACTCGCTGGTCGCGTTACGGACGGTGCTGAACCGCTGTCGCTATCCACGCCGGAATCTTGAGCCGCACGCGGTAAACGGTCGCACGTGATACCCCAAGAGTGGACGCAATGGTGTTGCTTCGATGACCCTCGACACCTATGCCGATCTGTTCGACGAAGACCTCGACGAGGTTGCGGACCGCTGAACGGCGCCATCAGAAACACCGCGGACGCTTTGTGGACGGCGGAGCTCCCTAGCGGGCTTCATATGCCCTGACCTAGTCGGACTCGGTGGAGCTAAGGGGATTCGAACCCCTGACCTACTCGATGCGAACGAGTCGCGCTACCAACTGCGCCATAGCCCCTGATCGCCTAGCAGGCTACCAGTCGCGACCCCAACGGCCGAACCGTGCGCCCTACTGACCGACGGCGCGCGGCAACTCGCGCGACCAGCCGTAGTTGCGCATCGACACCGCGTCGTCGAGGTGCTCGAAGATAGGGTCCTCGTCGTCGATCTCCAGCACCACCGCGCCCGGGCGTCGCAGCCGCGAGGGCACCACGTCGTACTCGTGGTCGAGAGCGTTTTCCACGCCCAACCGCGCCCGCGCCATGCGGTGCATCCGGCGCCGGCGTACCTTCTCCTCGATCCGCGTCTGCCGGCGCAGATACGCCAGATAGAGCACCGTCACCGTGGTCGCCGTCCCGCACAGCCACCAGGCCAGCGGCGTCACCTCGAACGCGGTGACGGCCGAGCCGATCAGGATCACCGCCATCGCCAGCAGCACCTTCTTGCGGTAGGCGTACTTGCGGGCGCTGATCGCAGCCGCCTTCTTACTGTCGAACCGCTTACGGCGGTTGACTCCGGTGGCGTAGTGCACGGGCACGTCGTCGTCCTCGTCGTCGCCGGGCTCTAAACCGGACTCGTCGTCGACGTATTCGTATTCGTCGTCTGCAAGTTCAGGCTCGGCCTCGGCGACGGGCTCCTCCACAGCGACATTCTCGACGGCTTGCAGCGCGGGCTCGGCCGCTTGAGCGCTGGCCCCGGCCGGCAACGCGGAAGAGTCTTCGATCACGTCGACGTCGAGATAGTCGGGCTCGTCAGCTTCAGTTGCTTTGTCCACCTTGGCCATTGCCATCACGACCGGACGCGCGGCAGGCACGACGTCGGTGTCCGCCTCGGCGTTCTCGTGGTCTTCGTCAGCGTCGACGTGGGCGCCATCGACCGGCTCGTCGCGCTCCCACTCCTCCTCGGGCTTCCAGTCGGGGTCGCTGCGGTGACCAGCTGCCGGACGGCTCCGTTTGAGCAGGCGGGCACCGGCTTCGCCGTTGAGCACCCGGGTCGCCAACGCCACGTCGCTGGTGCGCCGCACCGCTTCGCGTTTGCTGATCAGCATGGGCACCAGCACGAACAGCCAGAGCACCACAAGCGAGATCCATAGCAACGACTGCGGGATGCTTGGCATGACCTGCTCCTTTCCCCGCGAGGCACACCGTGGGCCTACGCGGCCGGGTCACATTGACCAGCGCAATTACACACCTGTAATTTGCCTAGTTCAAGCATCACACGCCACATATGTCACGGTAGCCACACTTTTATTTCGCTTTACTCACGACTGCGCGTGGTGCGCGCCGCCCCGGACGCGCCGAAATTGCCGTAGCGGTCGCTTTTCGGGCACCACGCACAGCCCTCACGGCAATCTCGGCGAGAACCTCAGGGCCAGCGGGCGCGACCGGCCCGGACCAGCGTCGACGCCACCGAGCCGTAAACCTCTTCGACCGTCAGCGCCACCAACAGGTGGTCGCGCCAGGCCTTGTCGACCTCGAGGTAGCGCCGCAACAGCCCCTCCTCGCGGAAGCCGACCTTTGCCAGCACCGCGCGGCTGGCCGCGTTTTCCGGACGCACCGTGGCCTCGACGCGATGCAACATCACCGGTCCGAAGCAGTGATCCAAGCCGAGAGCCAACGCCGCTGTCGCCACCCCGGCCCCGGTCGCCGAGCTGGGCACCCAATAGCCGATCCAGGCCGAACGCAAGGCCCCGTGTACGACGTTCCCGATGGTCAGCTGGCCGCAGAACTGGCCGTTGAGCTCGATGACGTACGGCAGCATGCGGCCCTTGCGCGCTTCGGAGCGCAACCCCGAACACAGCGCCGGCCACGCGGCCACGGAATGCCGCATGGTCCAGTCCCCGTCGGTGCTCGGCTCCCACGGCTCGAGGTGGGCGCGGTCAGCCAGCCGGATCCGGCTCCACTGCGCGCCGTCACGCATCCGCACCGCCCGCAACCGCACCACGCCGGCCGCCACGCGCAGCGACCCGACACTCATGGGCCAGCCTGGATGCCGGGAATTGGAGCGCAACAGGTTCAACTGTCGTCGCGCTCAACCGTGCTGAGCCAAAAAGGCCACGTCGACGATTTCTCCGGTGCGGATCTGCTCGGCTCCGCTGGGAATGACCACCAGGCAGTTCGCCTCGGCGAGCGTGGCCAGCAGATGCGACGACGCCCCGGGCGCGCCCCCGAGCGCCTGCACCAGGTACTCGCCGCTCTCCTGGTCGCGCATCAGCTGTCCCCGCAGATAACCCTTGCGCCCGGCCACCGAGGTGATCGGCGACAGTGTGCGGGCCTGCACGATCCGGCGCATCGGCTGTCGCTTACCCAGCGCCAGCCTGATCAGCGGCCGCACCATGACCTCGAAGACCACCAACGCACTGACCGGGTTGGCCGGCAGCAGAAACGTCGGCACCCGGTCACGGCCCAGCTGCCCGAACCCCTGCACCGACCCGGGGTGCATGGCGACCCGCACCACCTCCATGTCGCCCAGCTCAGAGAGCACCGCGCGCACCGCCTCGGCCGCCGCCCCGCCGACCCCGCCGGCGATCACCACCACCTCGGCCCGGTTGAGCTGACCTTCGACGATCTCGCCGAGTTCAGTGGGATTGTTCGGGACGATGCCGACCCGGTTCACCTCGGCGCCGGCGTCGCGGGCGGCGGCGGCCAGAGCGTAGGAGTTGACGTCGTAGACCTGACCGTTGCCGGGTGTGCGGGTGATGTCGACCAGCTCCCCGCCGACGGCCATCACCGACAGTCGGGGCCGCGGGTGCACCAGGACGCGTTCGCGCCCGACCGCGGCCAGCAACCCGACCTGGGCGGCGCCGATGATGGTTCCGGCGCGCACCGCGACGTCGCCGGGTTGCACGTCGTCGCCGACCCGTCGCACATAGGCACCCGACGGCGCGCCGCGCAGGATCCGCACCCGGTTCATGCCGCCGTCAGTCCAGCGCAACGGCAGCACCGCGTCGGCGAGCGTGGGCAGCGGCGCACCGGTCTGCACCCGCGCGGCCTGGCGCGGCTGCAGCCTGCTCGGTGTGCGGGTACCGGCGTCGATGGTGCCCATCACCGGCAGGGTCACCACGTCAGGACTTTCGAAGGCGCTCTCGTCTCCGAACACCTCGGCACCGTTATGGTCGCCGACACCGAGCACGTCGACGCTGCGCACCGCATAACCGTCGATTGCGGCCTGATCGAATCCGGGCAGCGGGCGTTCGGTCACCACTTCTTCGGCGCACATCAACCCTTGCGCCTCGGCGATGGCAACGCGTATCGGCCTCGGGGCTACCGCGGCTGCCGATATCCGGGCTTGCTGTTCCTCCACCGAACGCACAGCGCGCCTTTCCGTCGAGCCATGTGGAGCGAAGTGGGCCGGTCGTACCTCCGGCTACCGCTCGGTCAGGCCCAGTCGCGCCACCAACCATCGCCGCAAATCCGGGCCATAGTCGTCACGATCCAATGCAAAGTCAACCGCAGCCTTGAGGTAGCCGCCGGGATTTCCCAAGTCGTGTCGGGATCCGCGGTGCACCACGACGTGCACCGGATGGCCCTCGGAGATCAACAGCGCGATGGCGTCGGTCAGTTGCACTTCCCCGCCGGCACCTCGGTCGATGCGGCGCAACGCACTGAATATCGCCCGGTCCAGCACGTAGCGGCCGGCGGCGGCATATAGCGACGGGGCATCTTCAGGCTTGGGTTTCTCGACCATGCCGTTGACCTTGAGCACGTCGGGAATGTCGGTGTCGGGCACCGGTTCGACATCGAAGACGCCGTAGGCGCCGATCTCCTCGGGGGTCACCTCGATGGCGCACAGCACCGAACCACCCAGGCTCGCCCGCACCCTCGACATCGTCTCCAGCACTCCGGTCGGCAGCACCAAGTCGTCGGGCAGCAGCACCGACACGGCATCTTCGTCGTCGGACAACGTGGCCTCGACGCAGCCGATCGCATGTCCGAGGCCCAGCGGCTCGGCCTGCACCACCGACTCGACCTTGATCAGCTCCGGAGCGCGGCGCACCTTGGCCAACATGGCCTTCTTGCCGCGTGCCTCCAGCGTGCCCTCGAGCACCAGGTCTTCCACGAAATGCGCGACGACGCCGTCCTTGCCTTCCGAGGTGACGATCACCAGGCGTTCGGCGCCGGCGCTGGCCGCCTCGGCGGCGACCAGTTCAATGCCGGGGGTGTCGACGACCGGCAGCAGCTCCTTGGGCACCGTTTTGGTCGCGGGAAGAAAGCGCGTGCCCAGGCCCGCAGCGGGGACGATCGCCGTGCGAGGGATGGGGACTTGGGGCCGTGACATCGTTCACACCATAGCCTTAGAAATCTCGTGAGTTGCGGTGGCGGCGCGAAAGCTGAGGCTGTCATCGTTGAGGGCGTGGCCACGCCGAGCAAGTCCGCGTTGCGGGAAACGCTGCAGGCGTCCCGGCGCCGGGTTGCTGATGACGTGCGGGCCGCCGAGGCAAAACGGCTCTGCGACCACCTGCACCGCATAGTCAACAGCGGTGACACCGTGTGCGCCTACGTCCCGGTGGGCGCCGAGCCCGGCTCGATGGACATGCTCGAGGTGTTGCTGCGCCGCGCCGCACGGGTGCTGTTGCCGGTAGCCCGCACCGGGGCCGACAACGCCGCGTTGCCGCTGCGCTGGGGTGAGTACCACGCCGACGGCCTGGTCACCGCCCGCTGGGGACTGCTCGAGCCGCCACCGCCCTGGCTGCCCGAGTCGGCGCTCGGCGAGGCGAACCTGGTGTTGTTGCCGGCGCTCGCAGTCGACCGCCGCGGCGTGCGCCTGGGCCGGGGCCGCGGCTTCTACGATCGCTCTCTGGCGCTTCGAAAGCCCGGCGCGCCGCTGGTTGCGATCGTGCGTGACGAGGAAGTGTTGGACGAATTGCCGTCGGAACCGCACGATGTACTGGTATCCCATGCGCTCACGCCCAACCGTGGACTCATCGGGCTGCTGAGCGGGGAATGACCGGCCTTTCGTGGCGGTTCTAGCACTTGAGACGGTAGAGTGCTAATTCAGGTTGACATCATCCGGAGGTTTTTGTGCCGACTTACAGCTACCAGTGCACGGAGTGCGGCAACCGCTTCGACATTGTGCAGGCCTTCACCGACGATGCGCTGACCACTTGCGAGAAGTGCTCCGGTCGGCTGCGCAAGCTGTTCAATTCCGTCGGCGTCGTATTCAAGGGCAGCGGCTTCTACCGCACCGACAGCCGCGAGGCGGCCAAGAAAGAGAAGACGTCGAGCAACGGCTCCTCGTCGAGCAGCGAGAACGGTTCCAGCTCCGGCTCGAGCGAAAAGTCGGACAAGTCCGAGAAGTCCAAGTCGAGCGAGAAGTCGAGCGGCGCCTCCTCCTCTGCGGCTACTACGTCCTCCACAAAGGCCGCCGCCAGCTAGCGGTTATCCACAGCTAGCTCGTTACCGAACGGCGTCGGCGCCGCGGCGCGCCTACGGTTGCCGCGTGGGCGAATCGCTCAATCCGACACTGCTCAGTCGGCTATCGAGGGTGGTGCGCCCAGACTGGACGCGCACCGTGCTGGCTCGGCGCATCGCCGCCGGTGGCCTGGTGGTGTTGGCCGGCGTTTCGGCGCTGCGCTCGGATCCCGACGACGACCGTGCCGAGGTGGTGGTGGCCGTGCGTGACCTGATCCCGGGAACCGCGTTGACCGCCGATGATGTCCGCGTCGAGAAGCGTTCCGCCGCAACGCTTCCCGACGGGGCTCGACCGGATGTGGGCGTGGTCGTCGGTGCGACGCTGGCCAGCCCGACGCGCCGGGGTGAGGTTCTGACCGACGCCCGGTTGCTGAGCAGTCGACTGGCCGAGTTGACGGCCGGGCCTGGAGCGCGGATGGTGCCGCTGCACCTGGCTGACGACGCCCTGATCGACCTGGTGCGAGTCGGTGACGTCGTCGACGTGCTAGCCGCCCCCGCCGGCGACGCGCAGCCGGGCGGTCAGGCCGTTGGGAAGGTCATCGCCACCGACGCCGTGGTGGTCTTGGTGTCGGCTAAACAGAAAGCCCAGGCCGCCGACACCGAGCGCGTAATCTTGGTTGCGCTACCGGCTCGCGTGGCGAACACGGTGGCGGGATCAGCGCTGGGCCAGGCGGTGACACTGACCCTGCACTGAGTCCCTGGCCGCCCGCGCTGCGCGATCGACAGCAAACTCTGTTCGGTCCAGCGGAAGGGCAGCACATGCTCAAGGGGTTCAAAGAGTTTCTCTCGCGGGGCAATATCGTCGACCTGTCGACTGCCGTGGTGATTGGCACCGCGTTCACGGCATTGGTCACGGCCTTCACCAACAGCATCATCAAGCCGTTGGTCAGCTCGATCGGCGTCGGGGACACCCGGAAGTTCGGCATCCTGTCGATACACATCACTGGCGACCAGTACATCGACTTGAACAATGTGCTGTCCGCGGCGATCAACTTCTTGCTCGTCGCCGCGGTGGTGTATTTCCTGGTCGTGTTGCCTTACAGCAGGCTGCGCAAGAAGGGCGAGGTGGAGCAGGCCGACGACGCGCAAACGGTGTTACTCACCGAAATCCGAGACCTGCTGGCGCAGACCAACGGCCACTCGTCTGGAAAGCACGGGACTTCGGACACCGTCGCGGTCAGCCCGCCACCCAGCCACGGACCCCGCGCGGACACCTGAGCGGGTCGCCGCCCTAGATCTCGAGGCTGGACAGCTGCCCGATGATGTGGGCGGCCAACGGATTCAGCGTCGCCATGCCGTCGCGCACGGCGTAGCGGGAACCGGCGAGGTTCACCACCAGCGTGCTTCCCGAGACGCCGGCCAGCCCACGGGACAGTCCGGCGTCGGTGATGCCCGCGGACAGACCCGAGGCCCGGATGGCTTCGGCGATGCCGAGGATCTCCCGGTCGAGGATGTCGCGGGTGGCTTCGGGTGTGACGTCGCGGGGAGTCACGCCGGTACCGCCGACCGAAACCACCAGGTCGACGCCGCCGATCACCGCGGTGTTCAGAGCATTGCGGATCTCTACCTCGTCGGCCTCGACCGCGACCACACCGTCGACGACGAAACCCGCCTCGGTGAGCAATTCGGTGACCAACGGGCCGCTGTGGTCCTCGTCCCCGTGGGCGGTGCGGTCATCGACAACGACGACGAGTGCCCGTCCGACCACCAGTTCCGCACCCTGTTCCATGGGTGCCACCGTATAACCGAGCTCCGACAGTTGTGCGTCGGCTTTGTTCACTGCTCCGCCTTACCTAACGTGACCTGCACCGTCCGGCTACCACCCGCCGGATCCAGGAAGGTCAGCGCTACCTTGTCACCCGGCGCCTTGGACCGCACTGCCGCGACCAGGGCGTCGGCGCTATTGATGGGCCGTTCATCGACTTTGGTGACCACTACATTTTTGGGCACGCCGGCGTTGGCCGCCGCACCGTTCGGGACCAACTCGACCACCTTGGCACCCGGAATGCCTTTGTCGGTCGTGACCTGCACACCCAGCGAGGCGTGGCTTGCCTTACCGGTGCTGATCAGCTCGTCGGCGATGCGCTTGGCCTGGTCGACCGGAATGGCGAAGCCCAAGCCGATCGACCCGCTCTGGGCATCCCCAGAATCAGCGCCCAGTGTCGCGATGGCCGAGTTGACGCCGATCAGTTGGCCGTTCATGTTGACCAGCGCGCCACCGGAGTTACCGGGGTTGATGGCGGCGTCGGTCTGAATGGCGTCGAGCACGGTGTTCTGGTTGCCCGACTCACCGGTCGTGGAGACCGGTCGGTTGAGCGCGCTGACGATTCCAGTGGTCACCGTGCCCGCCAAGCCCAGCGGTGAGCCGATCGCCAATACCGGTTGACCCACGCGCAGGTCTGACGAAGAACCAAGAGCGATCGGCGTGAGCCCGGAGACCCCCTGCACCTTCACCACCGCGATGTCACTGGTCGGGTCGGCCGCGACGACGGTGAACGGCACGGTACGGCCGTCGGAGAAGGTCACCGTCGTCTTGGGCGGCGGCGCTCCGGCCGGCGGTTTGGCCGCCGCCGCGACGACGTGGTTGTTACTCAGAATGAGTCCGTCGGCGGACAGGATGATGCCCGAGCCTTCTTCGGACTGGCGGCCCAGGTCGGTCTCCAGCATGACCACACTGGGCACCACCTTGGAGGCGACCTGCTCGACGGAGCCGGGGGGCATGTTGGCCGCCGGAACGCTCGGCGCCCCGCCCGAGGCCACGGTGGTGCCGTGCCCGACGCCGCCTTGATGTCCCATCTCGATCACCGTCGCCGCTGCGCCGCCGATGCCGGCCGACACCACCGCGATGGCCAACGCGCCGACGGTCAACAGGCCCGCACGCGAGCGCCGCTGAGCAACCGGCGGGGGCGGACCCATCGGCGGCAACATGCCGGGGATCGGCCCCGGCCCGGTGTGGCCGTGGATGGGGCCGGATCCGGTACTACCTGGGATCGGACCGGCACCGGTATTGCCCGGCAGCGGAACCGCCTGCGTACCACCGCCGGGTATCGGACCGGCGCCGGTACCGCTGAACGACTCGAAGGGTTGGCGGTACTGCTGCGTTTGCGGCTGTTGGTAACGCCAGTCGAACTGCTGGTTGTAGCTCTGGTGCCCCTGGGAGTAGGCCGGTGGCACAGGCTGATTCGACGCGGAATATCCCGGCTGCTGCGGCGGTGGCGAATACCTCGGGTGATTCGTCATGTCGCTAGTCGCTCTTCTCTACTTGGCGTGGCATGCGCGGCTTGCATGGCTTGGTTTTCAACACTATCTGCACAACCACCTTGCGCGCGCGGACTAAGAATCCACTGAGATAACGTTCTCCGAACCCCGTGATTCAGCATTCTCGCTGGTCGCTTTTCCCGGTGCCGCACCGGGCTGTTGCGCACCGGTTTCCGACGTGGTCGGCGGGTACTGCGCCGTCGGCAGCGGCCGCCCCGGCAGCAGCACATATATCGACGTTCCCGGCGGTTGGCCGCCCGGCACGGTGTCGTCGACGCGCAGCGAGCCGCCGTGGTTGAGGACCACCTGTTTGACGATTGCCAATCCCAGTCCGGAGCCGGGCATCGCCCGCGCCGACGTCGACCGGTAGAACCGCTCGAAGACCAGGCGACGTTCCTGGGCAGGTATGCCCGGCCCGTGATCGGACACCACCAATTCGGCGTGCGTCGGGTCGAGTTGCGTGAGCCGCACACCGACGTGACCGCCCGGGGGGCTCCACTTCGCCGCGTTGTCCATCAGATTCAGGGTGGCGCGGGTGAGCATGGCCGGGTCGCCGTAGACCTGCCAGGGCATCACCGCGACGTCGAAGTGAATGTCGTTGCGGCGCCGACGAACTCGCTCCAGGCTGCGGTCCACGACGTCGGCCATGTCGACCGGCTCGTGCACGACGGCGCCCGCGTCGCCGCGGGTCAGGTCCACCAAATCGCCTACCAACGTGGACAATTCCTCGATCTGGGCCAGCACGTCGGCGCGCAGATCGACCATTTCTTGTTCGGGTAGCCGCGGCGCTCCCGGCTCCATCGACGCCATCAGCAACTCGACGTTGGTGCGCAACGAGGTCAGCGGCGTGCGCAACTCGTGGCCGGCGTCGGTGACCAGGCGGGCCTGGCGTTCCCGCGACTCCGCAAGTGCCCGCAACATCAGGTTGAAAGACTCGGTCAACCTGGCCAACTCGTCACTACCGAACACCGGGATGGGCCGTAGGTCATCGGTTCGGGCTACCCGCTCGGCCGCTGCGGTGAGCCGGGCCACCGGCCGCAGTCCGGCCCGGGTAACCATGCCGCCGGCCACCGCGGCGACCGCCACCCCGACACCACCGACGAGCAGCAACACGAACCGCAACTTGCTCATCACCGCTTCGGTCGGCCGCAGGCTCTTGCTGATCAGCAGCGAACTGCCGTTGGGCAGGTGGATGGCCAGCACCCGCTGGTCGGCCACGGTGCGCCGCGACATGAACAGCTCGCCGCGGATGACGTCCTTCTCGGGGGTGCCCACCGGCAGGTGCTGGCCGGGCTGATTGGCCGTATAGATGGAGTGGCCGGGATTGACCAGCATCGCGTTGACGTCCGAATAAGCTGTGCCCTCAATGGCTTTGCCCGGGTCGGCAGCCAAAGAGCCGCTGGCGATCAACAATTGGGCGCGGCTTTGCAGCTGGTTGTCGATGTCGCTGTAGAGCGCGGCCGAAATGACCGCGTACACCGCGATGGACATCAACACGACGACCATCGCCACCATGGACATCGCCAGCAGCATCACCCGCCACCGCAGCGACAACGAGCTGGTGGCCCGAAGCGGCGCGCGATGTCGTGGGCTCAACCGAATCATCAGGGCGGTGTTTCGCGTAGCACGTAACCCACCCCGCGCACGGTGTGGATCAGCCGCGGCTCGCCGTCGGCCTCGGTCTTGCGGCGCAGGTACCCGACGTAGACCTCCAGCGCATTGCCGGAGGTGGGAAAGTCGAATCCCCACACCTCTTCCAAGATGCGGCCGCGGGTCAGCACGCGCCGCGGGTTCGCGATCAGCATCTCCAACAGCGCGAATTCGGTGCGAGTCAAGCTGATCCGACGCTCGCCGCGGGTCACCTCACGAGTCACCGGGTCCAGGGTCAGGTCGGAGAACTTCATGGCGACCGACTCGGCGGCGTCCTCGGGCTTGGTGCGGCGCAGCAACGCCCGCATCCGGGCCAGCAATTCTTCCAGGGCGAACGGCTTGGGCAGGTAGTCGTCGGCCCCGGCGTCCAGGCCGGCGACCCGCTCGGACACCGAGTCGCGGGCGGTCAGGACCAGTATCGGCAAGTCGTCACCGGTGCTACGCAGCTGACGGCAAACTTCGAGCCCGTCCAGCCGCGGCATCATGACATCCAGTACCAGGGCGTCCGGCCGGTCGCTGGCGATCATGTCCAGCGCCTCCAGTCCGTCATGGGCCAGATCGACCGAGTAGCCGTTGAAGGACAGGGACCTGCGCAGCGACTCGCGCACCGCGCGATCGTCGTCGACGACAAGTATGCGCACGCAGACCAGTGTCGTATGAACGCCTGAGACAGGGCTGAGAGACGCGCCGTTGCCCGCCACATCGTCACACCAGCCCCTGCGGGCGGCGGTGCGTTTACTGCCCGCCTCCGAGCGACAGGTGGTTAGCGGCGCTTGTCGAGATCGATCAGGCCCAGGCGGGCGGCCTTCAGCAGTCGACGCGGCACCTTGTGCTGTTGGCCTGCCACGGTCACGCCGACGAGGTCGGTCGTGGTGGCCTTCCACTGCGAGCGCCGGCTTCGGGTATTCGCGCGCGACATCCTGCGCTTAGGTACGGCCATGGTCGGGCCTTACTCCTCAGTTGGGGTTTCGTTCGGGCGTGTCGCGCGGCGTGGCCGGGAGGCCGAATGGCGACGATTGGCTCTAACGATAGTCGGTGACCTGCTGGTCGCCAAAATGAC
This sequence comes from Mycobacterium sp. 1423905.2, assembly GCF_001673155.1. Lineage (GTDB taxonomy): Bacteria > Actinomycetota > Actinomycetes > Mycobacteriales > Mycobacteriaceae > Mycobacterium. The sequence goes on along the minus strand of NZ_LZLE01000213.1, from coordinate 9,256 downwards.
GGGCCCGGCACTCGACCGGACGCACCCGCCGGATGCAGGCTGGTATCACGCCGCTGCGCCTCTCCGGCTATGCTGACCTACCGGTTGGTTGGTTGGTTGTCCGACGACCGTGATCCCAATGAAGGGAGGACGCATTGGCTCCTGCTTCTGGTGCCGTGCGTATCGCGAACTGCTCTGGTTTCTACGGTGACCGGCTCTCCGCCATGCGCGAGATGCTCACCGGCGGTGAAGTCGACTACCTCACCGGCGACTACCTAGCCGAACTGACCATGCTGATTCTGGGCCGCGACCGGATGAAAAACCCCGACCGTGGCTACGCCAAGACCTTCTTGACCCAGCTCGAAGGCTGCCTGGGTGAAGCACACGACCGCGGAGTGCGCATTGTCGCCAACGCCGGCGGACTCAACCCAGCTGGACTGGCCGACGCGGTCCGCGCCCTGGCCGAGCGACTGGGCATCCCGGCTCGCGTCGCGCACGTCGAAGGCGACGACCTGCAGCCGCGCGCCGCGGGACTCGGCCTGGGCTCCCCGCTGACCGCCAACGCCTACCTAGGCGGGTGGGGCATTGCCGACTGCCTCAACGCCGGCGCCGACGTGGTGGTCACCGGCCGGGTCACCGACGCCTCGGTAATCGTCGGGTCGGCGGCCGCGCATTTCGGCTGGGGCCGCACCGACTACGACCAACTCGCCGGCGCAGTGGTCGCTGGACACGTCATCGAATGCGGAGTCCAGGCCACCGGCGGCAACTACTCCTTCTTCACCGAGGTGCCCGACCTGACCTACGCCGGCTTCCCGCTGGCCGAAGTGCACGCCGATGGGTCGTCGGTGATCACCAAGCACCCCGGCACCGGTGGGCTGGTCAGCGTCGACACGGTCACCGCGCAGCTGCTCTACGAGATCACCGGCGCCCGCTACGCCAACCCCGACGCGACGGCCCGGATGGACACCGTCGAACTGTCCAGCGACGGCCCCGATCGCGTGCGCATCAGCGGCGTGCAGGGTGAGCCACCGCCGCCCACCCTGAAGGTGTCACTGAACAGCATCGGCGGCTTCCGCAACACCATGACGTTCGTGCTGACCGGCTTGGACATCGAGGCCAAAGCCGAATTGGTACGCCGGCAACTCGAATCGAGCCTTACCGTCAAGCCGGCCGAGCTGGAATGGACGCTGGCCCGCACCGACCACGTCGACGCCGACACCGAAGAAGCCGCCAGCGCCCTGCTGCGCTGCGTCGTGCGTGATCCCGACCCGGCTAACGTCGGACGCCAATTCTCCTCCGCCGCCGTTGAATTGGCGCTCGCCAGTTACCCCGGATTCACCGTCACCGCCCCACCCGGCGAAGGCCAAGTCTACGGCGTGTTCACCCCCGGCTACGTCGACGCCCGCGAGGTGACACACGTCGCCGTACACCCCGACGGGACTCTCTCCGAAATACCCTGTGCCACTGAGACATTGGAGCTGGCGCCCGCCGAGCCGCCGGAACTGCCCGACCCGCTGCCGGCTGGTCCCACCCAGCGTGGACCGCTGGGCTTGATCGCCGGCGCCCGCAGCGGAGACAAAGGTGGCTCGGCCAACGTCGGGGTATGGGTGCGTACCGACGAGCAATGGCGTTGGCTGGCCAACACGTTGACGGTCGACCTGCTCAAAAAACTGTTGCCAGAGGCGGCCGATCTCGACGTCATCCGCCACGTGCTACCCAACCTGCGGGCGCTGAACTTCGTCATCGACGGCATCCTCGGCCAGGGTGTCGCCTACCAGGCGCGTTTCGACCCGCAGGCCAAGGGGCTGGGCGAATGGTTGCGCAGCCGTCACGTCGACATTCCGGAAGGGCTGTTATGAATCGTGGGACGACCCGGTGAATCTGTGGCATACACCGGAGCGTGAGCAGTTGCGAAAGACGGTGCGCTCCTTCGCCGAACGTGAGGTTCTGCCCCACGTCGACGAGTGGGAACGCAGCGGCGAGTTGCCGCGCGACCTGCACCGCCGCGCCGGGGAGGCGGGACTGCTGGGCGCGAACTTCCCCGAATCGGTCGGCGGTGGCGGCGGTGACGGCGCCGACGCGGTGATCATCTGCGAGGAGATGCATCAGGCCGGCGCGCCGGGCGGAGTGTTCGCGTCGCTGTTCACCTGCGGCATCGCGGTGCCGCACATGATCGCATCGGGTGATCGACGGCTGATCGAAGAATTCGTGCGGCCGACGCTGACCGGGGAGAAGATCGGCTCGCTGGCCATCACCGAACCCGGCGGCGGGTCGGACGTCGGTCACCTGCGGACCAGCGCGGTGCGCGACGGCGACCACTACGTCATCAACGGCGCCAAGACCTACATCACCTCAGGGGTCCGGGCGGATTACGTCGTCACCGCGGTGCGCACCGGTGGACCAGGCGCAGCAGGGGTTTCGCTGGTGGTAGTGGAGAAGGGCACACCCGGTTTCGAAGTCACCCGCAAGCTGGACAAGATGGGCTGGCGGTCCTCCGACACCGCCGAGTTGTCCTACACCGACGTCCGGGTGCCCGTCGCGAATTTGGTCGGGGTAGAGAACACCGGTTTCGCGCAGATCGCGCAGGCGTTCGTCTCCGAACGCATCGGCCTTGCCGCGCAAGCGTATTCGAGCGCTCAGCGGTGCCTGGACATCACCGTGCAGTGGTGCCGGGACCGGGAGACGTTTGGGCGCCCGCTGATTTCGCGCCAGTCGGTGCAGAACACGCTGGCCGAGATGGCCCGTCGCATCGACGTGGCTCGCGTCTATTCGCGCAATGTGGTGGAGCGTCAACTCGCCGGTGAGACCAATCTGATCGCGGAGGTGTGCTTCGCCAAGAACACCGCCGTCGAGGCCGGCGAATGGGTGGCCAACCAGGCCGTACAGCTGTTCGGCGGCATGGGCTATATGGCCGAATCCGAAGTCGAACGCCAATACCGGGACATGCGGATTCTGGGCATCGGCGGCGGCACCACCGAAATCCTCACCGCCCTGGCCGCCAAACTCCTGGGATTCCAGTCATGACCGTCCTGCAGTCCACCCTCGATTCCGATGCCGACGCCTTCTCCGACGCCGCCGCGGTCGCGACGTCCCGACTCGACGAGATCAACGCCGAACTCGCCAAGGCCCTGGCCGGCGGCGGCCCCAAATATGTGGACCGCCATCACGCGCGCGGCAAGCTGACTCCCCGCGAACGGATCGAGTTGCTCGTCGACCCCGACTCCCCGTTCCTGGAACTGTGCCCCTTGGCCGCCTGGGGCAGCAACTTCCAAGTGGGCGCCAGCCTGGTTACCGGCATCGGGTCAGTGGCGGGGGTGGAGTGCATGGTGGTCGCCAACGACCCCACCGTCAAAGGCGGCACCAGCAACCCGTGGACCCTACGGAAAATATTGCGCGCCAACCAGATCGCGTTCGAGAACCGGCTACCGGTGATCTCCTTGGTGGAGTCCGGCGGGGCCGACCTGCCCACCCAGAAGGAAGTCTTCATTCCCGGCGGACGGATGTTCCGCGACCTGACCCGCCTGTCCGCGGCCGGCATCCCCACCATCGCCCTGGTGTTCGGCAACTCGACCGCCGGCGGCGCGTACGTCCCCGGCATGTCCGATCACGTGGTGATGATCAAGGAACGCTCCAAGGTGTTCTTGGCCGGCCCCCCGCTGGTCAAGATGGCCACCGGTGAAGAATCCGACGACGAATCCCTGGGCGGTGCCGAAATGCACGCCCGCGTCAGCGGTTTGGCCGACTACTTCGCCGTCGACGAACTCGACGCCATTCGCATCGGGCGGCGCATCGTCGCCCGCCTCAACTGGCACAAGCAAGGACCGGCGCCTCGACCGGTGACCGAGCCGTTGTTCGATGCGGAGGAACTGATCGGCATCGTCCCCTCGGATCTGCGGATCCCGTTCGACCCGCGGGAAATCATCGCCCGCATCGTCGACGGCTCGGAGTTCGACGAGTTCAAGCCGATGTACGGGTCGTCGCTGGTGACCGGCTGGGCTCAGTTACACGGTTATCCGATCGGCATCCTGGCCAATGCCCGCGGTGTGCTGTTCAGCGAGGAGTCGCAGAAAGCGACCCAGTTCATTCAGCTGGCGAATCGCTCCAATACGCCATTGTTGTTCCTGCACAACACCACCGGCTACATGGTGGGTAAGGACTACGAAGAAGGCGGAATGATCAAGCACGGGTCGATGATGATCAACGCCGTCTCCAACTCGACCGTGCCGCACATTTCGCTCCTGGTCGGCGCGTCTTATGGCGCCGGGCACTACGGCATGTGCGGACGCGCCTACGACCCGCGCTTCCTGTTCGCTTGGCCCAGTGCGAAATCCGCGGTGATGGGCGGTGCCCAACTCTCCGGCGTGCTCTCGATCGTGGCCCGCGCCGCCGCGCAAGCCCGTGGCCAGCAGGTCGATGAGGAGGCCGATGCGGCCATGCGTGCCGCCGTGGAAGGTCAGATCGAAGCCGAGTCGCTGCCGCTGGTGTTGTCCGGGATGCTCTACGACGACGGGGTGATCGATCCGCGCGACACCCGCACCGTGCTGGGAATGTGTCTGTCCGCCATCGCCAATGGCCCGATCAAGGGAACGTCGAACTTCGGCGTCTTCCGGATGTGAGCTCCATGGTCAGTCGAGTTCTCGTCGCCAACCGCGGCGAAATCGCCCGGCGAGTCTTCGCCACCTGCCGTCGGCTGGGGTTGGGCACCGTCGCTGTCTACACCGACCCCGACGCCGGCGCGCCGCATGTCGCCGAGGCCGACGCCCGGGTGCGGTTGGCCGAGACCAACGGTTATCTCGACGCCGACGCCATCGTCGCCGCCGCTCGTGCCGCCGGCGCCGACGCCGTTCACCCCGGCTACGGGTTTCTCTCCGAGAACGCCGATTTCGCTGCGGCCGTGCAGGCCGCCGGACTGACCTGGATCGGCCCACCGGTGGACGCGGTGCGGGCGATGGGTTCCAAGATCGAGTCCAAGAAAATGATGGCCGCCGCCGGGGTTCCAGTGCTCGACGAACTCGACCCGGACGCCGTCACCGACGCCCAACTGCCGGTGCTGGTCAAAGCATCCGCCGGTGGTGGTGGCCGCGGCATGCGTGTGGTCCGTGATTTGTCTTCGCTGGCAGCCGAAGTCGAAGCCGCCCGCCGCGAAGCGCAGTCCGCGTTCGGGGACCCCACCGTCTTCTGCGAGCGCTACCTGCCCACCGGACACCACGTCGAGGTGCAGGTCATGGCCGACACCCACGGCACCGTCTGGGCCGTGGGCGAGCGGGAGTGCAGCATCCAACGCCGCCACCAGAAAATCATCGAAGAAGCCCCTTCGCCGTTGGTGGAGCGCATCGCGGGTATGCGCGACCGGCTGTTCGACGCGGCGCGTCTGGCGGCCGGAGCGATCGGGTACACCGGTGCGGGAACCGTGGAGTTCCTGGCCGACGATGACGGCGAGTTCTACTTCCTGGAGATGAACACCCGGCTGCAGGTTGAGCACCCGGTCACCGAGGAAACCACCGGCCTCGACCTGGTCGAACTGCAACTCGAAGTAGCCGACGGCGGCCGGCTCCACACCGAACCCCCGGCCGCACAGGGGTATTCGATTGAAGCGCGGCTCTACGCCGAGGACCCGGCGCACGGTTGGCAGCCGCAAGCCGGACCGGTGCACCGCATCGACGTGCCCGCGGTGCGCGCACAATTCGAGACACTGCAACGCCGGACCGGTATTCGACTGGACTCTGGGATTCAAGACGGCTCAACGGTTTCCATCCACTACGACCCGATGCTCGCCAAGGTCATTTCGTATGCCCCCACCCGCCGCCAATCTGCGCTGGTGCTCGCCGACGCGCTGGCCCGTGCTCAGGTGCATGGGCTGCGCACCAACCGCGAACTGCTCGTGCGGGTACTGCGTCACCCGGCTTTCCTCGACGGGGCCACCGACACCGCGTTCTTCGACACCCATGGCCTGGCCGAGCTTTCCGCTCCGCTGGCCGAGCCGTCGACAGTTCGCCTGTCGGCGCTGGCCGCCGCCCTGGCCGACGCCGCACACAACCGGGCGCAGGCCACCGTGCTCGGCTCGCTGCCCAGCGGCTGGCGAAACCTAGCTTCCGGCTATCAGGTCAAGACCTACCGCGACGACGCAGACACCGAACACCGCATCGAATACCGCTTCACCCGAACCGGATTGGCACTCCCGGGTGACGAAACGGTGCAACTCGTCTCGGCCACGCCCGAGCAGGTCGTCTTGGCCGACGGCAACGGCGTCGACCACAGCTTCGCCGTCGCCCGCTACGGCGCCGACATTTACGTCGATTCCGCCCTCGGTCCCGTACACCTGGTCGCGCTGCCCCGCTTCCCCGAACCCGGATCGGCCGTCGAGCAGGGATCGTTGGTGGCGCCCATGCCGGGCAACGTCATTCGCCTCGGCGCCGGCGTCGGAGACACCGTCAGTGCCGGTCAACCGCTGATCTGGCTGGAGGCGATGAAGATGGAACACACCATCACCGCGCCGAACGACGGCGTGCTGACCCAACTCAACGTCAAAGCCGGCCAACAAGTCGAAGTCGGCGCTGTCTTGGCCCGAGTCGAAGCCCCAGAAGGAGATTGACATGACCGACACCAGCTTCATCGAAAGCGAGGACCGCCAGGCGCTGCGCAAAGCGGTCGCCGAGTGGGTGTCCAGCTACGGCCACGAGTACTACCTGAAGAAGGCCCGCGCCCAGGAACACACTACCGAATTGTGGTCCGAGGCAGGCAAACTCGGATTCCTCGGAGTCAACCTGCCCGAGGAGTACGGCGGCGGGGGCGCCGGCATGTACGAGCTCTCACTGGTGATGGAGGAGATGGCGGCCGCAGGGTCGGCGCTGCTGCTGATGGTGGTCTCCCCCGCCATCAACGGCACCATCATCAGCAAATTCGGCACCGAAGAGCAGAAGAAACGCTGGCTGCCGGGCATCGCCGACGGCACCCTGACGATGGCGTTCGCCATCACCGAACCGGACGCCGGATCGAACTCGCACAAGATCACCACGACCGCCCGCCGCGACGGTGACGACTGGATCCTCAAAGGCCAGAAGGTTTACATCTCCGGCATCGACCAGGCGCAGGCGGTGCTGGTGGTGGCCCGCACCGAGGAGGCCAAGACCGGCAAGCTGCGCCCGGCGTTATTCGTGGTGCCCACCGACGCTCCGGGCTTCAACTACACCGCCATCGACATGGAGTTGATCAGCCCCGAACGCCAGTTCCAGCTCTTCCTCGACGACGTGCGGCTCCCCGCCGACGCACTCGTCGGCGCCCAAGACGCCGCGATCGCTCAGCTGTTCGCCGGCCTGAACCCCGAGCGGATCATGGGCGCGGCCAGCGCGGTCGGCATGGGCCGCTTCGCGCTGCGCAAGGCCGTCGACTACACCAAGACACGGCAGGTGTGGGGCACCCCGATCGGCGCGCACCAAGGGCTGTCGCACCCGCTGGCGCAATGCCACATCGAGGTGGAACTGGCCAAGCTGATGACCCAGAAGGCCGCCACCCTCTACGACCACGGTGACGACATGGGCGCCGCCGAGGCCGCGAACATGGCCAAGTACGCCGCGGCCGAGGCGTCCACCCGGGCCGTCGACCAGGCCGTGCAATCCATGGGCGGCAACGGGCTGACCAAGGAGTATGGGGTGGCCGCCATGATGACCTCGGCCCGGCTGGCGCGCATCGCACCGGTCAGCCGCGAGATGGTGCTCAACTTCGTGGCGCAGACCTCGCTTGGTCTGCCGCGCAGCTACTGACAGTCATGGAGAAACTCGTCGAGTACGCCGGCCCCGGCCAGTCCGGGGGGCCGGTGGCGCGGCTGACGCTCAACTCACCGCACAACCGCAACGCGTTGTCCAGCGCGCTGGTCGACCAGTTGCATCAGGGCCTGCGTGACGCCGCCGCCGACCCGGCCGTACGGGTGGTGGTGCTGGGCCACACCGGCGGCACGTTCTGCGCGGGCGCCGACTTGAGCGAGGCCGGCCGAAGCGGGTCGCCACCATCGCCATATGACCGTGGCGATCGCGAGGGCGGCGCAGCCGGCCGAAGCGGGTCGCCACCATCGCCATATGACTCAGCGGTGGCCCGGGCTCGCGAGATGACCGCATTGCTGCGCGCCATCGTGTCCTCGCCGCGACCCGTGATCGGCGCCATCAACGGCCACGTACGGGCCGGCGGCTTCGGCCTCGTCGGTGCCTGCGACATGGTGGTGGCCGGTCCGCGCAGTACCTTCGCCCTGACCGAGGCCCGAATCGGCGTCGCGCCGGCGATCATCTCCCTGACCTTGCTGCCCAAGCTGTCCGCCCGCGCCGCCGCCCGCTACTACCTGACCGGTGAGACGTTCGGCGCTGCTGAAGCCGCCGAGATCGGCTTGGTCACCATGTTCGCCGAGGATGTCGACGCCGCGGTTGCCGGTCTGGTGGCCGACGTGGGCCGCGGTTCCCCGCAAGGTCTGGCCGCGTCCAAGGCACTGACCACCGCCGCGGTGCTGCGCGAGTTCGACCGGGACGCCGATCGGCTCACCGAGGAATCGGCGCGGCTTTTCGTTTCCGACGAGGCGCGCGAAGGGATGCTGGCGTTCCTGCAAAAACGGCCTCCGAGCTGGATCTCCGCGCCCTGAGGCGGCGCGCGGCGACCGACCGGCCGGCCGGGAAGGTTGCAGTTTAGACAATGCCCCTTGCAGCAAAATCGTGAAGTCGTACGCTCGTGTGTGATGAGCAATTCAGCGCAACGTGACGCGAAGGACACACGCGACGAATCGTCGCGTGCGGCCGACACCGATCGCATCCAGATTGCGCAATTGCTGGCTTACGCGGCCGAGCAGGGCCGCTTGCAGCTCAACGAGTACGAAGACCGGTTGACCAAGGCGTACGCGGCCACTACTTATCAGGAGCTGGACGACCTGCGGGCCGACCTGCCCGGTACCGCAGTCAGCCCGCGCCGGGGCGGCACCTGCAATCCGGCGCCGTCGACTTTGCTTCTTGCTTTGATGAGCGGCTTCGAGCGGCGCGGCCGGTGGAATGTGCCGAAAAAGCTGACCACCTTCACACTGTGGGGCAACGGCGTGGTGGACCTGCGCTATGCCGACTTCACCTCGACCGAGGTGGACATCCGCGCCTACTCCATCATGGGCGCGCAGACCATTTTGTTGCCGCCGGAAGTCAACGTCGAAATCAACGGTCGGGGCGTGATGGGCGGGTTCGATCAGGAGGTCGTAGGCGAGGGCAGCCAGGGTGCGCCCAAGGTCAAGATCCGCGGCTTCTCCCTGTTCGGC
>NZ_LZLE01000212.1 GCF_001673155.1 Mycobacterium sp. 1423905.2 | reverse complement strand
CACACCGGGGCTTTCATCACCATGCCGGGCCCGCCGCCGTAGGGCGCGTCGTCCACCGAGTGATGCACATCGTGCGTCCAGCGCCGCAGGTCGTGCACCTGCAGCGTGACCAGACCCGAGGCTATGGCCTTACCGGGCAACGACTCTCGCAACGGGTCGAGGAACGCCGGAAAGATTGTGACGACATCTATACGCACGGCTCAGCCCATGTCCAGCAGGCCTTCGGGCGGGTCGATCTCCACCACGCCCTCCTCCAGCGACACCGAGGTGACGATCGCGCTGACGAACGGCACCAGCACTTCACCGGCGTCACTCTTGACCGCGAGCAGTTCGCCGGCGGCGGTGTGCAGCACCTCGGCAACCACGCCGACTTCCTGGCCCGCGGTGGTGCGGACCCGCAGGCCTTCGAGCTGATGGTCGTAGAAGGTGTCCGGCTCGTCGATCGGCGGCAGATCCTCGGAGTCGATGACGAACAACGCCCCGCGCAGCGCATCGGCGCGGTCGCGGTCGTCGACACCGTCCAGACGCACCAGCAGCCGTCCACCGTGCGCCCGTACGCTGTCCACGACGTAGTCGCGTTCCTCACCTCTGCCACGAGACAGCTTGGCGTGCAACGTATTTCCGGGTGCGAACCGGGCCTCGGGGTCGTCGGTGCGAACCTCGACGACGATCTCACCGGTCACGCCGTGCGCCTTGACCACACGCCCGACGATCAGCTCCATGGTTGCGCCATGAGCATGGCCGTTACTGGTCGGTGTCCACCACGTCGACGCGGATGCCCCGGCCACCAATCCCGGCGACCAGCGTGCGCAACGCGGTCGCGGTGCGTCCTCCGCGACCGATCACCTTGCCGAGGTCATCGGGATGGACGTGTACTTCGACGGTGCGCCCGCGCCGGCTGGTCACCATGTCCACCCGGACGTCGTCGGGATTGTCGACGATGCCGCGAACCAGGTGCTCGACGGCGTCCACCACGACGGTACTCATGGAAGCCGTCAGCTCTCGGTGGCCGGCTCGGACGACTCGCCACCCTCGGCCGGGGTCTCGGCCGAGCCCTCGGCGGGCTCGGCGTCGGCCTTAGCGGCGGCCTTCTTCGGAGCGGCCTTCTTCTTCGGCTTGGTGGCTTCGGTGGTGGGACCGCCTTCGGCCTCGGCCAGCGCGGCGTTGAACAGCTCGAGCTTGCTGGGCTTGGCGGGCTTGACCTTCAACTCGCCTTCGGCGCCGGGCAGGCCCTTGAACTTCTGCCAGTCACCGGTGATCTTGAGCAGCTTGAGCACGGGCTCGGTGGGCTGGGCACCCACGGACAACCAGTACTGGGCGCGCTCGGAGTTGATCTCGATCAGGCTCGGCTCTTCCTTCGGGTGGTACCGGCCGATGACCTCGATGGAACGGCCATCGCGGCGAGTGCGCGCGTCGGCGACGGCGATGCGGTACTGAGGATTGCGGATTTTGCCAAGCCGAGTGAGCTTGATCTTCACAGCCATGGTCGAACTCCTGTAGGTGTCACGCTGCAATTCAGCAACCGGGGCGGGACGCCCGGGTCCGGTTTTGCCTCGAGTGTGATGACCGGGACGCGATCCTGATCGCGCCGCGGACAGCCGCCCATTGTGCCAGACAGCCCTGCCCAAGCAGAAATTCGCGCTCAGTCGTCGATGTGCGTGGGTGGGTTACTGAACTCGGCACCCCAGGGATGCAGGTCAGGACCCATCATGTCGCAGCGAGTGGCGCCGCGGGAACCCGCCCCGCCGTAGGCGGAGTAGAACACCACGCAGCGTTGCCAGTTGCCGTCCGGATCAATCGGTCCGTCACACCTACTCAAGGACAACCCGCCGTACAGGCAGCCGGCGCTGGCGGGTGGCGCCGCGACGATCGAAGCTGCCCCCACCAGTCCCGTCGCCAGCCCCACCAACAAGGATCGCTTCATGATCATGTGCCCCGTTCCACCGTCGATGTGCGCCGCGGGTCGGCGAAGTTCGGGTCACCCGAAGGCTGGTCCGGGCCCACTACCTCGCAGTGCTTCTCCGGCATGAGAAACGAGCTGGCGCCGTTGGGCGCCAGCCGCGCGATGGTCACACAACGCTCCCAAGTGCCGTAGGGCTGGATGGGTCCGTCGCATTTGCCGACAACGCCCGGCATTCCGTACTGGCAACCCGCCTGGGGCGGCGGTGCCAGGGCGATCAAACCCCCAGCCGTCAGGGCGGCAGCCCGTCCCCCGACGATGCTGCGCCTCATGGTGCCTCCCGTAATGGCTGAGCCGGCTCAATCTTGCCGCGTCAGAGGACCTTCTGGAAGGTCTTGGTCTCCACCCGGCGGCTCATCCGCCACCCTTGCGGGGTGCGCACGAATTCGTCGTCGTACCACAGTCCGCAGAACAAAATCTGCTCGTTGTCTCCGCCCAGCACCATCGGGTTGAAGCAGATGACGCGCGACGAGGCGGTGTCGCCGTCGATGCGGACCGAGAAGTTGCCCAGCATGTGCGCGTAGACCGGGAAGTTGGGCAACACCTCCGACAGCCACTTCTTGACGTCCGGGTACTGCCCGTCGATACCGCCCAACGCCCGGTAGTCGATGTAGGCGTCCGGGGTGAAGACGTCGTCGAGATCGTCGAAGCGGCGCTGGTCAATCGCGGTGGAGTAGTCCACCAGGAGCTGTTGAATTTCCAGGCGGTCGGAGATTTCGGCCAGGCTTAACATGCATCGATTGAAGCATCGTGCGCACGGCGCCAGGAAGTTAAACTGTGCGGCCATGCGAAAGGTCCTGGCCGCAACCGCAGCGCTGCTCACGGTTGCCACACTCACAGCAGCCAGCGCACTAGCGGACACCGATGTGCAGCCGGTCGGGTCGGTGCCGATTCCGGAAGGCCCGGCACAGACCTGGATCGTCGCCGACCTCGACAGTGGTCAGGTGTTGGCCGGCCGCGACCAGAATGTGGTGCACCCCCCGGCCAGCACGATCAAGGTGTTGTTGTCGCTGGTGGTCCTCGACGAGCTCGACCTGAACTCGACCGTGGTTGCCGACGTCGCCGATACCCAGGTCGAGTGCAACTGCGTCGGGGTCAAAGCCGGTCGCACGTACACCGCGCGCCAATTGTTGGACGGGCTGCTGCTGGTTTCCGGCAACGATGCCGCCAACACCTTGGCGCACATGCTCGGCGGCCAGGACGTCGCGGTGTCAAAGATGAACGCCAAAGCGGCCTCACTCGGGGCGACGAACACCCATGCGGCGACGCCGTCGGGGCTGGACGGCCCGGGCGGATCGGGAGCCTCGACCGCGCACGACCTCGCGGTCATTTTTCGCGCGGCCATGGCCAACCCGACGTTCGCCCACGTCACCGCCGAGCCGACGGCCATGTTTCCGGGGGACAACGGTGAGCAGCCGATCGTCAACCAGGACGAGCTGTTGCAGCGCTACCCCGGCGCCATCGGCGGCAAGACCGGCTTCACCAATGCCGCCCGCAAGACCTTCGTCGGCGCGGCCGCGCGCGGTGGCCGCCGGTTGGTCATTGCCATGATGTACGGCTTGGTGCAGGCCGGCGGTCCGACCTACTGGGATCAGGCCGCCAGCCTGTTCGACTGGGGGTTCGCGCTCGGCCCGCAGTCGAGCATCGGCTCGCTTTAGTGTCGATCGCAAGCACGGCGGAACGGCCGGGTGCAGCGGGTCGGCACCATTAGGGCGACCTCAGTTCCGGCAGCGCCGCGGTCAGCAGCGCCATCAGGACCGGAATTCGCTGCTGCTCGATCTTCGGTTGCGGCAGAATGCCTTCCACCACCGCGGCGCCGTCGAAGACATTGCGTAACAGAGCCAGGATCACCGGCAAGGTTTCCTCGGGGAAGCTCTCGGCACCGGGTAGCACCCGAGCCGCGTCATAGATCTTCGCCGAGTACTGCCCGAGCTCGTGTTGCATGGTGACCCTGAGCTTCTCGTCAGTGCGGGCCGCGATCATCAGCTCGTAGAGGACGGCATTGACCGGTCCGGTGGTGATGTCGCGCAAGATCGCAAGGCTCGCCTCCAGCGCCGGCCGGTCGGCCGGTATCTCGGCGACCTGCTTGGTGAACGTCTCGAGCTGTCGGCGCAACACCTCCGAGGCGGTGGCCGCCATGAAGTCGCCCATCGTCTCGAAGTGGCGGAACAACGCACCCACCGAAACTCCGGCGCGTTTGGTGATCACCGCGGCCGACGCGCGGGCGTACCCGACTTCCATGATGGTGTCGATACACGCCTGGATCAGCCGCCCGACGGTTTCCTCGCGGCGTTGCTGTTGCGTTCTGGCCATGTCAGACGGTCGCGGGCGCGGGGGCGTGCCGCTCCCCCGCCCGCAGGTACCGGCCCGACTTCACCGTCTTTCCGTAGCCCTCACAGAACTCTCCCGCGCGGAAGACCACCGCGCCGTTGACTCCGGTGGCTACCACGGTCGCGTCGTTGCGATTGACCATGCGCCGCAGCCCGCCGTAGAAGGGCACCGCCTCTTCGTTGTAGGCGTCCACCGACTCGTCGAGGTGGGCCGGGTCGATCACCACGAAATCGGCGCGGTCGCCCTCGCGCAAGGTGCCGGCGTTGATGCCGAACCACTCGGCGAGCTCACCGGTCAGGCGGTAGACGGCGCGTTGCAGCGTCAGGAACGGCGTGCCGGCCTGGCTGGCGTCGCGGGTCCGCTTGAGCAGTCGCAGACCGAAGTTGTAGAACGCCATGTTGCGCAGGTGCGCTCCGGCGTCGGAGAAACCCATGTGGATATTTGGGTCGGCGGCCAGCTTGTCCAGCAGCTTGGGCCGGTGGTTGGCGACCGTGGTGGTCCAACGCACGTTGCGCTCACCGTTTTCCACCAGCACGTCGAGGAACGCGTCGAGAGGATGCAGGCCGCGTTCGTCGGCGATGGATCCGAAAGACTTGCCGATCAACGACTTATCTGGGCATTCGACGATGACGGCGTCGTGAAAGTCGCGGTGCCACAACGACGGCCCGAGCTTCTTGCGGTCGAACTCGCGGCGGAACCGTCGGCGATACTCCTCGTCGGCCAGCAACTCATTACGCTGCAACTGGTCACGCAGATGCAAGGCGGCGGTGCCGGCGCCGAATTCTTCGAAAACCGGTAGATCGATGCCGTCGGAGTACAACTCGAACGGGACGGGCAGGTGCTGGAATCGCACGCTGGCGCCGAGGATCTTGTTGAGCCACCGGGCGCCGCGGCCGAAGATGTGTACCGCCATCGGCATCGACTTGGCGTCGGCGGACACCAGCATGCTCATCCGAACTCCCTTGCGGCGGTTCAGGATTCGACTGCTGGTCAGGAAGAACATGAACGGCGACACCGGACTGTTGACGTTGGGTGCGCTCTGCAGGATTCGGCCGCGCCGGCGCAACACGTTGATCAATTTGCGCCGTTCGCGCCATGTCGCGAAGGTCGACGGCAGTGCGCGGGAGCGGAACCGGTCACCGTCGAGCTTGTCGATCGCTGCGTCCATTCCAGACATGCCCAGCACCCCGGCATCGAGCGCCTCGTCGAGCAATTGCGTCATCTTCTTCAGCTCGGCGTCGGTGGGCCGAACCGTGTCGTCGGTCGCGCGCTCCAGACCGAGCACCGCGGTCCGTAGGTCCGAATGGCCAAGCAGCGAACCGATATTGGGGCCAAGCGGTAGGGCGTCGAGGGCGGCGATGTAGTCCGCGGCCGTCGACCAGGTCTTGTTGTTTTCCAAAGCGTCCAGCACGAACTTGCGCGGGACGGCCTCGACGCGGCTGAACAAGTCGGCGGCGTCTTCGGTGCTGGCGTACACCGTCGACAGGGAGCAGTTGCCAAGCAGGACCGTGGTGACCCCGTGCCGCACCGACTCCCGCAGACCCGGGTCGAGCAGGATCTCGGCGTCGTAGTGGGTGTGCACGTCGATGAAGCCCGGGAGGACCCACTTGCCGGCCGCGTCGATGACCTCGGGGCAACCGGTCTCATCCAGCGGCACCGCGGACACCGTTGCCACGACCCCGTCGCGAATGCCCAAAGTGCGGGTCTGCGGCGCGGCGCCGGTGCCGTCGAACCACAGTCCGTCGCGGATGATCAGGTCGTAAGTCACGGTTGCCTCCGGGGTCGTCGCGGTGCACCGACGCTAACATAGATAGCGATTGATCGCAATCTTTTTCGGGGCCCTACGACTTCGGGGGGAAGACCTCGCCGCGCAAGATGACCAGATCGGGCCGGTTCAGCACGCCGGGTCCTTGGCGTGGGTCTTGGGAGTAGCACAGCAAGTCCGCCGACGCCCCATGGTCGAGGCAGGGCCGGCCCAGCCAGCGCCGGGCGTCCCAGCACGCCGCACCGAGCGCCTCGGTGGGACTCATGCCGATGGTGGTGAGAGCTGCGACTTCGTCGGCGATGCGGCCGTGGTTGATCATGCCGCCGGCATCGCTGCCCGCATACACCGGCACGCCGGCCGCCCGGGCCGCACTCAGCCGTTCGTTGCTGCGCGCGTACAGGTCGCGCATGTGGGCCGCGTAGGCGGGGTAACGCGTCGCCGAGTCGGCGATGCCGGGGAAATTTTCCAGGTTGATCATCGTCGGCACCAGCGCGGTGCCCTGCTCGAGCATCAAGGCGATGGTGTCGTCGGTGAGGCCGGTGCCGTGTTCGATGCAGTCGATGCCGGCGTTGATCAGGCCGGGCAACGCGTCCTCCCCGAACACGTGAGCGGTGACCCGGGCGCCGTGAGCGTGGGCGGCGTCGATCGCGGCCTTGAGCACGTCGTCGGACCATAGTGGCGCCAGGTCACCGACCTGGCGATCGATCCAGTCACCGATCAGCTTGATCCAGCCGTCGCCGAGCCGGGCCTGTTCGACGACGGCGTCGGGTAGTTGAGCTTCGTCGTCGAGTTCGACGGCGAATCCGGGGATGTAGCGCTTGGGTCTGGCCAGATGCCTGCCGGCGCGGATGATGCGGGGCAGGTCGGCGCGGTCGTCGAGGCTGCGGGTGTCGATCGGTACTCCGCAGTCCCGGACCAGCAGGACACCGACGTCGCGTTCGGTCTCGGCCTGCTCGATCGCTTCGTCGAGTTCGACGCCGCCTTGGGCGCCGAGTCCGATGTGGCAGTGCAGGTCGACCAGTCCCGGGATGATCCAGCCGTTGTCGAAGATGGTGTCGGCGTCGTCGACCGGCTCGGTGCTGATGAGGCCGTCGGCGACCCATAGGTCGGTGGTCTCCTCGCTGGGGAGGCCCCGGCCCCGCACGTGCCAGCGCACGGGCGACTACTTTCTTCCCGGGTTACCTGGGAACTTCAGCTTGGACAGGTCGAAGTCGGCCAACCCGGGCGGCAGCTCGTTGAGACCCTCGGGCATCTGCGACAGGTCGGGGAAGCCCGCCGGCATCCCCGGCATGCCCATGCCCGGCATCCCGGCGCCGAAGGGGCTCTTGACCTTCGGCGGCGTGGGGCCGCGTGCCCCCTTCTTACCCTTCTTGCCCGCTTTCCCCTTGGCGGCCTTGCTCTTTCGCGTCGCGGACTTGCGGCCGATGCCGGGGATGCCCATTCCGCCGAGCATGGAAGACATCATCTTGCGGGCTTCGAAGAAGCGGTCGACGAGCTGATTGACTTCCGAGACGGTCACGCCGGAGCCGTTGGCGATGCGCAGCCGCCGCGACGCGTTGATGATCTTCGGGTCGGCCCGCTCTTGCGGGGTCATGCCGCGAATGATGGCTTGCACCCGGTCGAGTTGTTTGTCGTCGATCTCGGCCAGCGCATCTTTCATCTGACCGGCGCCGGGCAGCATCCCGAGCAGGTTGCCGATCGGGCCCATCTTGCGCACGGCCAGCATCTGCTCGAGGAAGTCCTCCAGCGTCAGCTCGCCGGCGCCGATCTTGGCGGCGGCCTCTTCGGCCTGCTGGGCGTCGAAGACTTGCTCGGCCTGTTCGATCAGGCTCAGCACGTCGCCCATGCCCAGGATGCGACTGGCCATCCGGTCGGGGTGGAAGACGTCGAAATCCTCGAACTTTTCGCCGGTGGAGGCGAACAGGATGGGCACGCCGGTCACTTCTCGGACCGACAGCGCGGCACCGCCGCGGGCGTCACCGTCGAGCTTGGTCAGCACCACGCCGGTAAATCCGACGCCCTCACCGAACGCTTGCGCGGTGGCCACGGCGTCCTGGCCGATCATCGCGTCCAGGACGAACAGCACCTCGTCGGGGTCGACGGCGTCGCGGATGGCAGCGGCCTGGGCCATCAGCTCCTGGTCGATGCCCAACCGGCCGGCGGTGTCGACGATGACGACGTCGAAGTGCTTCGACCGGGCCTCGTCCAGTCCGGCCGCCGCGACCGCGACCGGGTCACCAGGGCCGGATTCGGGTGACGCACCGGGGTGGGGCGCGAACACCGGCACACCGGCCCGCTGGCCGACCACCTGCAACTGGTTGACCGCGGCGGGGCGCTGCAGGTCACAGGCCACCAGCAGCGGTGTGTGTCCCTGGTTCTTGAGCCGGAAGGCCAGCTTGCCGGCCAGTGTGGTCTTACCCGAACCCTGCAGACCGGCCAGCATGATCACCGTCGGCGGCGTTTTGGCGAACACCAATTCGCGGGTCTGGCCACCGAGGATGCCGATGAGCTCCTCGTTGACGATCTTGACGACTTGTTGCGCCGGGTTGAGGGCACCAGACACCTCGGCGCCGCGGGCGCGTTCCTTGATCCGGTGTACGAACGCTCGAACCACCGGCAGCGACACGTCGGCTTCCAGGAGGGCTAGCCGAATCTCGCGGGTGGTGGCGTCGATATCGGCGTCGGTCAGTCGGCCCTTGCCGCGTAGCCCTTGAAGGGCACCGGTCAACCGGTCGGACAGCGATTCAAACACCCGACCAGCCTAGTGGTGCTGCCGCGGAAGCGGCAGCCGATGCCCCAGCCGGGCGAATCGGGGCGCGTGTGTGCGGCCAGCCGCACACACGACGCCGGGTGTGCGGCTGGCCGCGCACTCGGCGGAAGAGCAGGGCTTGACGCCGCGCCCACAGCAAACGAAAGTCAGCACATGCTCGAGGTCATCGAGCGAGGGTCAACCTCCGCGGCGCATCCCACACCGCTGCTATTTGTCCACGGCGGGTGGCACGGCGCCTGGTGCTGGGAGCACTTCCTGGATTACTTCGCCGACGCGGGCTACCGCGCGGTCGCGGTCAGTCTGCGCGGGCACGGCAACAGTCCCTGCGCGAGATCACTGCACCTATGTTCGGTCGCCGACTACATCGAGGACATCGCGGAGACGGCGGACAGGCTCGGCACCAAGCCGGTGCTGATCGCCCACTCCCTGGGCGGGTTCGTCGTGCAGCGCTTCCTGGAGAGCCGCAGCGTCCCAGCCGCGGTCCTGCTGGCGTCGATACCGCCTCAAGGCGTGTTCGGGTTAGCGACCCGGGTCTGGCGGCGCCAACCCTGGATCACCGTTCGGTCCTACACGACGGGCAACTTGGCCGGTTTCATCAACACCCCACCCCTGGCCCGCCAGAACCTGTTCTGCGCGCAGACACCGGAGGCCGTCGTCGCGGCCTGCGCGGCGCGGGTTCAACCCGAGGGGCTGCGCGCCGCCATGATCGACGCGATGTTCCGGCGGGTCCGGACGAAGCGGGTGAGCACCCCGATGCTGGTGCTGGGCGCCGCCGACGACGGCTTGGTCAGCCGCGCCGAAGTACAGGCCACCGCCCACGCCTACGGCACCGAAGCGGAGTTCTTCCCGAACATGGGTCACAACATGATGATGGAACCGGGCTGGCCGGATGTGGCCGAACGGATTCACGCCTGGCTGGGGCAACGCGACCCGCTCATGTCGTAACTGCGCCGAAAAGCGTTGCCATGCTAGGTTTTTACAGCCGCGCACGGCAGGCGCGTCACCAGCAGCTACGGGGGGAATTTGTTGTCGACGCAGCCGGTCAGCTCCGCCGCCGGCGTCGTCGAAGCCACTCGACCGCTGCGTGGCTGGCAGCGACGGGCGCTGGTCAAATACTTGGGTACCGAGCCGCGCGACTTCCTGGCCGTGGCGACCCCGGGTTCGGGCAAGACTCAGTTCGCACTGCGGGTGGCAGCCGAGTTGCTCGCTCATCGCGCCGTCGAGCAGATCACCGTCGTGGTACCCACCGAGCACCTCAAAGTGCAGTGGGCGCAGGCCGCGGGACGGCACGGTCTGTCGCTGGATCCCCGGTTCTCCAACTCCAACCCGCAAACCTCCCCGGAGTACCACGGCGTGATGGTCACCTACGCCCAGGTGGCCGCGCATCCGACGCTGCACCGAGTGCGGACCGAACAGCGCAAGACCCTGGTGGTCTTCGACGAGATCCACCACGGCGGTGACGCCAAAACCTGGGGTGACGCCATCCGCGAAGCCTTCAGCGACGCCACCCGCCGGCTCGCTCTCACCGGAACCCCGTTCCGCAGCGACGACAGCCCCATCCCCTTCGTCGCCTACGAGAGCGGACCCGACGGCATCCAGCGCTCCCAGGCCGACCACACCTACGGCTACGCCGAAGCTCTGGCCGACGGCGTGGTGCGCCCCGTGGTGTTCATGGCGTACTCCGGGCAGGCCCGCTGGCGCGACAGCGCCGGCGAGGAACACGAGGCCCGACTCGGCGAGCCGCTGTCAGCCGAGCAAACCGCCCGCGCCTGGCGCACCGCGCTTGACCCCGCCGGTGAGTGGATGCCGGCCGTCATCACCGCGGCCGACCTACGGCTGCGGCAACTGCGCGAGCATGTGCCCGACGCCGGCGGCATGATCATCGCCTCGGACAAGACCGCGGCCCGCGCATACGCCAAATTACTGGAACGGCTGACCGGTGAGCCGGCCACGGTCGTACTCTCCGACGACCCCGGCTCCTCGGCCCGCATCTCCGAATTCGCCCAGAGCACCAGCCGCTGGCTGGTGGCGGTGCGGATGGTGTCCGAAGGCGTCGACGTGCCGCGGCTCTCGGTTGGCATCTATGCCACCAGCGCCTCTACCCCACTGTTCTTCGCCCAGGCCATCGGCCGATTCGTCCGGTCGCGCCGCCCCGGTGAGACCGCCAGCATCTTCCTGCCGTCGGTGCCCAATCTGCTGCAACTGGCCAGCGAGCTGGAGGCTCAGCGCAACCACGTCCTCGGCCAGCCGCACCGGGAAACGCTCGAGGATCCGCTCGACGGCGATCCGGCCACGAAGACGCAGACCGAGCCCGGCGACACCGAGAAGGGCTTCACCGCGCTGGGCGCCGACGCCGAACTCGACCAGGTGATTTTCGACGGGTCGTCGTTCGGCACCGCGACGCCCGCAGGCAGCGAAGAAGAGGCCGACTACCTCGGCATCCCGGGCCTGTTGGACGCCGAGCAGATGCGGGCGCTGCTGCACCGGCGTCAAGACGAGCAGCTGCAGCGGCGCGCCCAAGCGGGCCCGACGGCGGCACCGATGACCACGCACGGCCAGCTGCGCGAGTTGCGCCGCGAGCTCAACACACTGGTGTCGATCGCCCATCACCGCACCGGCAAGCCGCACGGCTGGATCCACAACGAGCTGCGTCGCCGCTGCGGCGGCCCGCCCATCGCCGCAGCCACCCGCGATCAGCTCAAGGCGCGCATCGACGCGGTACGCCAGCTCAACTCGGAGCAGTAAGGCTTAAAACTGCACGGCGGCGACCCGCTGCGCCCGGCTCCGCCGCGCTTGCGATCGCCGCGGAAACTGCACGGCGGCGACCCGCTGCGCCCGGCTCCGCCGCGCTTGCGATCGCCGCGGAAACTGCACGGCGGCGACCCGCTGCGCCCGGCTCCGCCGCGCTTGCGATCGCCGCGGAAACTGCACGGCGGCGACCCGCTGCGCCCGGCTCCGCCGCGCTTGCGATCGCCGCGGAAACTGCACGGCGGCGACCCGCTGCGCCCGGCTCCGCCGCGCTTGCGATCGCCGCGGAAACTGCACGGCGGCGACCCGCTGCGCCCGGCTCCGCCGCGCTTGCGATCGCCGCTAATCCCCGACGGGCTCGTCGAGCAGGACGTCGACGCGCCCGCCCAGCACCCCCATCAGGTGCTTCTCGACGGCGGCTTGGGCGTCGCAGTCGGGCGGCACCGTCACACAAAACACGTCGGCGGCGGTGGATCCGAAGGTGTTGACCTTGGCCCACTCGATGTCTGCCTGGGCCCGCTCCATCGCCCGGGTGAGCAACGCGAGCAGACCGGTGCGGTCCATCGCCCGAACCTCGAGGATGAGGTGCCCCGGGGTATCGGTGTCCAGCCACAAAATTCGCGGCGGGGCGGTCGACCGCGTGACGGGCACCCCCACTTGCACCTCGCCGGCCCGGGCCACCGCCGAGCTGATCGCTTCGCTGTCGCGCTTCTCCAGCGCTCCGAGCACGTCGACGTCACCGTGCAGCGCGCCGACGAACTGCTGCCGCAGCAGGTCGGCCGCCGGTGGCGAGCCGAACAGCGGAGACACCACGAATTCGGTGATCGCGACGCCCTCGTGGATGTTGACCGTCGCCGAGTGCACGCGCAGCGAGTTCAGCGCCAGCACGGCGGCGGCTTTGGATACCAGGCCGCGTTGGTCGGGCGCCACCATCACCGCCTGGAAGCGTTCGCCGGCGCCCGGCTTGAGTTCCACATGCACGCCCTGGTGGGCGGCCAACGCCAGGTAATGCGGCGCGCTGGGTTGGGCCTGCGGCAACGGCTCGCCGGCCATCATCATCCGGCAGCGCCGCACCAGGTCCTCGACCAGCGAGGCCTTCCAGTCACTCCACACTCCGGGCCCGGTTGCCTTCGAGTCCGCCTCGGTCAACGCCTGCAGCAGCTCGAGCAGCTGAGCGTCACCACCCACGGCCTGCGACACGGCCTCGATGGTCTTCGGGTCGTTCAGGTCACTGCGGGTCGCCGTGATCGGGAGCAGCAGGTGATGCCGCACCATCTTGGCGAGGGTGTCGGTGTCTGCCGGTGACATGCCCAGCCGTTCGCCGATCTGCACGGCCAGTTCGGCGCCCAGCACGCTGTGGTCGGCGCCGCGGCCTTTGCCGATGTCGTGCAGCAGCGCGCCCAGAGCCAGCAGGTCAGGTCGCGCCACCCGGGTGGTCAACGGCGCGGCGTTGACGCAGGTTTCGATGACGTGCCGGTCCACGGTCCATTTGTGTGAGACGTCGCGGGGCGGCAGGTCGCGGATGGCGCCCCACTCGGGCAGCAACTGGCCCCACAGCCCCATCCGGTCCAGCGATTCGATGGTCGCCACGGCGGTCGGGCCGGCCAGTAGCACCACCAGCAGGTCGTCCAACGCCTCCCGCGGCCATGGAATCGGCAGTTCCGGCGCGCTGTCGGCCAGCCGGCTCAGCGTCGCGGCGCCGATCGGCACCCCGGTATCGGCCGAGGCGGCGGCGACTCGCAGGACCAGACCGGGGTCGGTCTGGACCTGAGCTTCCCGCGCCAGCACGATTTCCCCGGCGTATTCGACGACCCCTTCGTCCAGGGGGCGCCGCTTGGGCCGCCGCACCAGGGCCGAGATGCCGCGCCGCGGCAGCGCGTTGACGGCCGTGCGCAACCCGGTGACGGCGTGGAAGCTGATGGTCCGCCCGGCGTTGGACAGCATGCGCGCCAGGTCGAATCGGTCCCCGACGCCCAGAGCGGCGCTGATCTCGTCGGCGAATTGGGCCAGTAGCTGATCGCGACCGCGGCGCGACACCCAATGCAGTTCGGTGCGCACGTCGAGCAAGGTGCGGTAGGCGTCGTCGAGCGAACCTGCCGGCAGGTCGGGACTGGCCATGCCGCGGCGGTCGATGAGTTGAGCGAGCGCGAGCGCGTTGAGCAGTTGAACGTCGCGCAGCCCGCCGCGGCCCGACTTCAGGTCGGGCTCGGCGCGGTGCGCGATCCGGCCCAGCCGCAGCCAGCGGGCGTGGGTCATCTCGACCAGTTCGTCCATGCGGGACCGGATCCCGCTGCGCCACTGGCGCCGCACGCCGTCGATCAGCTCGGTGGACAGGCGCGCATCACCGGCGATGTGGCGGGCTTCCAGCATGCCCAACGCGGCCGTCAGATCGGCGTTCGCGGTGTTCAACGCCTCGCTGACGGTGCGCACGCTGTGGTCCAGGCGAACGTTGGCGTCCCACAGCGGGTACCAGAGCTTGTCCGCGACGGGCCCCAGCACATTGGCGGGCTGGCCGTCGTGCAACAGCACCAGATCCAGGTCCGAATACGGCAGCAGTTCACGACGGCCCAGGCCGCCGACGCCCACCAGGGCAAAGCCGCTGTCGGCGGTGATGCCGATTTCGGCGGCCTTGGCGATCAGCCAGTTCTCGTGCAGATCCAGGCAGGCCTGCCGCAGCTCGGCCGGGTCTAGCTTGGGGTGGTCCTCCGACAGCAGTTCGCGCCTCGCGGCGGCCAGATCGCCTGCCGCGCAGGCGCGTCCTGCATCGGGGTTGTCCGGTGTGGATTTGTCGGACGGGTCCGGCTGGTTCACACCCAGCCGGCCCGTCCGGTGTGGTTCAGCAATGTGCGGCTATCACAACGCGTCGGGGCCGCGTTCACCGGTGCGCACCCGCACGATGGTGTCCACCGGGCTCACCCAGACCTTGCCGTCACCGATCTTGCCGGTGCGGGCCGCCCGGACGATGCTGTCCACGACCTTGTCGACGATGGAGTCGTCGACGACCACCTCGATGCGAACCTTGGGCACGAAGTCGACCGAGTACTCAGCGCCGCGGTAGACCTCGGTGTGGCCCTTCTGCCGTCCGTAGCCCTGGATTTCGCTAACCGTCATGCCCAGCACTCCGGCGTCTTCCAGGCTGGTCTTGACGTCGTCGAGGGTGAACGGCTTCACGATTGCGGTGATCAGCTTCATTTCTATTCCGCCTCCACTTTCTCGCCCAATCGCTCTTCCAGGCCGTTAGTGCTGTCCGGGGGCAGGGTGGCCCGAGGAAGAACCGAACCGCTGGCGACTGCGAAGTCGTAGCCACTCTCGGCGTGCTCTGCCTCGTCGATGCCCGCGGATTCTTGCTCTGTACCCAGACGCAGCCCGATTGTGTACTTCAGGATAAGGGCCAAGATAAGCGTGACAATCCCAGAATAGGCAAGGACAGCAAATGCGCCGACGGCTTGGCGTTCCAGCTGGTCGAAGCCGCCGCCGTAGAAGAGGCCCTTCGACACGCCCGTGACGCCGTTGATCGCGACGCTCTCCGGTGCGGCCAGCAGTCCGACCAGCAGCGTGCCCGCCAGACCACCGACCAGGTGCACACCCACCACGTCCAGTGAGTCGTCGAAGCCGAGCTTGAACTTCAGGCCCACCGCCAGCGCGCACAGCACGCCGGCCACCACCCCGATCACCAGCGCGCCCACGACGTTGACCGACGAGCACGACGGGGTGATGGCGACCAGGCCCGCGACGATGCCCGACGCGGCGCCCAGCGTGGTGGCCTTGCCGTCCCGGATGCGTTCGGTGAGCAGCCAGCCCAGCATGGCCGCCGCGGTCGCGACGGTGGTCGTGATGAAGGTCGAACCGGCGGCACCGTTGGAGCTGGTCGCAGAGCCGGCGTTGAACCCGTACCAGCCGAACCACAGCAGGCCGGCGCCGAGCATCACGAACGGCAGGTTGTGCGGGCGGAACAGCGTGGTCGGCCAGCCCTTGCGCTTGCCCAGCACGATCGCCAGCACCAACCCGGCCACACCGGCGTTGATATGGACCGCGGTACCACCGGCGAAGTCGATGGCGTGCAACTTGTTCGCGATCCAGCCGCCCCGGGCCGCGGCGAACTTGTCGAACGCGAACACCCAGTGCGCGACCGGGAAGTAGACGAAGGTCGCCCACAGGCCGGCGAACAGCAGCCACGCGCTGAACTTCAGCCGGTCGGCCACCGCGCCGGAGATCAGGGCGACGGTGATGATCGCGAACATCAGCTGGAACGCGACGAAGACGGTAGCTGGCAGAGTGCCCGCCAATGGGATGTTGACCGCCGCGGTCTGAGTGCTCGGGTCGGCGGCGACCGCATTCCCCCCGATGAGCCCCTTGAGCCCGAAGTATTCGGTCGGGCTGCCGACCACGCTGGCGGTGTCGTCGCCGAACGCCATCGAATAGCCGTAGAGCACCCACAGCACGGTCACGACGCCCATCGCGCTGATGCTCATCATGATCATGTTCAGAACGCTCTTGGCACGAACCATGCCGCCGTAGAAGAACGCCAGCCCCGGCGTCATCAACAGCACGAGCGCGGAGCTTGCCAGCATCCAGGCGGTGTCGCCGGTATTCGGCACGCCCATGGTGGGGAAGTCACTCACTCGCTATCACCTCCAGTCAGCGCGTTGGGAGGGCCCCAGAAAGATGACTGGCGGCCTGATCCAGAACCATGCGCATAAGTTGTTGCGGCAATGCGGCAGTGATGTTTCGTCAGGATTAACGTAAAAGTCGCTGTGTAATAGCTCTATTAGCCGAGCAGGGCGTCGACGAAGGCCGCCGGCTCGAACGGCGCCAGATCGTCGGGGCCTTCACCGAGCCCGACCAGCTTCACCGGCACGCCGAGTTCCTGCTGGACCCGGAAGACGATGCCGCCCTTGGCCGTTCCGTCGAGCTTGGTGAGCACCGCGCCGGTGATCTCGACCACCTCGGCGAACACGCGGGCCTGGGCCAGGCCGTTCTGGCCGATGGTGGCGTCCAAGACGAGCAACACCTCGTCGACGGCCGCGCGGCGGGTCACCACACGTTTGACCTTGCCGAGTTCGTCCATCAGCCCGACCTTGGTGTGCAGTCGCCCGGCGGTGTCGATGAGCACGACGTCGGCGCCGGCGGCGATGCCCTTGTCGACGGCGTCGAACGCCACCGACGCGGGGTCGGCGCCTTCAGCACCGCGCACCACGTCGGCGCCCACCCGCGACGCCCACGTCTGTAACTGATCGGCGGCCGCGGCCCGGAACGTGTCGGCGGCGCCGAGCACGACCCGGCGGCCGTCGGCGACCAACACCCGCGCCAGCTTGCCGACGGTCGTGGTTTTGCCGGTGCCGTTGACGCCAACAACCAGCAGCACCGACGGATGGTCGGCGTGCGGCAGAGCGCGGATGGAGCGGTCCATCTCCGGATGAAGCTCTTTGATCAGCACCTCGCGCAGCACGGCGCGAGCGTCGGCCTCGGTACGTACGTTGCCGCTGGCCAGTCGGCTGCGCAGCTCGGCGACCACCGACGCGGTGACCACCGGGCCGAGGTCGGCGACCAGCAGGGTGTCCTCGACTTCCTCCCAGGAGTCCTCGTCGAGGTCGCCGCCGCCGATCAAGCCCAGCATGCTGCGTCCCAGCGCGTTCTGGGAGCGGGCGAGCCGCCCGCGCAGGCGCTCCAGCCGGCCTTCGGTGGGCGCGATCTCCTCGATCTCCGGGGCCGCGGTTTCCGGGGCCGGCGGGGCCGCGGTTTCCGGCACGTCGACCGGCGCGGGTGGCGCTTCGGGCGCTTCTAACGGCGGCGACTGCGGCGGCGCGGCCAGGTCGGGAAGCTCGACGTCGGAGATGGTGCGCTTGGGCGCGTCACGCGGGATGGTGGCGTCGTCACCGACCGCAGGCAGTCCGGTGGTGTCGAGGCGTCCTCGGGGTTCGAGCGTGGTGGTCGGCGTCTGGCTGAAGGTGATGCCGGACGACGCGGTGTATCCGCCGGACCGGTCGATCGCGTCGGGCGTGGATCGGGCCGACAGCTTGATCTGGCGCCGGCGGTAGCGCAGCAGGCCGAAGACCAGCGCGGCGATGATGACCAGGGCGGCGACCACCGCAATAGCGATCCAAAGACCTTCCGACACGCGACAAATCCTTCCCAGGCTGAAACGGGGCTGTGCGGGGCTGTGCGCCCCACGCTACGGGGACCGCACGACGGGCCCTAAGAGGACTGCGACACCAGCCGATCGACTTGCTGACCGCGAATCCGTTGCGAAATGACGGTCGTGATGCCGTCGCCTTGCATGGTCACGCCGTACAGCGCGTCGGCGACCTCCATGGTCGGCTTCTGGTGGGTGATGATGATCAGCTGCGAGCGGTCCCGCAGTTGTTCGAACAGACCGATCAGGCGGCGCAGGTTCATGTCGTCGAGCGCGGCCTCGACCTCGTCCATGATGTAGAACGGCGACGGGCGGGCGCGGAAGATCGCCACCAGCATCGCCACCGCGGTCAGCGCTTTCTCGCCGCCGGAGAGCAGCGAGAGCCGGGTGACCTTCTTGCCCGGCGGCCGGGCCTCCACCTCGATGCCGGTGGCCAGCATGTCGTCGGGCTGGGTCAGCCGAAGCCGCCCTTCGCCGCCGGGAAACAGCGACGTGAACACCGTCCGGAATTCCCGCTCGACGTCGACGAAGGCGTCGCTGAACACCTGCAGGATCCGGGTGTCGACGTCGGCGACGACGTCGAGCAGGTCCTTGCGAGCGGCCTTGACGTCCTCCAGTTGGGTGGACAAGAAGTTGTAGCGCTCCTCCAGCGCGGCGAACTCTTCCAGTGCCAATGGGTTGACCCGACCGAGCTCGGCCAGTTCCCGCTCGGCGCGCTTGGCCCGGCGCTCCTGGGTCGGGCGGTCAAACGGCATGGGCGCGGGAGCGGTCACCTGCTCGCCGCGTTCGCGGGCCTGCTCGAACTCGGCCAGCTCCAACTCGGTAGGCGGCAACGCGATGTCGGGCCCGTATTCGGCGATCAGGTCGGCGGGAGCCATGCCGAATTGCTCGAGCACCATCTGTTCGAGTTGCTCGATGCGCAGCGCCGCCTGGGCGTTGGCGACCTCGTCCCGGTGCAGCGAATCGGTCAGCGCGGCCACCCGGGCGGTCAGCGTGTTCACCTCGGCGCGGACTTCGGCCATGGCCGCCGACCGTTGTTGGCGTTCGGCGTTCACCTCGTCGCGCAAGTGCGCCGCGGCATCCACCACCCGCCTCAGCCGCCCCGCCAGCAGCCGCCCGGAGTCGGCGACGGCGGCCGCCACCGCCGCCGCGCGGAGTCGCGCTTCGCGGGCCTGCTGAGCCCGCAGCCGCGCCTCGCGTTCCGTGGCGGCCGCCCGCCGCAGCGAATCGGCCCGTCCCCGAACGGCGTTCGCGCGTTCCTCGGCGGTCCGCACCGCCAGGCGAGCTTCGATCTCGACGCCGCGGGCGTGTTCGGCGGCCGCGGCGATCGCCTGCCGGTCAACCGGGTCGTCGTCCTGCACCTGCTGGGTCTGTTGGGCGTTGCGCAGCCGGGTTTCCAGCTCGAGGACTTCTTCGAGGGTTTGGGCGCGCCCGGCTTCCAGCTCCTCGCGCTGCTGAACCAACCGCGTCCACTCTTGGTCCGCCGCGCGGGCTTCCTGCCCCAGCCGGCCCAGCTGCTCGTACATCGCTGAGATTGCGGTGTCGGATTCGTTGAGCGCCGCCAACGCCTGCTCGGCGGAGTCGTGACGAGCGGCTTGCTCGGTCAGCGCCCCGGACAGCGCCGCCGTCAGTTGCGCCACCTGCTCTTCGGCCACGGCCAGCTCACTGCGTGCCTTGTCGACTTCCGAGGCGATCTCCAGTGTCGACAGCTTGCGGTCGGACCCGCCGCTAACCCAGCCCGCACCCACCAGGTCACCGTCGAGCGTGACCGCGCGCAGTTGCGGACGCGCCGCCACCAGCTCCAGCGCTTGGGCCAGGTCGTCGACCACTGCCACACCAGACAGCATGGCCACCAGCGCGCCGCGCAGCCGGGCGGGTGACTCGACCAGGTCCAGCGCCCATTGGGCGTCTCCGGGCAGGGGCGCGCGGACGGGCTGGTCCGGGGCTGGCCAGTCGCCCAGCACCAGGGCGGCCCGGCCGGCGTCGGCCTGCTTGAGAGCGGTAACGGCGCTGCGAGCGGCACCGAGATCGTCGGCGGCCAACGCGTCGGCGGCCGAGCCCAGCACCGCGGCCAGCGCGGCCTCGTAGCCGGCCCGCACCTTGACCAGCTGGGCGACCGAACCGAAAAGACCCGGGCCGCCGTGGTTTTGGGTCAACCACGCCGCGCCGTCCTTGCGCTCCAGG
>NZ_LZLE01000211.1 GCF_001673155.1 Mycobacterium sp. 1423905.2 | reverse complement strand
CTCTTTGACCTCGTCCCATTCCACCGGGACCGCGGTCCGCGACAGGTCGATCGTGGCGCCGTCGGGCAGGACCGCCCCGCCGGTGTAGGCCGGAGTCAGCTGAATGAACCGCGCCGCCACCAGGTTTGGCGACATCATGATGGCTTGGGCGTCGCGCGGAATCTGGACGCCCGTAGACACATTCATGGTGATCTTGACGTCGTTGGGCTGCGGTTCGATGGTGTCGATCGTCCCAACCGGCACCCCCAGGATGCGGACCTCGTCGCCGGGATAGATGCCTACGGCAGAGGTGAAGTAGGCGGTGATCTTCCGGCCGCTGTCACCGGCGGAGAAGAGCACATAGGCACCGCCGATCAACGCCGCGACCAACGCGACGACGGTGACGGTGCGTATCCCCTTGCGGCCGAACTTCTGCTTGGTCGTCATGGTGACTTCGGCCTGATGATCCACCGCTCCTGAATCATTCCGCGCAGGTAGTCGGCGAGGCTGGCGGGCAATTTGTTGGGCTGGTAGAAGAAGTCGAACAGCATCGCCATCGCCGGCGCCGGGATCGCGCCGAACACGTTGACGTTGAAGCCCGGTCCGGAACCGACCACTTCACCCAAGGTGGTTGCGTAGGAGGGCAGGCGCTTGAGCGCCTCGGTGATGTAGTCGCGCCGCTCGTTGAGATTGCCGATCACCTGGTTGAGCTTGCTCAACGAGGGCCCGAACTCTTTGCGGTTGTCGGCGACGAACCCCGAGATCTGCGTCGACACCCCTTCGATGCCGGATATCAGCGCGCTCAACGCCGCTCGCCGTTCGTCCAGCGCGGCGAACAACTCGTTGCCGTCGTCGATCAGCTTGTTGACCTGTCCAGCGCGTTCGGCCAGCATCCCGGTCACGCTTTTGGCGTGCGCCAACAGACCCTGCAGCGCCTCGTCGCGGTTATCCAGAGCGCGCGATAAGGACGTCACACCGTCCAGCGCCCCCCGCAGCTGAGGGGTGGCGTCGTGCAGCGTGTCAGTCAAGACCCGCAGAGCCTGCTCGAACTGCGGCTTGTTCAGGTTGGTGGCGTTACGGCCAAGATCCTCCAACGCGCCGTTGAGGGTGTACGGGGTGGTTGTGCGACTCAGCGGAATCGTCGTCGTCTGACCGGCACCGGCCGGGCTCACCGAGACGGAGCGTTCGCCGAGGATGGTGTCGGTGCGGATTGCGGCCAGTGACTGATCACCGATTACGACCTTGCGATCGATCTCGAAGGTGACTTTGGCGCTGTCACCGGCCAGGCTGACCTCGGAGACCTTGCCGACCTTGTAACCGGACACGAGCACCGAGTTACCTGGTTTGATGCCGCCCGCGTCGCTGAAGTAGGCGTAGTAGGTCTTGCCCTGCGGGAAGAACGGCAACTTGCTGTAGCCGAACGCGACCAGCACGACGCAGACGACTATCACCACGCCGAAGATGCCGGTGCGCAGCGGATCACGGTCTCGTTTACTGCTTGGCAAAGGTGCACCTCCCCTTGCTGGGATCGACCGGGCCGCCCATGGGAATCAAGATGTCGCTGCCGGCGGGTCCGTTGATCTTGATCGTCACCGAGCAGAAGTAGATGTTGAAAAAGGCCCCGTACGCACCTAGCGCGGACAGACGCAGGTAGTCCTCGCCGAGTTGCTCGACATCGTTGTTGACTTCGGCCTTGCGGTTGTCGAGTTCGGTGGCCAACGGACGCACCGCTTGCAATGTCGCCTGCAACGGCCGGCGCGAATTGCGCAGCAGTTCGGTCAAATCCGTCGTCGTCGAGGCCAGCGGCGGAATGGCGCCGGCGATCGCGTCCTTATTCTTGGCCAGCCCGGTGATCAGCTGCTGCAACTGGTCGACGCTGTTGGTGAATTGTGCGCTGCGTTGGTCGATGGTGCCCAGCACGGTGTTGAGGTTGGTGATCACGTCGCCAATGAGCTGATCCCGCTTGGCCAGCGTCGTGGTAAATGAGCTGGTGTCGGACAGCACATTGTTCAACGCCCCGCCCTGGCCCTGCAGCAGTTCGATGACCGCGCTGCTGATGGTGTTGATCTTGTCGGCGTCCAAACCTTTGAGTACCGGCTTGAGCCCGCCCAGCAGTGCGTCGAGGTCGAGCGCGGGCTGGGTGTGCTGGGAGTTGATGGTTCCGCCGGCCGGCAACTTGCGCAGTTCACCCGGCCCCGAGGTGATCTCCATGAACCGGTCGCCCACCAGGTTTTCGTAGCGGATCACCGCGCGCGTCGACGAGTACAGCGTGTAGCGCTCGTCAACACCGAATTCCACGTCAATGGTGTTGTCGGGGTTGAGTTTTACGCCCTTGACCGCACCAACCGGTACGCCAGCGATGCGCACCTTCTGGCCCGGCTTCAACCGGGACGCGTCGATGAAGGTGGCGTGGTAAGTGCTCTGCGAGCCAAACCGGAAGTCGCCGAATACCACCACCAGCGCCGCCGACACCAGCAGCATCACCGCGGCGAAGATGCTGACCTTGATGACCATCGACCGGTGCGACGGCATGCCACCGGGCGCCATCAGAAGTCGTCCCGTTCCGCGAAGGCGCCGTGGAACAAGAACTGCAGCGTGGAGGGCGCATCAACTTGCACTTCGGTGAACGGCTCGTAGGGGATATTGCCGTTGTCGGTGACTAGGAACGGCGCCCGGTAGAACGACCCGCCGGTTTGCTTGGTCGGAATGTCCGGCAACCCCCGGCAATTCGGGCCGCCGGAGGCATTGACGATCGGCAGGCTCTCCGGGTAGGTGTACGACGGCGAGCCCAGCACGAAGCTCGACGACGTGAACAGACCGGCTTTGCGCACCCCGAGCAGCGGCGCGAATTCCTTGACGCCGCGGTCGATGCCGGCGAACAGGCAACCAAACTCCGGTGAGTAGTCGGAGGCCACCTTCAGCGGGGCGCGCAGTCGGTTGATCGCGTCGATGAAGTCCTGCTCGGCGGGTGCCAGCGTTTCGTAGACGTTGTTGGCTAGCCCAATGGTGGCCAGCAGTGTGTTGTTGAGGTTCTTCTGTTCGTCCACGACGGTTTTGTTGATGGTCGGCAGGTTAGCGAACACCGTGTTGAGGTCGGGGGCGGCGTCGCCGTACACGTTGGTCACTATGCCGGCTTTGCGGAAGTCCTCCTGCAGCGTGGGTAGCTTCGGATTGGATTGGCGCGTCAAGGTATTGAGGCCGGCCAGCGTCGCACCCAGGTCGTCGCCGTGGCCGCGCAGGCCTTCGGACAGCGCGCTCAACGTTCCGTTGAGCTCAACCGGGTCAACCTTGTGTAGCAAGTCGATCAGCGACTGGAACAGCGTGTTGACTTCCAGCTGCACCGCCGACGCTTCCACATGCGCGTTGGGACGCAGCGGCGTTGCCGACGGCGTCTGGGGCGGAATGAATTCCACCGACTTGGCACCGAAGATCGTGTTGCCGGCCAGGTGAACCGTCGCGTTCGACGGGATGAAGTGCATGTCCTGGCTGTTCACGGCCAATGTCAGCCGGGCCTGGTCACCGCTGTAGGCGATCTCTTCGACCTTGCCGACTTGGATCCCGCGGTACTTGACCTTGGCGCCCTTTTCCATCACCAATCCGGCCCGCGGTGAAGAGACCGTGACCGTGTCGGTCGAGGTGAAAGCCGCGGTGTAGGACAGGTAGGTCAACACCGCAAAGGCCACCAGCAGGCCGGCCAGCACTGCTGCTGCCACCCGCACCGAGGTGCGCCGAGATCCGGTGTTTGCCATGTGAGTCGCGGGTCCTTACCCAGAGAGGTTGAAGTTGCCTTGCGAGCCGTAGACGGCAAGCGAGATGAACAGCGTGATGACCACAACGACGATCAGAGAGGTCCGCACGGCCTGGCCGACTGCGATGCCGACGCCCACCGGGCCGCCACCGGCGTTGTAGCCGTAATAGGTGTGCACCAGCATGACGGCTATCGACATGACGATGGCTTGCAAGAACGACCACAGCAGGTCGGACGGGATGAGGAAGGTATTGAAGTAGTGGTCGTACAGGCCGGCCGACTGCCCGTTGATGAAGACGGTGGTGAAGCGAGCCGCGAAGAACGCCGCCAGCACCGACAGCGAGTAAAGCGGAATGATCGCGACCAGACCGGCGATCAGCCGGGTCGACACCAGATACGACACCGAGTGCACCGCCATACATTCGACGGCGTCGATCTCCTCGGAGACCCGCATGGCACCCAATTGGGCGGTGGCGCCGGCGCCGATGGTGGCCGCCAACGCGATACCCGCGATGACCGGCGCCACGACGCGGACGTTGAGGAACGCCGAGAGGAAGCCAGTCAGCGCCTCGATGCCGATGTTGCCCAAAGACGAGTAGCCCTGGACCGCAATGACGCCACCGGATGCCAGCGTCAGGAAGGCCGCGACGCCGACCGTGCCGCCGATCATCACCAGCGCCCCGGCGCCCAGGGTCATCTCCGCGATGTTGCGGATCGTTTCTTTGCGGTAGCGGGTGATGGCGTTGGGGACGTAGCGGAGAGTTTCGCCGTAGAAGAGGGCCTGCTCGCCGAAGCTGTCGACCGGCTCCTGCAGCCTCGACATGAAACGACGAATGCGGATTGTGGCGTCGTAGCTCATCCTGTGCTCACCATCGCTTGATCGTCTTCAGTCGTTACTTCGCGGTGATGCGCACGCCGATGGCGGTCATGACCACGTTGATGACGAACAGGCAGATGAATGCGTAGACGACAGTTTCGTTGACCGCGTTGCCGACGCCCTTGGGGCCGCCCTTGACGGTCAAGCCGCGATAACACCCGACCAGCCCGGCCATCACGCCGAACAGCAGCGCTTTGGCCTCGGCGAGGACCAGTTCGCGCAGCCCCGTGAGCACGGTCAGCCCGTTGATGAACGCGCCGGGGTTGACTCCTTGCAGGAAGACGGAGAAGACGTAGCCACCGGACAGGCCAATCGCGCAGACCAGGCCGTTGAGGAGCAGGGCGACCACGGTGGAGGCCAGCACTCTGGGCACCACCAGGCGCTGGATCGGGTCGATGCCCAGCACCCGCATGGCGTCGATTTCCTCACGGATGGTTCGAGCGCCCAGGTCTGCGCAGATCGCCGTGGCCCCGGCACCGGCCACCACCAGCACCGTCACCACCGGACCCAACTGGGTGATGGTGCCGAAAGCCGTTCCAGCGCCGGACAAGTCGGCCGCCCCGATCTCGCGCAACAGGATGTTGAGGGTGAACGCGACCAGCACGGTGAACGGAATGGAGACCAGCAGCGTCG
>NZ_LZLE01000210.1 GCF_001673155.1 Mycobacterium sp. 1423905.2 | reverse complement strand
GCTGCATTCGCTCGCGGTCGGCCTCGGGCGCGAACGGAAGCCGGTCCAGACGCCGACGGATGGCAGTCAGGTATCGAGCCAGGTCGGCCAGACGCCCGCGGCCGGCGGCGGTGACGAACCCGGCTGGCAACAGCGCGTCGAGTTGTGCGCGGATGTCGGCGACGGCGTCGGCTTGCGCGGGCGGCGGGTGCGCAGGCATGGCGAGGTGCACATCGTGGGCTGCGGACAACACCGTTTGTACGCGTGACACCACGTCGAGCGTCGTGGCGACCAGGTCTTGCCCGACCCGGTGGCAGACGGCATGGAACTCCTCGCGCGTCCACACCGGGCCGGGCATCAGCAGATCCGTCGCGGCATCGGCGCAGTCCTCGATCAACGCTGAAAGGGAGCCGTCGGGGTTGGTGCCCAAAGTGAGACGAGTGCGTGGATCGAGTTGCCGCTCAATCGCTTTGATCGGTGAGGACACGCTCAGGCGCACCAATCGACGCAGCCCTGGGCCCGTCGCATCTTTCTGCTCCGCCGGTGTGGCGAAGACCCGTAGTGCGACGACGCCGCCCGCGTCGAGGAAGGCGGGAAATCCCCGCACCAGGCGCCCGTCGACCCGGCGCTCTACGACTTGCGGCAGCTGGTCGAGGTCGTCGGGCCAGCCGCGCAGTTGGGTGCGTTCCAGTTCTGCGGCGACGGTTTGAGCGACGGCCTGGCGAGCCGGTTGCGCCAGTCGCTGCTGCAGCGAAGTGAGGTCCTTGCCGCGCGCGACCTCGCCGCCATCCGGCGACTCGACTACGAAACTCACCCGCAGATGTGGCGGCAGCTTCTCCAGGTCGAACGCGTCGATGGGCACCAAAACCCCTGTGCGCCTGCGTAACTCGCGCTGCATCCCCGCCAGCAGCGGCTCCTTGCTCGGATCGATCCCGGTGAGCACCGCGCGAGCGGTGTCAGGTGCGGGGACGAAGTTGCGCCGCAACTCTTTTGGCAATGACCGAATCAGCGCGGTGACTAATTCTTCCCGTAGCGCGGGCACCTGCCAGGCGAACTCGTCGCGGCCCAGACGTGCCAGCACGTCGATCGGCACATGCACCGTGACGCCGTCGTCGGCGGCGCCGGGCTCGAACCGGTATGTCAGCGGCAGCTCTACGTCGCCGGCTTGCCAGGTGTCGGGTCTGTCGGTTCCGACGCCGTCGGAGCCTGCCCGGGCGCGCAGCAGGTCGTCGCGGGTGAAGGTCAACAAGTCCGGGGTGCGGTGCCGCTGCTTTTTCCACCAGGCGTCGAAGTGGCGCGCGGAAACCACTTCGGCAGGTATGCGGGCGTCGTAGAGCGCGTAGACCTCGTCGTCACCGACCAGCAAGTCGCGACGGCGGGCCCGCTCCTCGAGTTCCTCGAGCTCCGCCCGCAGCCGCGCGTTGTCGCGAAAGAAGTGATGGCGGGTCTGCCAATCGCCTTCGACCAACGCATGCCGAATGAACAACTCACGCGCTAACGCCGGCTCGATCCGGCCATAACCGACGCGACGGCGTGCGACCAGTGGCAGGCCGTACAGGGTCACCCGCTCGTACGCCAATACCTCGCCGCGCTGGGCGTCCCAGTGCGGCTCACTGTACGTGCGCTGCACCAGCTCGCCCGCGACGCGTTCGACGATTTCTGGCTGGATTCGTGCGGCGGTCCGCCCGTACAGGCGGCTGGTCTCAACCAGCTCGGCCACCACCACCCAGCGGGGCGGCCGCTTGGTCAGCACCGAGCCGGGTGCGAGAACGAACCGCGAGTTGCGCGCGCCGAGGTACTCCCGCGCGTCTTCGCGGCGCATCCCCACGTGTGGCAACAGACCCGCCAGCAGCGCCGCGTGCACCTGTCCTGGTTCGGCCGGCTGGTCGGACTCTTCGATGCCTAGGTCCCGCGCGATGCTGCGCAGCTGGCCGACCAGGTCCTGCCACTCCCGGATACGGAGGAAGTGCAGAAATTCGTTGCGGCACATTCGTCGAAAAGCGCTGCGCGACAGGGTTCGTCGTTGCTCACCCAAGTAGCGCCACAGGTTGAGGTAGGACAGGAAGTCCGAGCTGTCGTCGGCGAACCGGGCGTGCTGGGCGCGAGCGGCCTCTTCGCGGTCGGCCGGGCGCTCGCGCGGGTCGGGGATGGTCAGGGCCGCGGCCAGCACCAGCACCTCGCGTACACATCCCTCGACGTCGGACTGCAGGATCATCCGGCCCAGCCTCGGATCCACCGGCAACCGTGCCAGGCGACGGCCGAGGTCGGTGATGGCGCCGTGCTGATCGAAGGCGCCCAGTTCCTGCAGCAGTTGCACCCCGTCGCGGACACTGCGGCGATCCGGCGGGTCGAGGAAGGGAAAGTTCTCCACCTCACCGAGCTGCAAGGCGGCCATCTGCAGGATCACCGCGGCGAGGTTGGTTCGCAGGATCTCCGGGTCGGTGTAACGCGGGCGGGCCGCGAAGTCCTGCTCCGAGTACAGCCGGATGCACACTCCGGGCGCGACTCGCCCCGAGCGGCCCGCGCGCTGGGCGGCGGACGCCTGGGAGATCGGCTCGATGGGCAAGCGCTGGACCTTGAGCCGGCGGCTGTAGCGGGAGATGCGGGCATTGCCCGGATCGACGACGTAACGGATTCCGGGGACGGTCAGTGAGGTTTCGGCGACATTGGTGGCCAGCACGACGCGCCGCCCGGTGTGTGGTGCGAAGACCTTCTGCTGGTCTGCGGTCGGCAGCCGGGCGTATAACGGCAGCACTTCGGTGTGCCGCAGACCCGTGAGAGCTTCGGCGGTATCGCGGATCTCGCGTTCGCCGGACAGGAACACCAGCACGTCACCGGGCGGCTCTGCCTCCAGTTCGTGGATCGCGTCGACGATCGCTTCGATCTCGTCCCGGGTTTCGGTACGGACGATCTCGTGGTCGGGGTCGTCGGGATCTTCGTCGGCATGGGCTGAAACGGGCACTTCCAGCGGCCGATACCGGATTTCGACCGGGTAGGTGCGACCCGACACCTCGACGATGGGCGCACCGCCGAAGTGGGCGGAGAATCGTTGCGGCTCGATGGTTGCCGAGGTGACGATGACCTTAAGGTCCGGGCGGCGCGGCAGCAGCTCCCGTAGGTAGCCCAGCAGGAAATCGATGTTGAGGCTGCGCTCGTGGGCCTCGTCGAGGATCAGGGTGTCGTAACGCAACAGGCGCCGGTCGCGCTGGATCTCGGCGAGCAGGATGCCGTCGGTCATGAGCTTGATCAAGGTGCGGTCGCTGACCTGATCGGTGAATCGGACGGTGTAGCCCACCGCGTCACCCAGTGGGCTGCCCAGCTCGTCGGCGATGCGCTGCGCGACCGTGCGAGCGGCCAGGCGCCGCGGCTGGGTATGCCCGATGGTGCCGCGGATTCCGCGGCCGATGTCGAGGCAGATCTTGGGCAATTGAGTGGTTTTGCCCGACCCTGTCTCGCCGGCGACAACCACCACCTGATGTGCGCGCAGCGCCTCGGCGATCTCCTGGCGCCGCTCGCTGACGGGCAGGTCTGGGTAGGTGATCGCCGGAACCGCGGCTTGCCGACTGGCGACGAGTTGCTGTGCCTTGGTGATCTGCTCGCTGAGCTGCTGCAGCTTCTCCGGGCGCGCGCCGCGCAGGTGCTGCAAGCGCCAGCCGAAGCGCGCAGCGTCGCGGATGGTCAGCCCGTCCAGCTGCTTGCGCAAGGCAGCCCGCGACGTTTCGACGGACGGTTCGACCACTTTGGCCAGGATAGGCGTCCGCCGGCTGTGACAGATCTCACGCGGGCCAAGCGGTTCAGTAAACGCCGAGGATTTTGCGCGTGAACGTATTTGGAATATGCAGGAAACGGATATGAAGATGATGACCAAGGCAACAACTGCACACAGCAACAGAACGCGGTGATGACGCCGCAGCCGTCTGGGCAACTTGGCTGACCGATCGGAGGAACCATGGATTTCACTGCGCTCCCGCCGGAGGTCAACTCTGTCCGGATCTATACCGGCCCCGGATCGGGGCCGCTGCTCGCCGCGGCGGCGGCCTGGGAAACGGTGGCTGCCGAACTGCAGACCGCGGCTAGCCTCTACGAGTCGGCGATCTCCGCTCTGACGGCCGGGCCGTGGCTGGGTCCGTCGGCCGCGCAGATGGCCGCGGCGACCGCTCCCTACGTCGGGTGGATGCGGTTGAGCGCGACGCAGGCCGAGCAGACCGCCACTCAGGCGACGGCCGCCGCCGCCGCGTACGACACCGCGTTCGCGGCGACCGTGCCGCCGCCGGTGGTTGCGGCCAACCGCGCGTTGTTGATGGCTTTGGTGGCGACCAACTTCTTCGGCCAGAATCTCCCGGCCATCGCGGCCACCGAAATGCAGTACGCCGAGATGTGGGCCCAGGATGCCGGCGCGATGCTCAGTTATGCCGCGGCATCCGCGTCGGCGACGGCCCTGACTCCGTTCACTCCCCCGTCGTCGACCACCGACGCCGCTGCCCCGGTGGCCCAAGCCGCAGCGGTGTCCCAAGCCGCCAGCACCACGGCGGGTAGTGCCCAGAGCGCCGTGTCCAACGCCGCTCAGGCGTTCTCGGCGGTCCCTAATGCCTTGACCGGCCTTGCGTCCCCGGGCGCGGCCGCCGCTGAACCATTGTCGCTGCTGGACACGCTCGACTTGCTGGGTGACCTCAGTGGCATCTTCCTGGACCCGGAGATCGGTACCGCGGGGCTGACCCTTGACGGCATTCTGGCCGGCGCGGCTCTGCCCTACGACATCAACGGTTACTTCGTCGGTCTGCACACCGACGACATCGTCAGCGGTTGGGCTGGAATAGAGACGTGGCCCGGCAACGCGCCGGTACCGCCGACTTCTTTCCCAGTGATCACCAATGTTGGCTCGACGACTGCGGCCGGACTGGGTGAGGCCTCTACCGTCGGGGCGTTGTCGGTGCCGCCGGGATGGGCCGCAGCCGCCCCCGAGATGCGTCTGCTGGCGACCGCTTTGCCCGCGACCACGGCTGCGGCCGCGGCAGAAGCGTCTACCGCCGGCGCCGGGAGTCTGTTCAGCCAGATGGCGCTGGCGGGCTTGGCCGGGCGCGCGGCGGCCGGCACCGGCGGAGGCGGCGGCGGGGGTCGTCGGGAGCGGATCGGCGAACGTGTCGGCGCGGTGACCCGCAAGCCGGCGGACGGGGCGCAGCCCGACTCGCCGGAACCGCCGCCGAGCCCGCCGGTCGGTGGGCCGATCACCAGCATCGCCGCGGAGCTCCGCGAGCTTGCGTCACTGCGCGATGCCGGCATCCTCACCGACGAGGAGTTCACCGAGCAGAAGCAGCGTCTGCTCGCGCACTGAATGGATTGGCCCGTCGGTGGGAATCGATGAGTATGGCCGAAGCTGAGACCGACGACCACCTCACCGAGGACCGGGAACGGGCGCCCGATCCCGACGACCCGAGCAAGCCTGACTCGCCGCACGATCTGACCAGGGCGTCCTGGCTCTTCGTGCTACGCAAGACCGGCCGTGAGTTCGTCGACGACCAATGCACCGACCTTGCCGCGGCGCTGACCTACTACGCGGTGCTCTCCCTATTTCCGGCGCTGCTCGTGATGGTTTCGCTGCTCGGAGTGGTCGGGCAGGGGCAGCGGACCACCAAGGCTCTGCTCGACGTAGCGGCCGGGCTGGTGCCGGCGTCCGCGGTCGACATGCTGCGTCAACCGATCGAACAGGTGGTGGCCAACCCGTCGGCGGGTGTGGCGCTGGTGGTCAGCGGGACCGCCGCGTTGTGGTCGGCGTCGGGTTACGTCGGCGCGTTCGGGCGGGCGATGAACCGCATCTACGAGATCGCCGAGGGCCGGCCGGTGTGGAAGCTGCGGCCGTTACAACTGGTGCTCACCCTGGCCGGGCTGGTGCTGGCGGCCGCGGTGGGTTTGATGCTGGTGATCAGCGGGCCGGTCACCGACGCCGTCGGCAACGCGGTCGGCTTGGGAGAGGCCGCTCAGACCGCCTGGGCCATCGTCAAGTGGCCGGTGATCCTGGTCTGCGTCACCCTGGCAGTCGCCATCCTCTACTACGCGACGCCCAACGTGCGGCAACCGAAGTTCCGCTGGCTGAGCATCGGCTCGGCCGTCGCGATCCTGGTGTGGGCGGTCGCCTCGGTCGGATTCGGCTTCTACGTCGGCAATTTCAGCAGCTACAACAAGACCTACGGCGCGCTGGGCGGCGTCATCGTGTTCTTACTGTGGCTGTGGATCTCCAACCTTGCCCTGCTGTTCGGCGCCGAACTCGACGCCGAACTGGAACGGGGTCGTCAGCTGCAGGCCGGCATTGTCGCCGAACGGGAGCTGCAGCTACCGCCCAAGGACACCCGCGTCGTCAAGAAGACCGAGGCTGCCGAACAACGCGACATCCGGCACGGTCGGTGGCTTCGCCGCACCCGAGGCCAGCGCGAATAGCGCCGTCGATCAGAACGCGTACCGGATCCGGCAGGTCGGCAACTTGATCGCGATCAGGTCGGTCAGCTCCTGCACCCAACGGCCCTTCCACGGGCTCTTGTAGCGCACATTCCACTGACCGCTCTGGCTGCGCTTGAGCTGCTGCAAGTCGGGTCGCCAGAGCAGCTCCTCGCCCTTGGGATGCCAGCCGAGGTTGACGTCGTGCAGGCCCTCGTTGTGGGTCAAGAAGATGATTTCGGCGGCAAGCTGCTGCTTGGTGCGTTCGTTGGTGCCGTCGGCGATTTGGTCGAGCAACTCGGCCCAGTCGTCCAGCCAGCCCTCATACACGATGACCGGACTGAAGTTCAGGTGCAC
The DNA here is from genome assembly GCF_001673155.1 of Mycobacterium sp. 1423905.2. GTDB lineage: Bacteria > Actinomycetota > Actinomycetes > Mycobacteriales > Mycobacteriaceae > Mycobacterium. Next base: position 31,106 of record NZ_LZLE01000210.1, on the reverse strand, counting down.
TTCGAAGCCGGCCTCGACGAAATCGTCAAGCGCAGCGATTCGGTCGACGATCTTCGAGGTCCGGATGTCGACCAGCCGGGAGGTGTCCTTGGGCATGAGGCTGAACCGGACCCGGGTGCCTCCCCGTGGGTCGTAGTCCAGCAGGTCGCGGTTGACGAACTTGGTGGCAAAACTGGCTTTGGCGTTGGGAATACGCCTGAAAAGTTCGACGAGATCGCGAACGTTGTCCGACACCAGGGCGTCGACCGAACAGTCGCTGTTCTCGCCGAGGTCATATACCCAGTCCACCGGATCACATTGGTTGGGCTCGGGCTTGACGCCTTGTCGGGCGGCGTGCCGCTCGAGGTACGCGGTGATCTTCTCGATGTTGGTGAACACGGTGATCGGGTTGGCGTAGCCCTTGCGGCGCGGAACGTAGCAATAGGAGCACGCCATTGCGCATCCGTTAGCGGTCGAGGGCGCGATCCAGTCACTGGACCGCTCGTTGCGGCGGGCCGACAAGCTCTTCTTCTCGCCTAGGACGAGCACTTCCTGCTTGATGCGGACCCAATCCTCGACATTGCCTTCGTTGCCGTACAGACCGGGTATGGCTTGGTGGGAAAGCACCTGGATGCGCTCGGCGTCGGGGAAGCGGTCGAGAACCTGACGGGCACGGGGAAACTGCTCGATGTCAGGTTCGTGGTAGATGCGTTTGATGTCGAGGAGCCGGTCGGCGAGGTCGACGGGCTTGCGGCGCGGAACAGCGTCGTTCTCTAGCGTTGATGTCATCGTATGGTTTCAACGGCTGGGCGTTGGCTGCTGTTCCGGTCTGACTTCGGGAGTTGTGAGTGATTGACCGCTGGGCGCGCGGGGGCGGCGGCGGCGTGGTCGCCCTGGTCGTCGCGGCGGCCGCCGTATGTGCAACGCCCGCGCCGGCTGGTTTCGAGCCCGCCAAGGCCGTGAGGTATGTGGCGCTGGGCGACTCGGCCGCCGCGGCGCCGCTGGTGCCGGAGTTGGCCGATCCGCCGTGGTGCTTGAAGTCGACCAACGACTACCCGTCAGTTCTGGCGCGGCGCCTGACCGCGACCGGCTTCACCGACGTCAGCTGTAGCGGAGCCACCACCGCCGACATCATCGACCGGGGCCAGCAGACACGCGGCGGAACCGTTCCCCCGCAGATCGATGCGCTGACTGCCGACACGGAATTGGTGACCATCACGATCGGCGGCAACGACGTCGGGCTGGCCAGCAGCGCCTCGAAGTGCCGCAGGGCGTCACTGTCCGAGCCGCCCTGTTTCGCCGATCTGGCCGCCGACGGGACGGACCGGTTCAGCGCGGCCATCCGCAAGCAGGTGTCGGTGTGGGACGCCATGGTCGACGCGGTGCGGGCCAAAGCGCCGCACGCGCGCATCGTGTTGGTCGGCTACGGAACCTACATCCGGCCCGGCGGATGCTTCGGCGAGCAGCCGATCAACCCCAACGACGCCGACTACTTTCAAGCCAAGGTCGGCGAGTTGAACGATCAGCAGCGGGCGCTGGCGGCCAAGAAGAACATCGAATTCTTCGACACGCGGCCGGTGTCGCTCGGGCACGATATGTGCGCCGCTCCGGAGGACAGGTACTTCGAAGGATTCGTTGTCACACACAGCGCGGCGCCGCTGCACCCCAACGCGATGGGAGCTGGAGCGGTAGGCAACGCGCTGGCCGATTGGATAGTCCATGCGCGCTGAATTGCGCCGCATCCGCGACGACGGTGGCCGGGGCGCCGGTGACGCCGAAGCTGCGTTGAACGACGGGCCGGTCGGGCCTCGCCTGCGCTCGGCGATCCTGGCGTTGGCTCGGCACCGAGGCCCCGACAGCAGCACCTGTCCCTCCGATGCGGCCCGGGCCGTCGGCGGCGAGGACTGGCGCGCCCTGATGGACGAGGCGCGCGAGATCGCTCGTGAACTCGCCAGGTCCGGGGCGGTAGAGATTACGCAGCGCGGCGCCGTGGTGGATCCCGACGCGACGTGGCGAGGGCCCATCCGCATCCGAACGACCCGCTGAGGATCACCCCGGCAAGCCGCGACTGCCGTTGCTGGTGCTGCCGAAACCGCCGAATCCGCCGACGCCATCGGCATCGCCGAAGCCATTGCCGCCGTTGCCGCCGTTGCCGCCGAACCCGGCCACACCGCCGAAGCCGTTGCCTCCGTTCCCGCCGTTGCCGCCGGGCGCGACCAGGCCGCCAGTGTTGCCGTTGCCGCCGTTGCCGCCGCGGGCGGTGCCTGCTGCGGCGTCGGCATCTCCCCCGTTACCGCCCACGCCGCCATTGCCGGTCAACCCGCCGGTGCCGCCATCACCGCCCTGGCCGCCGTTGGCATTGCCGGCTCCGGATGTCGCGTCACCACCCCGGCCGCCGAAGCCGCCGGTGCCCGAACCGGCGGAGTTGCCTCCGTTGCCGCCGTTACCGCCGTTCGCGGTGCCGGCCGCGGCTACGGCGTTGCCGCCGCTGCCGCCCGGCCCGGCGTTCCCGATGACCGAGGCTCCCCCGTTGCCGCCGTTTCCGCCGGTCGCGCCGTTGGGGCCGCCGGTGAGGTCGTTTCCGCCCGCACCTCCGGCGCCACCGCTGCCGAAATCGCCTGCGTCACCGCCGTTTCCGCCGTCGCCGGCATGGTTGGCCAGCACTGCCCGGCCGCCGTTGCCACCGTTGCCGCCGCTGCCGGCAAGGGACGCACCCGCTCCCCCGTCGCCGCCGTCGCCGCCGAACACAGAGCTGCCGCCGTTGCCGCCGTTGCCGAACATGACCGCCGCTTGGCCACCGTCGCCGCCGTTGCCCGACACGCTGGAGCCGCCGTCGCCGCCGCTGCCTGCGATGGCGCCACCGCTACCCCCGGCGCCGCCATTGCCGGATTGGCTGAAGCCGCCGCTGCCGCCGTTGCCGGCGATGGCCCCGCCGTTGCCGCCGGTACCGCCGGGTTGCCCTAGCCCGGTGGCCGCGCCGCCGGCCCCGCCGAAGCCGAAAAGCCCGGCGTTGCCGCCGGCGCCACCGGCCCCGCCGTCACCACCCATGCCGCCGCTGCCGAAGAAGAATCCGCCGGTTCCGCCGGCGCCGCCGATTCCGGTCGCCCCGCCGCTGCCCCCGTTGCCGCCGTTGCCGAACAGGCCGGCCGCACCGCCGGCGCCGCCGCTGCCGGACGGGTTCGAGAAGCCGTTGCCGCCGTTGCCGATCAGCAACCCGCCGGCACCGCCGGTCGGATTGGCCGCCGTTCCGTTGGCGCCGTTGCCGATGAACGGGCGGCCCAGCGCCGCTTGAGCGGGTGCGTTGACGACGTTGAGCAGGTTCGCGGGCGACAACTGGGCGGGCAGACTCTGCAACGCGCTCTGCCACGACGTGAGTTGGGCCGCCGCGGCCGAGGCGCCACCGTGGTAGCCCACCATGGCGCTGACGTCTCGGGCCCACATTTCTTCATAGACGGATTCCATGGCCGCGATCGCGGGCGCGTTCTGTCCGAAGAGATTGGTGACGACCAAGCTGACGAGGTTATTGCGGTTGGCCGCTACCACGAGAGGACGCACGGTGGCGGCCTGCGCGGCCTCGAACGCGTTGACCATCGCGTTGGCTGTCTGCGCGGCCGATTCGGCTTGGGCGGCAGCGGCATTGAGAAAGCCGGCGTACCGAGCGGCCGTGGCGGCCATGGCCGTCGAGGCACTGCCCTGCCATGCTTGCCCGGCCAGCCCGGAGACCACCGAGGAGAAGGACTCCGCTGAGGAACTGAGTTCAGCCGCCAGGCCATTCCACGACGCGGCAGCGGCCAGCATGGGCGCCGCCCCCGCTCCGGAGAACATCAGCGCCGAGTTAATTTCCGGCGGCAGCATCAAGAAACTCATCCCAGGACCCTCCCCATGCACGCGACAAGACGCCGGGAGGCTTATCCGTGGGAATCAGCTACGCGGCCAGGGCGGGGATGCCCAAGATTGTGGGATTAACACCCGTTACGGGTAGTGCGGGTCGTAGAAGACGGTGGTTCCGGTTCCGCCGGGGCTGTAGTCGATGAACACCGGCTGGTAGGCGAAGGGGAAATTGCCGCTGTTCATCGTGTTGCCCGTGGTGATCACCGGCGTATAGCCGGTGCTTGAGTTGGTCTCATACGTATACAGCAGGTCGTTGTTCATGTTGTAGACCGAGATGGTGGCGTTGGGCGGCAGACCCCCTGCTGGCAGCAGGGATGCCGGCAAAGTGCCCGTAACGCCACCCGAGTCCAGGATCGCAGTCGTCGGCAGCATGGGGCCGCCGTTGATGCTCACTTGCACCGGTGAAATCGGCGCCCCGATAGTCGAGTGGCTAGTACTCGGCAGCGTCTGCGGGCCGAACTGCAACTGGCCTTGCGGCTGATTGATGAGCACACCCTGGTTGAGATCTCCGCCCAAGCCGACGACCGGGCTGCTCGGGCCCGGGCCCACCGCATTCGGGCCCAGCCCCAGGACGCCCGTCACCCCGGCCGGTGCGAAGAATCCCTCCAGCGTCTGCGGGAAGGCAAACAAGACGACGTTGACTGGGGTCGGCGCAGTCACGATGCCGTTGCCGAAGTCGACCGGCGCGTTGTAGGTCGCGAAAAGATAGGTCAGTCCGCCGCTGTAGCCGCTCATCCCGAAAGAGATGGGCAGTCCCAACTTGAGCAGGCCCGGTAGGCCGCCGATGGCATTGGGCGTGACGACCAGACCTTCGGAACCGGTATCGACCAGGATGGGCAGGTTCGGTCCGCCGTTGACGGAGATGTTCACGTACGGTTCGGTGCCGGCGTTGACGCCCATGGAGACAGTTCGGCCGTCCCAGCCCAAGCCGCTGTGGCCGGCGCTGCCGAAGAGCAGACCTCCCGCACCACCCGGGCCGCCGTAACCACGGCCAAGGGCGCCGTTACCGGTACCGCCAGCTCCGCCGTTACCACCCCAGCCGATCAGGCCGGTAGCAGCGCCACCGGCGCCACCGGCTCCTCCACCGGCGCCGCCGGTTCCGCCCGGGCCGCCCCAGCCGTAGAGCCATCCGGCGGACCCACCCGGGCCGCCGGCGCCGGTCCCAGAGCCGTTCCCACCTACACCGCCATTGCCGAAGAACCCCGCCGCCCCGCCGGCACCACCGCCGACATTGCCGCTCGTCGGCGAGTAACCGTTCCCGCCATTGCCGATCAGCAGCCCGCCGGCCCCGCCATTGGGATTCGCCACCGTTCCCGCCGCTCCGTCACCGATCAGCGGACGCCCCAGGAACAGCTGGGTGGGCGCGTTGATCACACCCAAGACGTTCTGTTCGATCACCTGCAGTGGCGACGCGTTGGCCGCCTCGGCACCCAGATAGGAGGCTGCACCCGCACTCAAGCTCTGCACGAATTGCTGGTGGAACGCGCTCAGTTGAGAACTCAGCGCCTGATACTCCTGGCCGAAGCCACCGAACAGCGTCGCGATCGCGGTCGAGACCTCATCCGCAGCCGCGGCTGCCAGCGAGGTGGTCGGTGCGGCAGCGGCCGCGTTGGCCGAAGTGAGTGTGGAGCCAAGCGTCTCCAAGTCGGCTGCTGCCGAGGTCAGCCACCCGGGATCTACCAGCACTAGTGACACGCCGCCGCCCCCTCAGTTACCGATGGATGTCAGCAAGCAGCGTATCGGCGTCCGACACGGATCAAAGCCGTTTTCACGCATTGGTAACCCGACGGGCCGCCAGGCGTCAGGGCCGGATCGATTACCGTCGAGCATATGTCTGAAGTCTCCGGTAACGATCGAATCGACGACGTCGCCCCCGGCGACATCATCGCCGTCGACCGCGGCACGGGTGAACAGCCCTACAAGGTGGTGTTCAAAGACGCCAGCAATGGCCACTTCGTAATCACGTTCCAAGACGACAACGGCGAGACCTTCCAGCTCGAACTGGAAGCCGGCAGCACGGTCAAGCGGTCGCTCGCCTCGAAGTGGGAGTCGACGCAAAGCCCCACCCCACACTCAGAGGGCTAGCACCAGGCACCGGGAGACCGTATGCCTCGCGTGGCGATACTCGACGATTACGCCGGTGTGGCGCTTGAGGTCGCCGACTGGTCGCCCGTGCAGTCGCGTGCGCACCTCGAGGTATTCGACCGGCACCTATCCGAAGACGAGGCCGCCGAAGTGCTGCGGCCCTTTGACGTGGTCTGCACCATGCGCGAACGCATGGCGCTCCCCCGGACGCTGCTCGAGCGGCTGCCCAACCTCAAGCTGATCACCATCGTCGGGAGAAGCCTGCCCAACCTCGACATGGCGGCGGCCAGCGACTGCGGCGTCGTCGTCGCCCACTCCAATTTCGCCAATCCGCGCTTTCGCACAGTCAGCGACGCCACCCCCGAGTTCACCTGGGGATTGTTGATCGCCACGGTGCGCAACCTCGCCGAGGAACATCGACGCATGCGTGACGGCGGCTGGCAGACCACCACAGGCATGACGCTGTCCGGCAGGACGCTCGGGCTGCTCGGCCTGGGCCGCATTGGCAAACGCATGGCTGAATACGCCCACGTGTTCGGGATGAAGGTCATCGCGTGGAGCCAGAACCTGACCGAAGAGGCCGCGGCCGACGTCGGCGTGCGCCGCGTCGAGAAAGCCGCGCTGTTCGAAGAAGCCGACGTCGTCTCCATTCATGTCGTGCTCTCCGAACGCACCCGTGGCCTGGTCACCGAACGAGAACTGGCATTGATGAAGCCGCACGCTTACCTGATCAACACCTCCCGCGGCCCGATCATCGACGAGCCCGCCCTGATCGCCGCGCTCAGCAACCGCCGTATCGCCGGCGCTGGCCTCGACGTCTTCGACATCGAGCCGCTGCCCAGCGATCACCCGTTGCGGACGCTGCCCAACGTGACGCTTGCCCCGCACTTGGGTTATGTCACCCGAGAAACCCTCAGCGCCTTCTACTCCGACACCGTCGAAGCCGTCGTGGCATGGCTGGACGGAACGCCCGTTCGCGTCGCCAACCCCGAGGCGCTGGGCCCGCCGAGCGAGCGGAGCTGACGCAGCCGCACCAGCAACGCCACCGCCACCGCGAGCGACAGCGCACCCAACGACCACGCCTGGCCGATCGAGCCACCTTCGTGCAAGTCCACGAAGTGGTTGACGGTGTGCACCGTGTTCGCCACCAGAAATCCGGCCAGCGCGGTGGCCAGAGCGTCCGCCCACAACAACGCCAGCAGCAACGTGACCCCTAGGCCGAGCTGAAACGCGCCGAGATCATGCAAGAAGTGCAGGTGCTGGTGGAACGCGACGACTCGCGCGAACGACGACGGATCGACCAGACACCACAGCCCGATACCGCACATGGTCAATCCAGCCAACGCCGTCACCGTGACGAGATACACCCGTCCCACCGCACTCAAGCGATTCATCATGCCGCCCCTTCCAGTGGCTATTCCGTCATCGCCAGGGAGACGAAATAAGGCCCCATAGTGTGACGGAGGCAGCCGCCCCCGGCGCGCCTCCCAGCGGTATGTCAGCATTTGGGCATGACTGCACGCAGCCTCACTCGCATTGTTGGTGCCTCGGTAGTGACGGCGGGGGCGTTGCTGACCTCGCCACTGGGCGGTCCTGCCGCCGCCGCTGACCCGTGTTCGGACATCGCGGTGGTGTTCGCCCGCGGCACCCACCAGGCGCCCGGGCTCGGCGACGTCGGCGAGTCGTTTGTCGACTCCCTCACCTCGCAGGCGCGTGGCCGGTCGGTCAACGCCTACGCGGTCAACTATCCGGCCAGCGACGACTACCACGGCAGCTCGTCGGCGGGTGCCGATGACGCCAGCGCGCACATTCAAGATGTCGTCGCCAGCTGCCCCAACACCAAGATCGTGCTGGGCGGATACTCCCAAGGCGCGACGGTGATCGACCTGGCCACCTCGGCCGTGCCGCCTCAAACGGTCGACCGCGTCGCCGCCGTGGCGCTGTTCGGCGAGCCGTCCAGCGGCTTCTCCAGCGCCTTATACGGCGGCCAGCCGCTGCCGACCATCAATCCGGCATACAGCTCCAAGCTCATCAGCCTGTGCGCCCCAGAGGACCCGATCTGCACCGGAGGCGGCAACATCATGGCCCACGTCTCCTACATCCAGTCGGGAATGACCGCCCAGGCCGCCAGCTTCGCGGCGCAACGACTCAACCAGGTCCCGACCGCGCCGCCGTCGGGCGCTTAACGCCCAGGCCACTTGGGATCGGTAGCCAGTCCGCGCTGATGTCCTTTCTGCAGCGACGCTATGTGAGGTAGCGCCCGAAGAAAGGACATCCATGGACTTGGCGAGACGGCCAATCACGAAGTGGGCAACGACCGCCGTCGTTGCGGGCGGTCTGGGCTTGGCCGGTGCGGGTCTGGCCACTGCTACCGCGCATGCCGACCCCTCCCCAATGGTGTGCCAGGACCCCACCTCGGGTCCGAGCCCGACGAACAGCTGCACCTACCAGTGGTGTCCCGGTTCACCGGAGATGCGGCACATGCCGGATTGGGACAGAAGCGTCTGTCACCCTTGGTATTTCGACAAGGACAGTCCCCCGACCGACTCGCGGATCATCGAGGGCTTCCCGCCGCCGTACCCGCCGTCACCGCCGTGCATTCCGTTCATCAACTGCTTGCCCGGACTCTGAGAAGCGGCGACGGATACCCTGGCGGGCATGGCCGTCGAGTCCAGCATGCTCGCCCTGGGTACCCCCGCGCCGTCGTTCGCACTGCCTGAGCCGGCCACCGGCCGCACGGTCGGTCTCGACGATCTCGCCGGTCCCGCCCTGGTGGTGACGTTCATCTGTAACCACTGCCCATACGTCAAGCACGTCGCCGCCGGACTGGCCGATCTGGGCCGGGACTTGGCCGAGCGGGGCGTGGCGATGGTCGGGATTTCCAGCAACGACGTGGTGACCTATCCCCAAGACGGGCCGGACCAGATGATTGCCGAGGCTCGCCGGCATGCGTGGACGTTCCCGTACCTCTACGACGAGACCCAGGACGTGGCGCGCGCCTACTCCGCGGCCTGCACGCCCGACACCTTCGTCTTCGACGGGCAGCGTCGACTGGTCTATCGCGGACAGCTCGACGACTCCCGGCCGGGTAACGACCGACCGGTGACGGCCGCTGACGTGCGCGCGGCCGTCGACGCGGTGCTCGCGGGACAGCCGGTCGACACGAACCAGCGGCCGTCGATCGGGTGCGGCATCAAGTGGCGGTGAGCCGCGGCGCCTAAGCGCGCCTACGACTTGTCGCTGGCGCGCTCTTCCTGCCGCTTCTCCTTCTCGGCGTCGGCCAGGTCCTCGACCTGATTCGCCTCAGCCCGCTTGCCGGCAGCCTCACTGCGCATCTCGCGGGCATCGTCGAGCTTAGAGTCGGCGGCCTTCGCGGCGGCGTTCTCGACGGCCTTGGTGCGCGCCTCGGTCTGCTCGCGGGCCGACTCGGCCGCCTCTTTGCGCTTGGCAGCCACCTCATCCGCGCGCTGCTTGGCCGACGCGCTCTGCTTTTGCGCGGACTGAGCCGCTTCACGCTTACGTTCTTCGGCGGCGTTGCGCGCTTCTTTGATCTCTTGCTCGGTGGCTGCGCGCGCCTGCTGCTGATCCTGGATCGCTTCGTCGCGCACGCTCTTGAGCTTGGTGTCGGCCTGCTGCTTACGCGTCTGAGCCTTCGCGTCGAGCTCAGCCGCGCGGCTCAGCGCATCGGTGCGCTCAAGCAGCGCAGCGCCCCGCTCGGCCAGCTTCTGGTCGCCCAGCACTCCCCCGATGGTCGTGTCGAGCATGCCCAGCGAACGCTCGAAGAACAATCGCGCCGGCGCTTCGGAGCGAACTCGGGCGAAGACCCGGTCCTCGATCACCTGCAACGGCAAACGGGCGAGCTGGTATTGGAAGCGCAGAACTTGTTGTGTGACGCCAGATATTTTCATCAGCTGCTCCTGTGTCTAGCCGTGCCCTCAGGGCAGGTCCGATTGCTTGCTTATGTCCTGGGCCTCCCGCCGCAGGCGTTCGGCTTCCAACTGCTCGTTGGAAGCCGCCTGCACCGAACTCTGGTGTTCTGCGGCGGCGTCGACCACGTCTTCGGTCGCTTCGCGAAGTTCCTCGCGCTCCTCGGCTCGCGCCTCTTGCATCTCGCGTTGGGCTTCGAGCTCTGCTTGGGTCCGCTCGGTGGCGGCTCGCTGCTGAGCAGCCTGGTCGGCCGCCTGCTTCTGCGCGGCCTCCTGGGCCTCGATCGAATCCTCAGCCGCCGTGGCTTGGGCGTTGGCCGCCAAGCGCTGCTGGGCACCCTTCACCTTGGCCTCGGCCTCGTTGGCGCGAGCTTGATCCGCCTCCGCCTCCGCGATGGCGTCGATGCGGTTGGCCTCCCGGCGTTCTTCGGCTTGCGACTGCTCCAGCTGACCCTCTTTAGTCAGCGAATCGTTGCCGGTCACGGCACCGACAACCTCTTTCGCCTTGCCCTTGACCGAATCGATCAGACCCTTGCGGGCCTCGCCGGCTTTGTCTTGTTCACTCATCGAAACTCTCCTCGTGGCATGAGCCATGACCTCGTTCGGTGTCAGGCCAAGTGATTCCACACAGCCGACGCCTCAAACACCGATGTGACTTCGGTCACCGGCGGTTCGATCGATCGCTTTCGAACTCGAGGTGGTGCCGGATCTCTTCTGCAGCGGCTTCGAGGTTGCGAGTAGCCAGACCGCGGCCGATCAGCTCACTGATCCGGGCGATCACATATCCGGTGAGTCGATATTGCAGGGTCAGGGTCAACCGGCTACCCCGACGATGCGGCTCGACCCGAGCTTCGAACGAATGCCGTGTCCCCCGGACCGACCGCCACGTCATGCGCCCGTCACCGGGCGGTGAAACGAGCACGCGGCCACCGAGATAGATGGTGCCGCTGTTGAGGAACACATCCCATAGCTCACCGTCGTCGCACGACTCGACGAATTTGCACCGGCTGAACGCTGACACTTCGGGAATCAACTTGTGCGGATCGGTGACGAAGCCGCTCGCTTCGTCGACCGGGCAGCGGATGACGCGGGAGACGGTAACTGTCTGCGTCATCTCACCGGACCAACGGGAGGACGGTTTGGCTGGCCAGGTTCGACAGTCCGACCTGCATGACGCTGGTGACGTAGGCGAACGCGTCGTCCCAGTCCGGCTGGGCGCCGAAACGCTCCCGCAGGTCGATCGGTTCGAGCACCTCCATGCGGATCTTCGCCGGTAGGGGCAAGTGCGGTAACGGGACCGGCAGCAAACCCCACGGGACGCTCAGTGTCATCGGCAAGCTCTTCACCCGGAGGAACTTGTCCAACCGCAGCATCTTTGCCGTGCGCCGGCCGTCGTTGAGCACGATCAGGGTGTCGTGACCGCCGGTCGCGACCACCGGAACGATCTTGACGTTGCAACGGTGAGCCAAGCGCAGAAAACCCTTGCGACCTGAGAAGACGATCTTGTGCCGGTCCCGCCACGGCCGCAGCGCCTCGACATCCCCGCCTGGGTACACCAGCGCTGAGCCGCCGCTGTCGAAGATCTTCTCCGCAAACCCGTTGTCGGCGGGAACGACGCCGAGCTTGCGGGTGAGCCCGCCGAGCACCGGCGCGGCCGTGATGGTGTCATGCGCCAGTGCGTACAGCGGACGCCCTTCCACGGTGAAGAAGGTGTTGTAGGCGAGAAGTAAAACGAAGGTGTCCGGCGTGGCACCGCCCCCGCTGTGGTTCCCGACGAACAACACCGGCTCGTCCGGGACGTTCTCGAAACCGTTCACCTCGGCGCGAAACCACACCGTCGAGGCCAACCACAGCGTAGGAAGGACCGCGCGGATGAACTCCGGATCACGCTCACGAAGCTCGACCGGCAAAGATGAGTCGCTCATTACGGTGGATTAAACCGATTCGCCCCGTGCTTAAACCAACTAAGCGTTCGCGGACGCGCGGATGCCGTACGGGCCACGGCAGGTCAGGCCGGCGAGACGTGGGTAGGAGTCTGCCGGAAGCAAAGGAGAGGATTTATGCGACGAGCTGTCATATACGGCGCGGGCGACGTGCGCGCAGAGCACGAGCCGGAACCGCGCATCGTCGACCCACCGACGCGCTCATCCGCACCGCCGCGACGTGCGTGTGCGCGACCGACATTGTCGCCGAGCGCGGCGGCGAGGGTGTGGCGTCATCAAGGACATGACCGACGGGATCGGTGCAGACGCCGTCTTGGAATGTGTGGGCACCGCACAGTCAATGCACCAGGCGATCCGTTCTGTCCGTCGCGCCGCTTTCGTAGGTTCGTCGGCGTCCCTCACGATGTCAACATCACCGGAGGGCAACTCTTCGGCGCCATCGTCGGATTGCGCGGCGGCCCCGCCCCCGTCCGGCACTTCCTGCCGCGATTGATCGACCTGGTCCTCGACGGACGCATCAACCCCGGCAAGGTCTTCGATCTGTACCTGCCGCTGGATGAGTTCGCGGAGGCATACCGAGCTATGGACGAGCGCCGCGCCATCAAGGCCTTCGTGCAGCCTTAAGTACGCCCCCATATGCGCCAAGCATTTCCTGTGCGTGACGGGCTTGAGTCGAACATGTTGCCTCACATGGCTGTTCAGATTCTTGCCGCCCCGCTCCGGTGGCAGTTTCCCGCGTCTTAGTCGATAGTTCATTAGGAACACTGAAGTCGGGAACACAGGTCGGGAGATCATGGCGCACTCATTGCGGCATTACCGGAACGTGCGAACCTAGCGACCGGATTCTCCGACATGGCCGAGGTTCTGCAGTTCCATCGCGAGATCATCGTCAGCGGTGACGACGCGCTGTCGAAAACGATCGCCGAGGAGCTAAGAGGCGCGGGCGCCCGGATCGTCAGGATCAATACTGCCGCCGATCTCCTGGGCGCCGGAGTGCACCGGGCCCGGGCTGTCGTCTGCGCCGGGCCCAATGACGCTGTCAATCTCGAAATCGCCTTATTGGCAAGGCAATACAGCTCAAACATTCGGGTGGTTGCACGGTTGGCCAACGACGTATTGCGCCGGAAGGTGGCCACCGTGAACGGCCCTGGGGCAATTTTGGACGTCGCCGAACTCGCTACGCCCTCACTGGTCGAGGCCGTGCTGTCCCGCAACGCGCACCAGTTCGCCACGGCGGGAATCGAATTCGTAGTGTGGGGAGCTGAAGCGCCGCACCAGGGAACGTTGCGCGAAATCTACGCCGACTTAGCGCCGGTTGCGGTGGTGCACGGCAGAAACGCACCCGTCCCCGGTGAGGTCGTGGCGTGTCCAGGACGCGATCTGCAGGTGTACACCGGCGACTGGACTTCCATGATCGGTGCGAAGGACGAATTGGAGGCTCGCGGAATCACCGTGCCACCCACGTGTGCGACGCGCGCTCGGAACTCCAGGATGCGACGAGTCATCGACGCAGCGCGCGCTATGCGCGACGACGTGAATCCGATCTTGTTTCCCTCGGTGGCGTTCACTGTCTTGCTCACCCTCGGCGCGACCACGGTGGTGCGCTTCGGGTACCACAACCCGACGATGTCCTGGATCGACTCGTTGTATTTCGCCTCCGAAACGATTACGACGGTGGGCTACGGTGACTTCAGCTTCGCCCGACAATCGATCTTGTTGCGGCTGTTCGCTGTCGGGTTGATGTTCGGCGGCGTCATCATCACGGCCATCCTGGTGGCTTTCCTTGCCGATCTGCTGCTGTCCCGCCGCTTCCTGCAGACGGCCGCGCTGCGCCGGGCGCGTCATATGCGCGGGCATGTCGTCGTGGTGGGGCTGGGTTCGGTCGGCATTCGCGTCGTCAGCGAGCTGACCACCGCCGGATACGACGTGGTCGTCATAGAGCAGGACGAGAACAATCGCTTCCTCCCGGCCGCCACAAAACTGGACGTGCCGGTGATCTTCGGGAATTCGACGATGCGCCAGACGCTGGAGACGGCGCGCGTGGACCGCGCCCGCGGCGTGGCGGTGGTGACGCACGACGACATGCAGAACATTGAAACCGGCATCGTGCTGCTCGAACTTCTGGGATCCGACACCAAAGTGCCCATCGTCATGCGGGTGCAAGGGCGCACACTGGGTACCGCCATCAACAAGCGATTCGGCTTCGAGAACGTGCGGTCGATCGTCGACCTGGCGGCGCCTTGGTTCATCGGCGCCGCGATGGGGTTGCAGGTATTGGGTACGTTCTGGGTCGGGCAGCGCTCCTTCATGGTCGGCGGAATGCTCGTCGCCGCGGGTAGCGAGTTAGACGGGCTCCGCATGGTCGACATGTCCACTCAAACTCGTGTCATTGCCATCACCCGGCCCGAAGGGCCGATTCGGTTACGGCCACGCCGCGATGCCCGATTGAAGGCCGGCGACACCGTCTACCTCATTGGCCCCTATCGAGAACTCATCGCGACCCTGCGTAAGGGTCAGCCGCCACCGACCACCGCGATCAACGGTGAACGCACGGCAACTCTGGCGGCCGCGCGTTCTGCGCACCGCACTGACGTGCGCCTGCCGCGATGGGCACCCGACCCGGACGCCTGACGCGCTCACACGTCGTAATACAGCGCGAACTCGTACGGGGTGGGGCGTAGGTTGACCGGCGCAATTTCGTAGTCGCGTTTGTAATCGATCCACGTCTGAATCAAGTCAGGCGTGAAAACGCTGCCCTCCGTAAGGTATTCGCTGTCCTCTTCCAGGCGGTCGATTACCGCGGACAGGGCGGTGGGTGCCTGGGGAATATCGGCGGCTTCCTCGGGCGGCAACTCGTACAGGTCCTTGTCGATTGGCGGCGGAGGCTCGATCTTGTTCTTGATGCCGTCCAGCCCGGCCATCAACATGGCCGCGAACGAAAGGTACGGGTTTCCAGAAGAATCCGGGCACCGAAACTCGAGCCGTTTAGCTTTGGGGTTGTTACCGGTGATCGGGATTCGCACACACGCCGAGCGGTTGCGCTGGCTGTAGACCAGGTTGATCGGGGCCTCGTAGCCGGGAACCAGCCGCTTGTAGGAGTTGACCGTCGGATTGGTGAAGGCCAACAACGAGGGGGCGTGGTAGAGCAGACCGCCGATGTAGTGGCGCGCAAGGTCCGAGAGGCCGGCGTAACCCTCGTCGTCGAACATCAGCGGAACGCCGTCTTTCCACAGCGACTGATGGCAGTGCATGCCCGACCCGTTGTCACCGAACAGCGGCTTGGGCATGAAAGTCACGGTCTTGCCGGCGTGTCTGGCGGTCTGCTTGACGATGTACTTGTACATCTGGTGGTCGTCGGCCGCATGCAACAAAGTGTTGAACTGATAGTTGATTTCGGCCTGGCCGCCGCTGCCGACCTCGTGATGGCCCTTCTCCAGCAGGAAGCCGGCATTGGTCAGGTGGGTGAGGATCTGGTCCCGCAGATCGACGTAATGGTCGGTGGGCGCCACCGGAAAGTAGCCCCCCTTGGGGCGCACCTTGTAGCCGAGGTTGGGGCTGCCGTCAGCCTCGGTTTCCTTCCCCGTGTTCCACCACCCCGAAGTCGCGTCCACTTTGTAGAAGGATTCGTTGGTGCTCGAGTCGAAGCTGACCGAGTCGAAAATGTAGAACTCGGCTTCTGGGCCGAAGAAGGCGGTATCGGCGATGCCGGAACTGACCAAATAGTTCTCGGCTTTGCGCGCGACGTTGCGCGGGTCGCGCGAATAGACCTCGAGAGTGAACGGGTCATGCACGAAGAAGTTCACATTCAGCGTCTTGGCTTTTCGGAACGGGTCGATCACCGCCGTTTCCGGATCGGGTAGCAGCAACATGTCGGACTCGTGGATCGACTGGAATCCGCGAATTGACGAGCCGTCGAAGGCCAAGCCGTCCTCGAACACGTCCTCATCGAAGGCATAGATAGGAATTGTGAAGTGCTGCATGGTTCCTGGCAGATCACAGAACCGGACGTCGACATATTCGATGTGCTCGTCCTTGGCCAGTTTGAAGATGTCGTCGGGCGTCTTGTCGGACACGAGGTGCTCCTCTGCATGAAAACCAAGATGACGGCAACCTAGCCGTCCAGCACCTTGCGCGCGACCGCAGCGGCCGCCGGGTCAGGCCAGCCGCAACGCCGCCGGAGCGTGCGTCGGAACCACCGGCCGTTGCGGCGCCACCGTCGCGATGCGTTCGTAGGCCTCTCCGAGCCTCGGTCGACCGTCAGGCTCGTTCTTGTTAGGCCAGAACGACATTGCGCGCTCTGCCTGCGCGGTGATGGTCAGTGACGGGTTGACGCCGATGTTGGCAGAGATCGCCGACCCGTCCACCACGTGCAGCCCAGGATGGCCGTACATGCGGTGGTAGGGATCGATCACGCCGGTCTGCGGTGAGTCGCCGATGACGCAGCCACCGAGGAAATGCGCCGTCAGGGGGACGTCGAAGATTTCCCCGACGCTGCTGTACGGCATGCCGCCGATATCCTCAGCGAGCTTGCGGACCGCTTCGTTGGCTTTGGGAATCCAGGTCGGGTTCGGCACCCCGTGGCCTTGCCGCGACGACAGCTTGACCCCACCCAACCGCCTGTGCTTGGGAAACAGCGTCAATGAGTTGTCCTCGGTCTGCATGACTAACGCGATCACGGTCCGCTGGGACCAGTCACGCAGGCCGACGTAGACCGAGGCGGCCTGTCCCGGGTGACGCAGCACTTGCCCCAGCCATCTCAGCCAGCGCGGGAAGCGGCCGCCGCCGTCGGTCATGACGGTGGTCAGCAGGCCCATCGACTGCGGACCCTTGCCGTAGCGGACGGGTTCGATGTGGGTCCGCTCGTCGGGGTGGATCGAGGACGTGATGGCGACGCCCTGATGGAAGCCCGCGTCTTTGCCTTGACGCATCCGCACGCTGGCGCCGCACAGCGCCTCGGAGTTCGTTCGAGTCAGTACCCCGAGCCGGTCGGAGACGTTGCTCAGCGTGCCGTCGGCCTTCAGTCGGTGCAGCAACTGCTGGGTTCCCCAGGTGCCGGCGGCGAAGATCACCTGCTCAGCAGTGATGGTGCCGGCCGTGCGCCGCTTACGCCAACTGCCGCTGCGCACGGTGTCCACGGCGTATCCGCCGTCGGGAAGGGGGCGCACCGCGGTGACGGTGGTCAGGTCGTGGACGCGGGCACCGGCGCGTTCGGCCAGATACAGGTAGTTCTTCACCAGGGTGTTCTTGGCGTTGTGCCGGCAACCGGTCATGCACTCGCCCACTTCGAGGCAGCCGCGCCGGCGCGGACCCGCCCCGCCGAAGAACGGATCCTCGACTTCCACCCCCGGCGTGGGGTTGTTGTCCGGTCCGAAGAAGACGCCGACCGGGGTCATGCCGAACGTGTCGCCGACGCCCAGGTCATCGGCCACCTTGCGCAAAACTTGGTCGGACGGGGTCATGGTGGGGTTTCGGACGACACCGAGCATGCGTTTGGCTTGGTCATAGTAGGGCTCCAACTCAGAGCGCCAGTCGGTGATGTGCGCCCACTGCCGGTCGCGGTAAAAGGCGTCCGACTTGGGTTCGTACAGGGTGTTCGCGTAGTTCAGCGAGCCGCCGCCCACGCCCGCCCCGGCGAGCACGATGACGTCGGGCAGCACATGGATCCGCTGGATACCGGTGCAGCCCAGTTTGGGTGCCCACAAGAAATTGCGGACGTCCAGGCTGTTCTTGGGGAATTGCGAGTCCTCGAACCGGCGCCCGGCTTCCAGCACCGCCACGCGGTAGCCCTTCTCGGTCAGCCGTAGCGCCGATACCGAGCCGCCGAATCCGGAGCCGATGATGACTACGTCGTAGTCGACGTCTGAAGTCATGTCTTCCTCCTACTTGACGCCGGGCAGCCGCTTGAGCGCGCGCAGTCCCTGGGTCATCACTCGGGCGTAGCGATCCGCGCGCACCCACGGCGGGGCGCCGACGGGCAGTACGCGTTCGATCGCAATGGTTTGCGACTCAGTGTATTTCAATATCCCGTGTTCACCGTGGCGGCGGCCGAGCCCGGAGTCCTTCATGCCGCCCATCGGCGCGTCGAGCGACGCCCAGGCTGCGGCATAGCCTTCGTTGACATTGACCGTTCCGGCCTGCAGTTGCGCGGCGACGCGGCGGCCGCGCTGCGGGTCTGAGGTCCACACGCTGAAGTTCAAGCCGAAGGTGCTGTCGTTGGCCTTCGCGATCGCTTCGTCCTCACTGTCCACCGGGTACAGCGACACCACTGGACCGAAGGTCTCGTCGGCGTAGGCGGTCATGCCCTCCTTGACGCCGGTGAGAATGGTCGGCTCGTAGAAGTGTGGACCGATGTCCGGGCGCGGGCGGCCGCCGGTGAGCACGGTGGCGCCTTTGGCCACCGCGTCGTCGACGTGTTCGATCACCGTCTTGAGCTGGGTTTCGTTGATCAACGAACCCATGTCGCCCGAATAGTCCAGCGCCGCCGACAGCTTCATCTTCTCCGTCGCCGCGACGAATTTGCGAACGAAGTTGTCCCACAACGGTTTCGGCACATAGATCCGCTCGATCGAAATGCACAGCTGTCCGGCGTTGGAGAAGCAGGCGCGGGTGGCGCCGACCGCGGCCTTACCTGGGTCGGCGTCGTCGAGCACCAACAGCGCGTTCTTGCCGCCCAATTCCATCGAACATTCGATCAACCGCTCCCCGGCCTGCGCGGCCACGTTGCGTCCGACGCTGGTGGAACCGGTGAACATCAGATAGTCAGACTGTTCGATGATCGGTGTGCCGAGCTCCGAACCCGGGCCGGTGACGATCTGCACCAATCCCGGCGGCATCCCGGCTTCCTCCAGCAGACCCAACGCCCAGAGCACCGAGAACGGGGTGCGGTCGTCGGGCTTGATCACCGCCGCGTTGCCGGCCACGATCGCCGGAATGGCGTCGCTGATACCCAGCGTCAACGGATAGTTCCACGGGGCGATGACACCGACCAAACCTTTGGGATGGTGGTATTCCCACACCTCGGTCAGCACCAGCTGAACCCCTTGGCGCCGTTTGGGTTTGAGCGCCTCCTCGGCCGTGTTCGCGTAGTAGCGCGAGGTGAGTGCCACGTCGATGACTTCCTCGAACGCATGCCGACGAGCCTTGCCGTTCTCCAACTGGATGATGTCGAGCACCTCGTCTTGGCGCTTGAGCACCAGGTCGTGAAAACGCAGCAGCACAGCGGCGCGTTCGGCGACAGGGCGCGCCGCCCAGCTCTGCTGCACTCGCCGGGCGCGCTCGGCCGCGGCGACCACGTCCTCGGCGCTGCAGTGGGGCACCCGGCCCAACGTCTGACCGGTCATCGCATTGGTGACCTCGCGGTATTTGCCTGACCCGGCCGCTTGCACCCGCGCGGCCAAGGTCTGCAGGATGGGCAGGGTTTCGACGGTGGTGGTCATCGTTGACCTCCTGTGGTGATGAGCTGGGATGGTTCGGCCGCGTCGGTCCGGTAATGCACCGGATCGAAGAACCGGGTCTGGCGCCGGTAGTCGAACGTGAAACTCGGCCAGTTATTGGTGTTCTTGCCCGCCTCGGTCACATACCAACTGTCACAACCGCGCTGCCACACCGTTTTCTTCAGGCTGCGCTGCAGGTCGTCGTTGTATTCCTGGTGAGCTTCGGGCCGCACGTCGAGCCATTTGGCGCCGTGCGTGGCGGCGTGCCGGATCGCCTCGAGCACATAGTCGGCCTGGGACTCCAGCATGTAGATGATCGAGTTGTGGCCCAGGTTCGTATTCGGCCCGTACAAGATGAACAGGTTCGGAAAGCCACTCACCGCAATGCCTTTGAACGCTTCGGCCCCGCCGCGGTCTTGCCATACGTCGTGCAGCCGGCGACCGTCCCGACCGACGATCGTCATCGGGGCGAGGAAGTCGTTCGCCGCGAAGCCGGTGCCGAAGATAATGGTGTCGACTTGGCATTCGCTGCCGTCCGCCGCAACGATGCTGTGGGGTCTCACTTCGGTCAGGCCGGCGGTGATCACCTCGACGTTGGGCCGGCTCAGCGCTGCATACCAATCGTTGGACAGCAGCACCCGCTTGCACCCAATCGGGTAGTCGGGACGCAGCTTGGCCCGCAGCGCTTCGTCGGAAATCTGCGAACGCAGGTAGCGTTCCCATCCGCGCTCCAGCGCTTTGATGCCGATCCCCTTGGTCAACGGGATCACCCGCGCCTCGTGGTAGACGTACTGGCGGGTTCGGCTGGCCACCAGCGAGCCGGCGAAATGCCGGTAGAGATACTTCTCTAGCGGGGTGTAGCGCCGGTCGGGCTTTGGCAACACGTACGGCGCCGACCGCTGCAGCAGGTGCAGCTGGTCGACCTGCGGCGCGATCTCGGGAACGAACTGGATTGCCGACGCGCCGGTGCCCACGACCGCAACCCGCTTGCCGCGCAAGTCGTAATCGTGGTCCCAGCGCGCCGAATGGAAGGCGTGCCCGGTGAAGTCTTGCATTCCAGGAAATTTCGGATCTGCGGGCAGGCTGAGCTGACCGGTGGCGGCGACCAAAAAGGCGGAGTTGACGCTGCCACCGTCGGAGGTCTCGACGGTCCATTGGGCCGTCGTCTCGTCAAAACCGGCTCGCGTTACCTCTTGACCGAAGCGGACGTGGTCGATGATGCCGTACTTGCGCGCGCAGTAGTCGATGTAGCTCTGGATCTCGGGTTGGGTGCCGTACTTGCGCGACCAGTCGTGGCTCGGCTCGAAGGAGTACGAGTACAAATGCGACGGAACGTCGCAAGCCGCGCCTGGGTAGGTGTTGTCCCGCCACACTCCGCCGACCCGGTCACCCTTCTCCATGATCGTGAACGGAATTCCGGCGCGACGCAGTTTGATTGCCATGCAGATGCCGCCGAACCCGGCTCCGATGATCGTGACGCCACCTCGGTGGCCGATCGTGGCTGTCACGACTTCCCCTTTCCCCCGGGCCCCGCCTGACGCAACGGCTTGGCAGTACGGATTCCCGTATTGGCGGAGGCAAACACTACGAACGCGATTCATTGCGTCCGCATATCGAGGGGCGCCAGGCGGAAGCCGCCTGCGCCGTCGAAGCTGACCTCGACGAGTCGGTCGAAGCCGTCCTCGGGGCGAGGTGGCCGCAGACGTTTGACCGTCGACAAGATCGCGATCTCTGATACGCGCGCATGTCCGCTGCGATTGACATTGCGCCGCAACGAAGCGGTGACGTCTGGTGGGAACCAGTATGCGACAACCGGCGCGCCGCACGCGTGCGCGAGGTCGACGATCGGTTCCCATTCGAGCGAGGAGGGATTGGTGTTGTCGACCGCCACGTCGCGGCCCGCCGCCAGAGCGTCGGTGATCAGCTGCATCTGCCTGCGCTGCCGGTTGCGGTTGTGGCGGAAGTTGTCTTTGCTGACATGCACGTGGGTTGCCGCGAGCCGCTGCCGGTAGAACGTGGTTTTGCCCGCCGCCTGCAGGCCGATCAGGATGGCGACTTCGGCCATCGCTACCGCAGGAACCAGTCCAGGGCCGACCTGGCGCGCTCGGCCGGCACCAGGTGACCTCCCGAAAACTCCTGATAGGCAACGTCATAACCGGCGCGTTCTAGCCGCGGCCGCAGCCGACGGCTGGTCATGTCAATGGGCAGCACTTGGTCGTGGGTGCCGTGGGCGATAAAGACGGCGGGCCGTCCCACGGTGTCTCCAGGTGCAGCGAACCCCGGCGAGAACGCGATGACATGGGTGAACAGGTCACCGTTGGTCAATCCCAGCGACAGCGCATATGACGCGCCATCCGAAAACCCGCCTATTGCAACATGATTGACGTCAACGGCGTAATGAGTGAAGACGTGGGACAGAGCACTGTTCACCAGCCGCACATCGGGCCCGAAGGATCCGACAATCACGTCCCAGGTCGAAGCGGTGCTCTCGGGCGCCAGCAGCAGCACACCGCATCCGTCCGCGAACCCGAGGAACGGGTCGATCCCCCCGCGGGCATTGCCCCCGGCGCCGTGTAACAACACGGCCAACGGCGCCGCCGTGGTGAGCCGGTACCCGCTAGGCACATAGAGCAGAACTTTGCGCCCGCCGTCGACGGTCAGCTCGTGCAGCCCCGCCGGCTCCGGCGGCAACAGTGGCGGCGATATCCGCGACATCAGCCGGCCACCGGACGCAACGGCGGGCGTAGTCGCGGGCGCCTCCTCTTCCAAGTGCGGGCTCTCGCTTGACTCGAACGGCTCCACGTCCCACCAATACCCGCACACCACACGGCTACTCAATCCGCGTCCTGTCGTTTGGGCGCTGCATCGGTGGGTAACGCAACCAGCCAACGAAGGGAGCGTGCAATGAGTTATCTGGACGCCGCCAAAGGCCAAGTGCTCAACGTGGTCAACAAGGTTGTCGAGCTGCAACCACAACGGGCCGCAGCCCAGACGGTCACCATCGCGTGCCCGGTCGAGCGCGTGGCAGAGACCTGGCACGACCCCGCTCGCTTGTCGGTGGTTCTCGGTGACATCGCCGAAGTCGAAGCCACGGGCGAGGACCGCTACCGATGGCGGACGCTGGGCGAACCCAATGTGACCTG
This sequence comes from Mycobacterium sp. 1423905.2, assembly GCF_001673155.1. Taxonomy (GTDB): domain Bacteria; phylum Actinomycetota; class Actinomycetes; order Mycobacteriales; family Mycobacteriaceae; genus Mycobacterium. The sequence goes on along the minus strand of NZ_LZLE01000210.1, from coordinate 8,706 downwards.
GGAATCGCGACTGGTCAGCTTCCCCGACGGCGTCGAGTTCGTCGGGACCTCCGACGACAACGAACTGACGGTCAAGTATCGACCCGCCCCGCGCGACCTGGGCACCGAGGTGACCCTGCACGTCAAGACCCCCGCGCCGGGGATGCTGACCGGTGCGGCCGCATTCAAGTTGCTGTATCGCCTGCGCGCCTTGCTGCAGACCGGTGAGGTCCCGACCATCAAGTCCAACCCCAGCGCGCGGGAATCCGCGCGGTAAGCGAGAGGGAACAATGCGCGCACTGTGCTGGAACGGCGTCAACGACTTGTCGGTGGAGACGGTCGACGACCCCAAGCTGCTCAATCCACACGATGTGATCGTCGAAGTCCGGCTGACCACCACCTGCGGGTCGGACCTGCACTTCATCGACGGCTACCTGCCCGGCATGCGAGAAGGCGACGTTTTCGGCCACGAGTTCATGGGTGTGGTCGCCGAGACCGGCCCCGAAGTGCGCGATACCAAGGTCGGTGACCGAGTGGTGGTGCCGTCGTTCATCGCATGCAACCAGTGCTGGTATTGCGACCACGAATTGTATGCCTGTTGCGACACCACGAACCCCAACGCCGAACTGCAGCAGCCGCTGCTCGGGTATCCGTCCGGGGGTATCTACGGCTACACCCATCCCTTCGGCGGCTACGCGGGCTCCCACGCCCAATACGTCCGGGTCCCGTTCGGCGACGCGAATTGCTTCGCCATCCCCGGCGACATCAGCGACGAACAAGCGCTGTTCCTCTCCGACGCGGTGCCGACTGGCTTCATGGGCGCCGACTTCTGCGATATCGCCGGAGGTGACACGGTCGCGGTATGGGGCGCGGGCGGCGTCGGCCTCATGGCGGCCCGCAGCGCGCTATTGCTGGGGGCCGAGCGATCCATCGTCATCGACCGGATTCCCGAGCGCTTGGCGCTGGCGCGTGATCACTTCGGCCTGGAGACCATCGACTACACCGCGGTCGACAGTGTGCACGAGACATTGCGTGAGATGACCGGAGGTCGAGGACCGGACTCCTGCATCGAAGCGGTCGGCATGGAGGGCCACGGCACCGGAGTGCAGCAGCTGTACGACAAGGCCAAGCAATTGCTGCGGCTGGAAACCGACCGGGCCACCGCCATGCGGCAAGCGATACTGGCCTGCCGCAAGGGCGGGGTGGTCTCGGTGCTTGGCGTCTACGGGGTCACCGACAAGTTCCCGATGGGTGTGCTGACCAACAAGGGACTCACCCTCAAGACTTCGCAGCAGCACGGCCAGCGCTACATGACCCGGTTGTTCGACTATGTCGAGCAGGGCGACCTGGACCCCGCCAAGCTGATCACCCACGACCTGCCGCTGGAAGAAGGTGTGCGGGCCTATGACTTGTTCAAGAACAAAAAAGACAACTGCATCCGGGTGGCGCTGCGGCCTTGACCCCTAACCCGACGACGACTTACCAGGATCGTCGGCTTTGGCCTGATCTTCCAGGCTCTTCAGGTGGCTTTCCTGCGCGGCTTCCCAATGCCGGTCGGCCACTTCTTGCAGATGCGCCGGATCGTCGACGCCGTGCAACGCTGCTGACTGGAAGGTGTTGGCCGTTCTCTCATGGACCCGCGCCAACTCCTCGTGGCGTACAGCCGCGGCATGGTGGGCGGCTTGAGCACGGTGCATAGATTCCTCCGCGCGGTGACGGGCCAGATCCACCGACTCTCTGGTCGGCCGCTGGCCGGCGGCCAGCGCGGCGCGGCGTTCACTGAGTTCCTTGACCCGCTCCCCCACCTTGGCGGCTCGTCGCGCCGGGTCCATCTCTTCGGCGGCGGTCCTCTCGTCCATTCCAGCTCCGTTCGACGGGGCACATGTGCGTCGCCCCACCTCACCAATCTATGTCGGTCAGCGGACACGCGGTGCCTGGTTATGACCGTCGGCGAGCGGGCATAGCTAGTTTCATGGCCGACGACGCGGCACGAGCCCCGCAGGAGAACCCGGAGAAGGACCAGTCGCAGTGGGTCACCGGTGACGAGCCCATGACCGGCCCGCAGCGCAGCTACCTCAACACCTTGGCACGGGAAGCCGGCGAAGACCTTCCCGAGAACCTCACCAAGGCACAGGCATCCGAGCTCATCGACAAATTGCAGCAGCGCACCGGAAGGGGCCAGAAATGACGGTCGAGGCAGAGGACGTCCGCCGATTGCTCGACTCTTCAGACGAGGACGCGGTGCTGATCCTCATCGAAGGGCGCACCGAGGTGGTCACCCCCGATCAACTCGAGTCCGACGACTATCGCGGGGCGTTGCAAATCGCGACGCGCCAGGACGTGGTGGAGCGGGCCGGCGGCACCGACCTCTCCGACCGGGAATTCGCGGAGCAGGCCGAGGATCTCGACACGGCGGTGCGCAATCTCGGCGGTTAGGCCCTAATCCTTTAGCAGGCTTCGCCGATCTCGACCTCGGGGCAGGCTGGTTCGTAGAGGTCCAAGGCTTGGGCTGCGCTGGGGTGCACGGTCAGAACGTCACCCAGGCCGCACGCTTCCACCATTCGGCCGACCGACGGTTGCAAGCTGATCAGACAGAGATCGATCCCGCGCTCACGGCATCGGTGCGCCTGGTCTGCCAATGCTTCCCACCCCGAACAGGACATGAAGTCGACGCTGTTGATGTCGACCAGGAACGGGTGCTGCGGGTCAACGAACGCCGACGCCTCGCGAAGCAGCAGGCGCCAGGTGTCCTCGTTGCAGGCGTCGACCTCGCCTCCGGCGTAGACAATCACCGCTGAGCCAGTGCCTTGGACCGCGGCCCGCAGCGTGCTGTTCTGGGCTCCCAGTTCGGAGACCAGCCGGGTGCTCAACCTCAAGTACGCGGGAAACAGATCTGTAGGGGCTAGGCTCATGGCGTGCTCCTCGGTCGACCAGTGGCTGAAACCTTCGACGGCCGTCCTGGTTCTTGAAGACAGGCTCGAGGCTGGAAACGTTCAGTAAGACAGAGCGGTCTGTCTACTCGTGCGGGCGGGGAATCTCTACACCTAAGTCGACCGCGAACGCCGTTTCTAAACCAAATCGAGACATCGTCGTTAACGTCGGTTTTCAATGCCGCACGACAATTCTCCCGGTTGGTCTGCGCCGCAGGCAGGCGACCGGTCCGGCGCGTTGCGTCGATTAGGTCACCGAACTATCATCTGGACACATGTCCAGTTTGCTGCCGCGGTGGTCGCGAGTGCGTTGATGGCGACGGAATGGGGGGCGCTTGCCCGCGGCGTTTGGTGGGCGGATAAGAGTTGAGTATGCGAATTGCCCTGCTGTCCTACCGTAGTAAGACTCATTGCGGCGGACAGGGTGTTTACGTGCGCCATCTCAGCCGTGGTCTGGTGGAGCTCGGGCATGACGTCGAGGTCTTCTCCGGGCAGCCGTACCCACAGCTTCTTGATCCGCGGGTGCGGCTGACCAAGGTGCCGAGCCTGGATCTGTACCGCGAACCGGACCCCTTCCGGGTGCCGCGGCCAAGCGAGATCCGCGACGCGATCGACGTGCTGGAACTAGCTACCATGTGGACGGCCGGGTTCCCGGAGCCGCGAACGTTCACGCTGCGGGTGGCGCGGCAACTCGCCGACCGCCTCGCCGACTTCGACATTGTTCACGACAACCAAAGCCTGGGCACCGGGCTGCTTAAGATCGCCGCTGGTCTTCCGGTGGTGGCCACCGTGCACCATCCGATCACCCGGGATCGGGTGCTCGACCTCGCCGCAGCGCGATGGTGGCGGAAACCGTTGGTGCACCGCTGGTATGGATTCGCCACCATGCAAAAGCAGGTGGCGCGCCAGATTCCGGATTTGCTGACGGTGTCGTCGTCGTCGGCTGCGGACATCGTCACCGACTTCGGCGTCTCGCCAGATCAATTGCATGTGGTGCCGCTGGGCGTGAACACCAATTTGTTCCAGCCCGGACCGCTGCCCCGGCAACGCGGGCGGGTGATTGCGATCGCCAGTGCCGATACCCCGCTCAAGGGAGTCAGCACGCTGTTGCATGCCGTTGCCAGGCTGCGGGTGAATCGAGACCTCGAGTTGCGTCTCGTCGCAAAGGTCGAACCCAACGGGCCCACGCACAAACTCATTGCGGAGCTTGGCATCTCAGACATCGTCCACATCGCCAGCGGCGTCTCGGATGCCGATCTCGCCGCCCTGTTCGCGTCGGCCGAGGTGGCCTGCATTCCGTCTCTCTACGAAGGCTTCTCGTTGCCGGCGGTAGAAGCCATGGCCAGCGGCACCCCCATCGTCGCCAGCCGGGTGGGCGCGCTGCCCGAAGTCTTGGGAACCGATGGCGCCTGCGCCGAATTGGTGCCGCCCGCCAACGTCGACGCCCTCACCCAAGCGTTGGGCGCGCTGCTCGACTCGCCGGAAAAGCGCGCCGAACTCGGTCGAGCGGGAAGGGATCGCGCGGTCAGCGTCTTCAGTTGGGAGGCAGTAGCCGCGCAAACCGTCCGGGTTTACCAGCGGGCAATTGCGCGCAAAGCCGCAATCGGAAGCCAGACCCAGTGCTGACAGTCGATTTCGATCGGTTGGCCATCGGACCGGCCACGCGCGTCATCGATGTGGGCTGCGGCGCCGGCCGGCATGCGTTCGAGGCGTATCGCCGCGGCGCCGACGTCGTCGCGTTTGATCGCGATGAGCCCGAACTCCGTTCTGTCGACACGATTCTGCGGGCAATGGCCGAGGCCGGTGAGGCGCCGGCCGCCGCATCGGCGAAAGTCGTGCGGGGCGACGCGCTCAGCTTGCCGTACGCCGATGAGACCTTTGACTGCGTCATCGCCTCAGAGATCCTCGAGCACATCCCGCAGGACGACGCGGCGATCGCCGAGCTCATCCGGGTGCTGAAAGTCGGTGGCACGCTGGCGATCAGCGTGCCGCGGTGGTTACCCGAGCAACTCTGCTGGCTGTTGTCGGAGGAATACCACAGCAACGAAGGCGGCCACGTACGAATCTACCGCGCAAGCCAATTACGCGAGAAGTTCACCGGCCGGGGACTGACGTTGACGCATACCCATCACGCCCATGCTTTGCACTCGCCGTTCTGGTGGCTGAAATGCGCTGTCGGCGTGTCGCATCCGGATCATCCGGCGGTGGCCGCGTATCACAAGCTTCTGGTGTGGGACCTGATGCAGCGGCCGAAACTGATCCAGGTGGCCGAGTCGCTGCTGAACCCGTTGGTGGGTAAGAGTGTGGCGATGTACTTCACCAAGCCACCTGCGACCCGAAGTGCGGCGATGCTCGGGACTTCAGTTGCGTCGGGGTAGCGCGCCGGCGGTGCCGGGCGTCGTTACCGCCGAGCAGTGCCGACAGACCGCGTTGTCCATCGCCGCCGCGCAGGAATCGTCCGGCGCAATCCCGTGGTTCGAAGGTGGGCACACCGATCCGTGGGATCACATCGAATGCGCTATGGGCCTCACCGCCGCCGGACTGCTGGAACCCGCTCGGGCCGCATTCGAATGGAGTCGGCGCACTCAGCGACCCGACGGCTCCTGGCCGATCCAAGTGCGCGCTGGGATCGTCGAAGATGCGAACAGCGACAGCAACTTCTGTGCGTACATCGCCGCAGGCGTATGGCACCACGTGCTGGTCACCGGTGACCGCAGGTTCGCCCAGCACATGTGGCCGACCGTGCGCAGGGCCATCGATTTCGTCATCGACTTGCAATTCGGATTCGGCGAAATCTGTTGGGCCACAGGCGAAGCAGGTCCGATGCAAGAAGCGCTGCTGACAGGTTGCGCCAGCATCTTCCACAGCATCAGGTGTGCGCTGGCCCTTGCGGCTTTCATCGGGGACCCGCAGCCGGAATGGGAGTTGGCTCTTGGCCGATTGGGCCATGCCATTACCGAGCACCCTGAGGCGTTCACCGAGAAAGACCGTTACTCGATGGACTGGTATTACCCCATTCTGGGCAGTGCGTTGCGGGGTCCGGCGGCCGTCGCGCGAATCAAGCAGCGCTGGGGCGACTTTGTGGTGGGCGGTCTTGGCATCCGGTGCGTCGTCGATCGTCCGTGGGTGACCGGCGCGGAAACCTGCGAACTGGTCATGGCGCTGGACGCCATGGATCTTCGGCCGGCCGCGCATCGCCAGTTCGACGCCATGCAGCACTTGCGCGAAGAGGACGGCTCGTACTGGACCGGGTTGGTGTTCGCCGACGGCAAACGGTGGCCCGAGGAGCGCACTACCTGGACGGGCGCGGCGATGATCTTGGCCGCCGACGCATTGTCAGACACCACACCGGCCAGCGGGCTGTTCCGCGGCGACGGCCTTCCGGTGGGTCTGCAAGACGATTTCGATTGCGAGTGCCTGACGACTAGTCGGTGACTTTGATCGGCTCGCCGAGCGTTCCGCCGGTGCGCTCCAACACCCGTAGTGAGCCAGTGCAACCCACTTCCCGGAACTGCCCGGAATCCATTGCGCGGCAATAGATGTAATACGGCGGCCGGCCACCGTCCTCGGGGTCCGGAAAAACGTCGTGGATGACCAGCGTGCCGCCGACACTCACCCACTTCGCCCATCCGTCGAAATCTTGGTTGGCGGCGGCTTCGGAGTGGCCGCCGTCGATGAACAACAACTCCAGCGGGGACCGCCAGGCCCGGGCGACAACCGGTGACTTACCCACGACGGCGACGACATGGTCGCCGAGCTGGGCGGCGTCCAGCGTGCGGCGGAATGTCGGCAGGGTGTCGAACAATCCGGTGACTTCGTCGACCATCGAGGCGTCATGGAACTCCCAGCCGGGCTGATGCTCTTCGGATCCATGGTGGTGATCGACGGTGTAGAGGACGCTGTCGGTTTGCTGGGCTGCCGCGCCGAGCAGCAACGTCGACTTGCCGCAATAGGTGCCGATCTCGACGCCGACGCCACCACCGAGATACCGCAGCGCGGCCTCGTACAGCGCCTGCCCTTCGTCGACCGGCATGAAACCTTGCACCTGCTCGGCCAGCGAGAAGAGGCGTTGAGTGGACGTCGTGAAGTCGCTTCTCATCAGCTCAACGTAGCCGGTCGGGACGGCGCCGCTGCGTTTACCCGAGCCGGAAAGGGTTACCCCTGCAGCGGGGTCGGCGGCTATAGCTACCGTTTGGTGCAGATGCGCATTCGGCAAGCGAGCCGCCGTGAGAGCCGAAAGTAATTCACCAGCTTGCAGATTGGTATGGCGGGCGAGGCGACGAAAGGAACGAGTCATGGGATTCGCGGAACAACAGCAAAGTCCGCCTGGCGTCCAGGGTCAAATGGATCCGGTACCCGACTGTGGTGAGGAGAGCTACACCGGTTCGGGAAAGCTGACCGGTAAGTCCGCCATTATCACCGGCGGTGACAGCGGCATTGGCCGCGCGGTGGCGATCGCCTACGCCCGCGAAGGAGCGGACGTACTGATTGCCTACCTCAATGAAGACGAAGACGCGAAGGATGTTGCACGCTACGTCGAGGAGGCTGGCCGCAAGTGCGTGCTGGTGCGCGGCGACCTTGCTGACGCGGATCACTGCCGCGCGGTGGTGGACCGGGCGGCGTCGGAGTTCGGCAAGATCGACGTGCTGGTCAACAACGCGGCGTTCCAGATGACGCACGAGAGCCTGGACGAGATCCCGGATGAGGAATGGGAACACACCTTCAAGCTCAACGTGGGGGCCTACTTCTATCTGGCCAAGGCGGCCGTGCCGCACATGGCGCCGGGCTCATCGATCATCGGCAGTTCGTCGGTCAACAGCGACTCACCCAGCCCGACGCTAGCCCCCTACGCGGCCACCAAGGCCGCGATTGCTAATTTCTCCGCCAGCCTGGCTCAGCTGCTCGGGCCCAAAGGCATCCGGGTCAATAGTGTGGCGCCGGGCCCGATTTGGACGCCGCTCATCCCGGCGACCATGCCCGAGGAGAAAGTGAAAAACTTCGGCGACGACACGCCGCTGGGGCGAGCCGGCCAGCCGGTCGAATTGGCGCCGGTCTACGTCTTGCTGGCTTCCGACGAGGCGAGCTACATCTCCGGGGCGCGGGTCGCGGTAACCGGGGGCCGGCCCATTCTCTAGCTAATTCGACCGTGTATCACGGGCTTTCGACGTGAATCCACGGCGGGATTTCAGCGATAACCCCGCCGTGGATTCACAGCCGAAACCGTGAGCGCACGCTCAGCGCGCTCAGCCGTGCGGCGCCTCGGAGATCTTGCTGTCCGGCTTGCCGACGGTCTGGCAGTAGGTCGTGACCGACAGCCGGGTCGCGGAGATCTCGATGTTGCTCGGGTCGGCTCCGCTTTTGTCCTTGAGCATCTTGCTGACTTCGTCGTTCTGCTTCTTCTCGTCCTGGGAAGTGAAGTCCTTGCACTTGGTGTCGCCGCCGGTGTTGATCACCTTGGATGCTGAACAGCCACTGAACAGCAGCGCGGCGATCGCGAGGGTCGCGGGCACAATCGGCTTCATCGTGGGCCTTCCTTGACTGGGCGTGGTTATCTGTCTGTTCACCGCGGCGCGGAAAATCAAACGCTGACCGCTCGGTCCTGGCCTGCTCCGATGAGTTTCTCGGGCCGCGCCGGTCATACCTGGCAAGGTCCTCCCTCGAGCGCAAAGGTAATGCCATGACCACTGCCCTGCCCCCCGTCGTCGATCAGCAGACTTGGCGCGCGGCCCTCGACGAGTTGCGCAAGCGGGAGAAGGCCGCGACCCGCGAACTCGACGCGATCGCCGCGCTGCGCCGT
>NZ_LZLE01000209.1 GCF_001673155.1 Mycobacterium sp. 1423905.2 | reverse complement strand
GAAACCCAGGACGCCGTGCTGGCCCGGTTGTGCACCGGTGCCCAGCGACACCAGGCTGGTCGGGGTGGTCGACGGGAAAGTGCAGTCCAATGGCTGCAACCGTCCCAACTCACCGCGCAGCACGGCGGCGAGCAAGGGTGCGTCGGCGGCCAATTGTGGGAGCAGGTGCCGGCCCATCCCGTCGACCACCCCGACCAGCCTGGTGTCGCTGGGCACCGGTGCACAACCGGGCCAGCACGGCGTCCTGGGTTTCACCGTCAACGTTCCCGGAACCGAGCGGGTGCTCAACCACATCCGGTGGCGCGACGATCCACCGCACGACCAATGGCAACCGCTTCCCACGTGGTTCGAACGGTTGTCCCGGGCCGGCGTGCCGTCACGCGCGGTGCTGCCGGAATGGTTCATCGGCAGTGGGTTGACCGCCGCGGCGTACCGGGGCGCGCAGTTCCGTCCGACCAACGCGGCCGAGGATTACGCCCAGCGCCTGGCCGACGAGATCGCCGCCGGGCCCGGCTTGATCTACGGCTACCTGGCCGATTTGGACACCGCGACCCACGTGTTCGGCATCGGCTCAGATCAGTGGCACGAGGCGGCGGCCCGGGTCGACGACCTGCTCACCAAACTCCTCGAGGCGCTGCCCCCGACCGCGACCCTGCTGGTGACCGCCGATCACGGCGGACTCAACGTCCCGGCGGACGCCCGCATCGATCTCGACGCCGACCCGCGCCTGACGGCCGGCATCCGCGTGGTCGCCGGCGAGCCGCGCGTACGTTACCTGCACACCTATCCCGACGCGTTCGCCGACGTGCTCGCCACGTGGACCGAGCTGCTGGCTGGTTGGGCCGATGTGCGCAGTCGCGACGACGCGGTGGGCGCGGGCTGGTTCGGACCTGTGGACCCGCGTCATCTGCGCCGCATCGGGGATGTGGTGGTCACCTGCACCTCGCCGGCGGCGGTGCTGGCCACCGCGCATGAACCGCCAGAGTCGGCACAGCTCATCGGCTTTCACGGTGCGGGTACGGCGGTGGAAGTGGGCATCCCGTTGATCGCGTTCCGGCGCTGACGGGCCGGGTTTCTCAGAGCGGGGTCACATAGGCATTGCTGATGCCGCCGTCGACCAGGAACGTCGAGGCGGTGACGAAGGAGGCGTCGTCGCTGGCCAAAAATGCCACCGCAGCGGCGATCTCGTCCGGCTCGGCGAAGCGGCCCAGCGGCACGTGCACCAGACGACGGGCGGCCCGCTGCGGATCCTTGGCGAACAGCTCCTGCAGCAGTGGCGTATTGACCGGTCCGGGGCATAGCGCATTCACCCGGATGCCCTGCCGGGCGAACTGCACACCCAGCTCACGCGACATGGCCAGCACCCCGCCTTTGGAAGCGGTGTAGGAGATCTGCGAGGTCGCCGAACCGAGCACCGCAACAAACGACGCGGTGTTGATGATCGACCCCTTGCCGGCCGGGACCATGTGCCGCAGTGCCGCGCGACAGGACAGATACACCGATTTCAGGTTGACGTCTTGAACGCGTTGCCAGGCGGGCAGTTCGGTGTGCTCGATCAAGTCGTCGTCGGGCGGTGAGATCCCGGCGTTGTTGAACGCGATGTCGACCGATCCGTAGGTCTGCGCGGCGGTGTCGAACAGTGCGTTGACCGCGTCCTGGTCGGACACATCCACGCCGATGAACAGGCCGGCGAGCTCGTCGGCGGCCGCCCGACCCGCCTGCTCGTCGGTGTCACCGACGACGATCGTCGCTCCTTCTGCGTGCATCCGTCGCCCCGCCGCCAACCCGATGCCGCTGCCGCCGCCGGTGATGACCGCAACTCGGCCCGCCAGCCGTCGGGTGAGATCGACCACCTAGGCCTCCTTGATCGCGATGAACACGTTCTTGGTTTCGGTGAAGTGCAGCGGCGCGTCCGGCCCGAGTTCACGGCCCAGTCCGGATTGCTTGAAGCCACCGAACGGAGTGTGGTAGCGCACCGATGAGTGCGAATTGACCGACAGATTGCCGGCTTCGACGGCTCGGGACACGCGCAGGGCGCGAGACAGGTCGTCGGTCCAGATCGAGCCGGATAGCCCGTAGGCCGTGTCGTTGGCCACGGTGATGGCGTCCTGCTCGTCGTCGAAGGCCAGCACGGTGACCACCGGACCGAAGATTTCTTCGGTCACGCTGCGGTCGGTACGCGGCGGCGTGAGAACCGTTGGCGCAAACCAATATCCGGGACCGTTCGGAGCGGTGCCGCGAAAGGCGACGGGAGCGTCGTCGGGTACGTAGGACGCCACCTTGGCGCGGTGCGCGGCCGACACCAACGGGCCCATCTCGGTGTCGGGGGCGGACGGGTCCCCCACCACGATGCCCTTGACGGCCGGCTCGAGCAACTCCATGAACCGGTCGTAGACGTTGCGCTGGACCAAGATTCGACTACGCGCGCAGCAGTCCTGTCCGGCGTTGTCAAAGACGCCGGCCGGCGCGGTAGCCGCCGCCCGCTCCAGATCGCAGTCGGCGAAGACGATGTTGGCGCTCTTACCGCCCAATTCCAGCGTCACCCGCTTGAGGTGAGCCGCCGCGCCGGTCATGACCTTCTTGCCGACCGTGGTGGAGCCGGTGAACACGATCTTGCGGACTTCGGGGTGCGACACCAACCGCTCCCCCACCACGGTGCCCTCGCCCGGCAATACCTGCAGCAGGTCCACGTCCAGCCCCGACTCGACCGCCAGCTCAACGAGACGCAGCGTGGTCAGGGGCGTCCACTCGGCGGGCTTGACGACGACGGCGTTCCCGGCGGCCAGTGCCGGGGCAATGCCCCAGGCTGCGATCACCATCGGGAAGTTCCACGGCGTGATTACCCCGACCACACCCATCGGTTCGTTGAAGGTGACGTTCAGACCGCCCGCGACGGGAATCTGCTTGCCGCTCAACCGTTCCGGGCTGGCCGCGTAGTAATGCAGGACGTCGCGGACATTGCCGGCCTCCCACTGCGCCGAAGCGACGGGATGACCCGAGTTCGCCACCTCCAGCGCGGCGAGTTCGTCGACGTGGGCGTCGACGGCAGCGGCGAACGCCCGCAACCCGGCCGCCCGTTCTGCCGGCGCCAACCGCGCCCACCGACGTTGCGCGGCCTGAGCCCGGCGCACCGCGTCGTCGACGGCCGCGGCGTCGGCGTGCTCGACCGAGCGCAACACTTCCTCGGTCGCGGGATTGATCACCTGTGTTGCGGTCACCGTCAGCCCACGTAGCACGCGGCGGCGTCCACCAGTGCGGCAAACAGCCGCAGATCGTCCAGCGCTTTCTCCGGATGCCATTGCACGGCGACCGCGAAGCCCGCCCCGGGCACTTCCACCGCCTCCACGACGCCGTCCGCGTCGGTGGCACTGACCACCAATCCCTCGCCCACCTGAGCGATGGCTTGATGGTGATAGCACGGCGCGTCCACGGACTCGCCGATCAGCGCCGCCAGACGAGTGCCCGGCACGGTGTGCACCGGTAACCGGGTGAACACTCCGTTGCCGGCGCGATGTCCATTGTGGCCCAACACTTCTGGCAGGTGTTGGTGCAGGGTGCCGCCAAAAGCCACGTTGAGCACCTGGGCGCCGCGGCAGATGCCCAGCACCGGCAGACCGCGTCGCAGCGCGGCGTGTAGCAGCGCGAACTCCCAGGCGTCGCGGTCGGTGCGAGGTCGATCGGTGCTCGGGTGTGGCTGCTGCCCGTAGGTTGCCGGGTCCAGGTCGTAACCGCCGGTGATGATCAGCGCGTCCAAGCTGTCCAGCGTGCGGTCGACGATCTCGGCTTCAGCCGGCTGCGGCGGGAGCAGCATCGCGATGCCGCCGGCCATGACGACGCCCTCGAAGTAATCGGCGGGCAGATAACACGCCGGAATGTCCCAGATCCCGGTCCGCACCTGCTCGAGATAGGACGTCAGGCCGACCACCGGCCGATTCGCCTTAGAGCCGTTCAAAACCCCGCATCCTCTCCCAATCGGTGACCGCCGCGTTGAACGCCGCCACTTCCACGCGCGCGTAGTTGAGATAGTGGGCGACCACGTCGTCGCCGAACGCGTCGCGCGCCAACGTCGAGGCCTCGAACGTCGCGGCGGCTTCGGCCAGGGTGGCGGGCAGCCGCTGGACGCCCGTCGTTTGGTAGGCGTTCCCGGCGCAGGGCTCGGGTGGTTCGAGGCCTTGCTCGACACCGTACAGCCCGCCGGCGATCATCGCCGCCACCGCGAGGTACTGGTTGACGTCACCACCCGCCACCCGGCATTCCACTCGCAGGTTCGCTCCGTGTCCGACCACCCGCAGCGCGCAGGTCCGGTTGTCCATCCCCCAGGCCACCGCGGTTGGAGCGAAACTACCCTCGGCGAAACGCTTGTAGGAGTTGATGTTCGGCGCGTAGCAGAGGGTGAAGTCGCGCAGTGTGGCCAAGAGCCCGGCGATGAAGCTGCGGAACGTCGCCGACATGTGGTGGGGCTGGCTGTCGTCGGCGAATGCCGAGGTGTCGTCGGCGTGGCGCAGCGAGAGATGAATGTGGCAGCTGTTGCCTTCGCGCTCATCGTATTTCGCCATGAAGGTCAGGCTCTTGCCGTGCTGGTCGGCGATCTCCTTGGCGCCGTTCTTGTAGACGGCGTGGTTGTCACAGGTGACCAGCGCCTCGTCGTACCGGAACCCGATCTCCTGCTGACCACGGTTGCATTCACCCTTGACCGTCTCGGGCCGCAGACCCGCCCCCTGCATGCCCAGCCGGATGTCGCGCAGCAATGGCTCCATCCGCGACGAGGCCAACACCGCGTAGTCGATGTTGTAGTCGCTGGCCGGGGTGAGCCCGCGGTAGCCGGCGGCCCACGCCTGGCGATAGGGCTCGTCGAACACCATGAACTCCAGTTCGGTGGCGACGTAAGCGGCCAGGCCGTGCTCGCTGAGTCGGTCCAGCTGGCGGCGCAGCACCGTGCGTGGCGAGGCGGCGACGGGTCGCCCGTCCTCCCAGCGCAGGTCGGCGAGGACCAGGGCCGTGCCGGGCAGCCAGGGCACCCGGCGCAGCGTGGTCAGGTCGGGCACCATCACCATGTCGCCGTAGCCGGTGTCCCAACTCGACATCGCGTAACCGGCCACGGTGTTCATGTCGACGTCGACGGCCAGCAGATAGTTACAGCAGTCGGCACCGCCGGTGGCGACCTCGTCGATGAAGAACTGGCCGGCCACCCGCTTACCGACCAACCGCCCCTGCATGTCGGTGAACGCGACGATGACGGTGTCGAGTTCGCCGGCCGCGACCAGGCCTTCTAAGTCGGCCAGTCCGAGCCCACCCATGAGCCGGGGTGACTACCAGGCGCTCGCGCGTAGCACGATCTCGGTGGCCAGCTGAGCCGCTGACTCCTGGGCGTTGCGGCGACCGAGCAGATCGACCACGCGGTAGTCAGCGTAGACGAAGCGCTGGCTGGCGCGCGCGGCTTCTCGGGTGGTCGGCGAACTGACCAGGACGGTGGTGGCGACTTCGACCGGCGGGCATTGACCGTCACGCGCGGGACCGCTGCCGTCGGCGACCTGCGGATGTCCGCGGTCGATGGCGACCAGTCCGACGAACCGGCCCAGTCTGGTGGCCGCCAGGTCCCAGGCGAGTTCCGCACCGGCGCGGTCACCCACCAACACCGCCCAACTGACCCCCAGCGCGTCCAGGATGCCGATGACGGATTTGGCGGTCAGGCGGGGATCGAATCCGATGACAATGGTGCGAAACGACGCCGTGTGCAGGCGTTCGCAGACCGCGTCGTACGCGGCGGGCGCCCGCTGCTCGGCGGCGAGCAGAACCACGACGACGCCGTTTTCCGGGCCGCTCGCCGCCACTGGAACAGGGAATCCGTCAAGCGTGGTCATCATCGTGGGCACTTCCCGCAAGTTACAGCATTTTCCCTGCTAGCGCGCCCCCTCCAAGCGTTCTCTCAGACCCGAGTGTGCAGCGCGCTGACCACATGGGGCCGCGGCGGCGGCGGGCCGGCAAGCAGGTCGTTGATGGCCGCCAGGTCCAGATGGCCGTCGAGCAGGTCGGCCATCAGGTCCAGTTGCGCGTCGCGGCGCGCTGCGACGTTCACGTCGTCGGCGGCGATGAAGCCGGCGCGGCCGGCGGTGTCGGCTACCTGGGCGAGCCATGTTCGACGGAAGTCGTCGTTGTCCAGCAGGCCGTGCCAGTGGGTGCCGTAGACCGCGCCGCGCACGATGCCGTGCGGGTCGCCGTCCCCGTCGAACCAGCTCGGCTCGTCACAGCGGACGAGTCGGCCGTGGTGGATTTCGTAGCCGTACAACGGGTTTTGCCAACGGCGTAACACTTTGTCGGCACGAAAGACGATGTCGGCGTCCAACAGCCCTAGGCCGGCGACCGCGCCGGCCCGGGTTTCCACCGTGTCCTCGATGGTGCGGCACAACATCTGAAAACCCCCGCAGATCCCGAGCAGCGGCTTGCCGGCACGTGCGTGGTCGACTATTGCCTCGGCGAGACCACGCTCGTGCAGCCAGGTCAAGTCGGCGACGGTGGCCTTGCTGCCCGGAATCACCACGAGGTCCGCATCGGCGAGGTCAGCGGGGTCGGTGATCCAGCGCACCAGCACCCCGGGCTCGCAGGCCAGCGCCTCGACGTCGGTGGAGTTGGAGATGCGGGGTAATCGGATCGCCGCGACCCGCAGCCACTGTGTGCCTCTCGGTGCGGCCGGGGTCCCGACGACGCGATGGGCGATCACCGACAGCGAGTCCTCGGCGTCGAGCCACAGGTCGTCGGCGTAGGGCAGCACGCCGTAGGTGGGACGACCGGTCAACGTAAAAAGTTGGCGCAGGCCAGGTTCCAGCAGTGCTGGGTCGCCACGGAACTTATTGACCACGAAACCGGCGATTAAGGCTTGGTCGTCGGGTTCGAGCACCGCCACCGTGCCGAACAGGTGGGCCAGTAGCCCGCCGCGGTCGATGTCACCGACGAGCAGCACCGGCAGGTCGGCCGCCCTGGCCAGGCCCATGTTGGCCAGATCGGTGGCGCGCAGGTTGATCTCGGCCGGCGAGCCGGCTCCCTCGCACAGGACGACATCGAAATCGTTTCGCAGAGCGGATAATTCGTCGAATACCAGACGGGCCAACCGCTCCCGGTGGGTGAAGTAGCCGGTTGCGGTCACCGACTCCGCGACATGCCCGCGGATGACGAGTTGTGAGGTGCGGTCCCCGCCGGGCTTCAACAGGATGGGATTGAACCGGACACTGGGTTCCAGCCCGGCCGCGCGAGCCTGAATGGCTTGGGCGCGACCGATTTCGCCCCCTTCGACGGTGACCGCCGAATTGTTCGACATGTTCTGGGCTTTGAACGGTGCCACGCGAACCCCGTTGCGGGCCAACAATCGGCACAGCCCCGCGACGACCATGGTTTTGCCGGCATCCGAACTGGTGCCGGCAACTAGCAGCGCCCCGCTCACCCCACTACGGCGAGCAGACGCAAACTCGCACAGAACGGGCCAAATCCGTGCGACTTTGCGTCTGCTCGCGCAAGAGGGGTCACGGCAGGGTCAGGATTTCGGCGCCGGTTTCGGTGACCAGCAGGGTGTGTTCGAACTGGGCGGTCCACTTGCGGTCCTTGGTGACCACGGTCCAGCCGTCGTCCCAGATCTCGTAGTCCAATGCGCCCAGGTTGATCATCGGTTCGATGGTGAAGGTCATGCCCGGCTGAATGATGGTGTCGACGGCCGGCTGATCGTAGTGCAGCACC
The DNA here is from genome assembly GCF_001673155.1 of Mycobacterium sp. 1423905.2. Lineage (GTDB taxonomy): Bacteria > Actinomycetota > Actinomycetes > Mycobacteriales > Mycobacteriaceae > Mycobacterium. The sequence continues at coordinate 25,712 of NZ_LZLE01000209.1, read as the reverse complement.
ACCAGCCCGTTGTGGAATGTGGTGCCGATGCCGTGGCCGGTGAAGTCGCGAACGACGTTGTAACCGAACCGGTTTGCGTACGACTCGATGACCCGGCCGATGACCGACAGCGCCCGGCCGGGCTTGACCGCCTTGATTGCCCGCATCGTCGCCTCGTGGGTGCGCTCGACGAGCAGGCGGTGTTCCTCGGACACGTCGCCGGCCAGGAACGTCGCATTGGTGTCGCCATGGACCCCGTTGAGGTAAGCGGTGACGTCGATGTTGACGATGTCGCCATCCTCGATGACCGTCGAGTCCGGGATGCCGTGGCAGATGACCTCGTTGAGCGAGGTGCAGCACGACTTCGGGAATCCTTTGTAGCCCAGCGTCGATGGATAAGCGCCGTTGTCGATCATGTACTCGTGCGCGATCCGGTCCAACTCGTCGGTCGTGACCCCGGGCGCGACCGCCTTGCCCGCCTCGGCCAGCGCGCCGGCGGCAATGCGGCAGGCCACGCGCATCTTCTCGATGACCTCTGGGGTTTGCACCCAGGGCTCCGAACCTTCCTTTGCGGTCGGCTTACCGACGTATTCCGGACGCGCGATCCACTTCGGCACCGGCAGCGTCGGTGCGAGCACGCCGGGAGACAGCGCGGTTCGAACAGGCATGTCCGCCAGCTTAGTCAGCTAAGTCCGCAACCGGCGACGTAACGCCCGGCGGGGTCCCCGAATCACCACCGACCCGAACACCACCTGACCGGTCAGGACGACATGCGGCCTGCCTTCAGCCGGCGCGTCCTTGCGCCGGTCGACCGCACTGCCGACGTACACCTCGACGTTGTCGATCGAGGCGCTGGCTCCCTCGGGCAACCGCAGGTCCAGCGAGCCGAACTTCATGTCGAGTTCGATGACGACGACGGGTCCGGCGAAGCGGGCTTTGGTCAGGTCGAGATCGATGTTGCCGACCCGGCGCACCAACGACAGGCGGGTCGGCACCATCCAGGCACCTTGGCGCTTCAGCGAGCCGGCCCAGCCGCGCAACTCCACCCGGTCGGCGGCGGAGGTGACGATGGCGCCCGGCCCGGGCAGATCGCCGACCAGCCCGTCCAGCTCGTCGCGGGTGCGGGCGAACGACACCCGGGTGGAGCGCTGCTCGAACTCGTCGATGTCGATCAACCCGAGGGCCAGGGCGTTGTGCAGGCGCCGCATGGTGCCGTTGCGATCGGCGTCGGAGACCCGCATTGGCATAGGAGCCACCATGTCCCCACCGGTGTCCGTCATGGCCTTCCTCGTATCCGCGCTCGACCAGCGAAGACCAGATTACCGGGAGGCGCGGCGGCGAATGGCCGCCGCAGGGCAGGCTAGGCCAGGTACCCCGGCGGCAGCGACTCCAGCATGACCTTGGTCATCCGCACCGCGTATTCCGAGCTTCCGCCCCCGACGATCAGCGCCGCGAATGCCAGGTCGCCGCGGTAGCCGGCGAACCAGGAATGCGATCCGCCGGGGAACTCGGCTTCACCGGTCTTGCCGAACACTTCGCCGCAGCCGGCGATGTCCTTGGCGGTTCCGTTGGTCACCACCAGGCGCATCATCGGCCGGAGCGCGTCGACCATCTTCGGGCTGATCGGGGTGTTGTCGCCGTCGACCGAGGTGGGCCGGCCGGCGATGAGCTGGGGAACCGGTGTCTTACCCGCAGCGACGGTGGCCGCGACCAGCGCCATGCCGAACGGGCTGGCCAGCACCCGGCCTTGCCCGAAGCCGTCCTCGGTGCGCTCGGTCAAGTCGACCGTAGGTGGCACGGATCCGGTGACCGTGGTGATGCCGTCGACCTGAAAGTCCAGCCCGATCCCGTACCGGGTGGCCGCCTGGGTCAGGCCGCGGGGCGGCATCTTGCTGCTCAGCTCGGCGAAAGTGGTGTTACACGAACTGGCGAAGGCCCGGGACAGGGGCACCACGCCCAGGTCGAAGCCGCCGTAGTTGGGGATGCTGCGGTGGCCGATGTCGAGGTGGCCGGGGCAGCCGAGCATCGTGTTCGGCGTGGCCATGTCGCGTTCCACGGCCGCGCCGGCGGTGATCATCTTGAAGGTCGATCCGGGCGGGTAGAGACCGGTGGTGGCCAGCAGACCTTCGGCGTCCGCGCCGGCGTTCTGCGCGATGGCGAGGATCTCACCGGTCGACGGTTTGATCGCCACGATCATCGCCTTGCCGCCACGGGTGTCCACCGCGTGCTGGGCGGCGTTCTGCACCGCACGGTCCAAGGTGATCGACACTGACGGCGCCGGGGCGCCTTCGACTTCGTGCAGGACCGCGACGTCGACACCGTTCTGGTTGACGCTGACGATCCGCCAGCCGGCCTGGCCGTCGAGTTGGTCGACTACGGCCTTCTTGATTTGGCTCACCACTGCGGGCGCGAAATGCGGGTCGGTGGGCAACAGCTCGGGCTGCTGGGTGATCACGACGCCGCGCAGATTGCCGATCGCCGGGAAGACCTTGTTGCTGTCGTCGGGAAGCAACGTGACCAGGTCGACGGGCTTGGTGGCGGAGCTGGCCATCTCGGCCAGCAACTGTGGGTCATTCAGGGTGTCGTTGAAGGGATGCAGGGCGTCCACCACCGCGTGCGCGGTCGCGATCAGGTCGGGCCCGGCTGCGGCGGCGTCCAGCAGGTAGTGGTACAGGAACCCGGGAGCCAGCACGTCGCTGCCGCCGAGTTCGTTGACCGAAGCTCGCGGCGGCGGGTCGGACCGCAACGCGAACGTCTGGTGCTCCCCCAGCTTGGGGTGCAGACCGGTAGTGGTCCAGCGAACCTGCCAGCGGCCTTCGTCGCGGGCCATTTTCAGCTGGCCGTCATAGCTCCAGGTTCGGTTCTTCGGCAGATGCCAGGTGAACCGGTAGGCCACCGTACCGACGTCTTCGGCGTATTTGGCGCTGAGCAGTTGCGCGTCCAAATGAGTGGCCTGCAAGCCAGCCCACGCGGCGTTCAGCGCCGCGCGGGCCTCGTTGGCGTCGTCGGTGATGTGGGCTGCGGTGGCGGTGTCGCCCACCGACAGCGCTTTGAAGAACTTCTCGGCGGCCGGGCCCGGTCCCTCGGGCCGCGGAGTGCAGCCGGGCAACGCCACCACGGCCACCGACAGCAAACACGCGGCCACTGAAACCAATGTTGTTCGAGTTACCATCGTTGCTGATGTTAGAGCTGTGACGGTAGCTTCGGCGCCGACACACCGAGATGGAACCGTGATGTGCGGTCCGCTAGTCGAGCAGGACCGTGGCGAAGGTGCCGACTTCTTTGAATCCGACCCGGGCGTACGCGGCGCGGGCCACGGTGTTGAAGTTGTTCACGTACAGGCTGGCGATTCGCCCACTGCCGACGATCACGGCGGCCAGCGTGGCGGTGCCGGCGGTGCCCAGCCCCAGGCCGCGCCACTCCGGATGCACCCAGACGCCCTGGATCTGCCCGACCGACGGCGATTGCGAACCGACCTCGGCCTTGAAGACCACCTGCCCGTGCTCGAAGCGCGCCCAGGCTCGCCCGGCGGCGATCAGGCTGGCGACTCGGCGCCGGTAACCTCGGCCGCCGTCGCCCATCCGCGGGTCGACGCCGACTTCACCAATGAACATGTCCACCGCGGCCACCAGGTAGGCGTCGAGTTCCTCGGGCCGGACCTGGCGCACGCCGGGGTCGATCTCGCAACTGGGATGAGTGGTGATCGCCATCAACGGTTGGTCGTCGCGCACGTCGCGCGCCGGACCCCAGGCCCGCTCGAGGCGCTGCCACATCGGCAATACCAAGTCGGCCCGTCCGACCAGGGACGAGCAGCGCCGCGAGGTGCTCATCGCTTCGTCGGCGAACGCGTGCAGATCGGCCGGCCCGCCGCGCAGCGGGATCAGGTTGGCACCGGCAAAACACAGCGACTCGTCGGGATGGCGCCGCGTCCACAGTTCTCCGCCAATGGAATTGGGTTCCACGCCATAGTCGGCCACCCGCGCGGCGACCATGCAGGATTCCACCGGGTTGGCTCCCAGCACCCGCCACACGGCGGCGGCGTCACGCACCACGGACACCCGTCGCTCACCGACCAGGCGCATGAGGGGCGGAGCCGACATCCAAGCAACTCTCTATGGTGCGAAGTGACGGCCGGTGAGATTGGCCACTTTCAGCTTACGGTCACAATAGGGGAACCGCTTGCCGTCGCGCCGGGATCTCTGCGGGTTTCTGTCTCGATCTCGGAGGCGATCCGCATCGCCTCTTCGATCAGGGTCTCGACGATCTGTGCTTCGGGCACGGTCTTGATCACCTCGCCCCGCACGAAAATCTGGCCCTTGCCATTGCCGGAGGCGACGCCGAGGTCGGCCTCGCGGGCTTCCCCGGGGCCGTTGACGACGCAGCCCATCACGGCCACCCGCAACGGCACATCGAGGCCGTCCAAGCCGGCGGTCACCTCGTTGGCCAGCGTGTAGACGTCGACCTGGGCGCGCCCGCACGACGGGCACGACACGATCTCGAGGGAACGGGGACGCAGGTTCAGCGATTCCAGGATCTGGTTGCCGACCTTGACTTCCTCGACCGGCGGCGCCGACAACGACACCCGGATGGTGTCGCCGATGCCTTTGGACAGCAGGGCGCCGAAGGCGACCGCGGACTTGATGGTGCCCTGGAACGCCGGACCGGCCTCGGTGACGCCGAGGTGCAGCGGGTAGTCGCACTGCGCGGCGAGCTGTTCGTAGGCGGCGACCATGACCACCGGGTCGTTGTGCTTGACGCTGATCTTGATGTTGCCGAAGCCGTGCTCCTCGAACAGCGAGGCCTCCCACAGCGCCGACTCGACCAGCGCCTCGGGGGTGGCCTTGCCGTACTTCTGCATGAACCGCTTGTCCAGCGAGCCGGCGTTGACGCCGATGCGGATGGGGATGCCGGCGGCGGCCGCGGCCTTGGCGACCTCGCCGACCCGGCCGTCGAATTCCTTGATGTTGCCCGGATTCACGCGCACGGCTGCGCAACCGGCGTCGATCGCGGCGAAGATGTACTTCGGCTGGAAGTGAATGTCGGCGATCACCGGGATCTTGCTTTTCTTGGCGATGGCCGACAGGGCGTCGGCGTCCTCTTGGCGGGGACAGGCCACCCGGACGATGTCGCACCCCGCCGTGGTCAATTCGGCGATCTGCTGCAAGGTGGCGTTGACGTCGTGCGTCTTGGTGGTGCACATCGACTGCACCGAGATCGGATAGTCGCTGCCGACCCCGACGTCGCGCACCATCAATTGACGCGTGCGGCGCCGCGGGGCGAGCGTGGGCGCCGGCGGCTGCGGCATGCCCAGGCCAGTGGTCACAGTTGACCTTTCTCTCTGGCCCTTACTGGAAGAGCCTGATCGGGTTGACCAAGTCGGCAGTGACGGTCAACAGCATGTAGCCGACGACGAAGACCAGGACGACGTAGGTCGCCGGCATCAGTTTGAGGTAGTTCACCGGCGCCGCGGCCACCTTGCCGCGGGCCGTCCGGATGGTGTTGCGGATCTTCTCGTACACCGCGACGGCGATGTGGCCGCCGTCGAACGGCAGCAGCGGGAGCAGGTTGATGGCCCCGAGGATGAGATTCAACTGAGCCAGGAAGAACCAGAACGCCACCCACAGCCCGTGGTCCACGGTGTCACCGCCGATGATGCTGGCGCCGACGACGCTGATCGGCGTCTGCGGGTCGCGCTGTCCACCGCCGATGGCGTGCACCAAAGCACCGACTTTGGTGGGGATGGTGACCAGCGCCTTGCCCACCTCGGCGGTCAGGTCGCCGGCGAAACTCAGCGTGCCCGGGATGGCCGAGAGCACTCCGTATTGCGTGGGCGCGTTACGTGGTGCGCCGACGCCGATGGCTCCGACGGTGGCGGGTCGCGCCTGGTTGCCCTGCCCGCTGGGCAGGAAGCGTTGCGTCGGCTCGACGTTGACGTTGGTGGTGATGGTGGTCCCGTTGCGTTCGATGACGACCGGGATGACACCGTGCATCTTGCGCACGGCCGCGGCCATCTCGTCGAAGCTGGACACCGGGGTGTCCCCGACCTTGACGACGACGTCGCCGGGCCGGATACCGGCGATCGCCGCCGGCCCCGGGCCGTTGCACTTCTCCAACTTCCCCTGCGCGGTTTCGGTTGCCACACAGCCGGTTTCGCCAACCACCGCCTTGGTCGGCGGGTGCAGGTTGGGCAGCCCCCAGATCACCGCGATGGCGTAGATCAACACCAGACAGATGACGAAGTTCATGCCGGGACCGGCGAACAACACCGCCACGCGCTTCCAGGTCGCCTGCTTGTACATCGCGCGATCCCGCTCGTCGGGGTCGAGGTCTTCGACCGGGGTCATCCCGGCGATGTCACAGAAGCCACCGGCCGGGATGGCCTTGACCCCGTATTCGGTCTCCCCGCGGCGGGTGGACCACAGCGTGGGGCCGAAGCCGACGAAGTAACGCCGCACCTTCATGCCGGTGGCCCGCGCGGCCCACATGTGGCCGCATTCGTGCAGGGCCACCGAAAAGAGGATGGCCAGCGCGAACAGCACAATGCCGAGAACGAACATCATCTGGTGCGTTACGACCTTTCTAAAGCCATGCCGGAAATCGTCGTCGGACTTGCCGCGATCGCGCGGTGCGCTCGCTCGCGCGCCCAACGTTGCGCGTCAAGTACGTCATCCACGGTAGCGGGTGCGGCGGCCCATTGGTCGGCCCCGCGCAGCACTTCGGCGATTGTTGCGACGATGGCGGGGAACGCGATGCGACGGGCCAGGAACGCCTCGGCCGCCTCCTCGTTGACGGCGTTGTAGACCGCGGGCAGGCAGCCCCCGGCCTGCCCGGCGCGCCGAGCCAGTTCGACGGCCGGAAAGACGTCACTGTCCAGCGGCTCGAATTCCCAGGTCGACGCGGTGCTGAAGTCGCAGCACAGGGCCGCCCCGGCGACCCGGTGCGGCCACCCTAAGGCCAGCGAAATCGGCAGCTTCATGTCCGGCGGGCTGGCTTGGGCCAGCGTCGAGCCGTCGCTGAAGGTGACCATGGAGTGCACGATCGATTGCGGGTGCACGACGACGTCGATGCGGTCATACGGGATGCCGAACAGCAAGTGGGTTTCGATCAGCTCGAGGCCCTTGTTCACCAGCGATGCCGAGTTCAGCGTGTTCATCGGTCCCATGGACCAGGTGGGGTGCGCGCCGGCCTGCTCCGGGGTGACTGCGGCGAGGTCGGCGGCCGACCAGCCGCGAAACGGCCCACCCGAAGCGGTCAGCACCAATTTCTCGACTTCGTCGGGGCTGCCGCCGCGCAGGCATTGCGCCAGCGCGGAGTGTTCGGAGTCGACCGGCACGATCTGGCCGGGCTGTGCGGCTTGTAACACCAGCGGGCCGCCGGCCACCAGCGACTCCTTGTTCGCCAGCGCCAGCCGGGCTCCGGACGCCAAGGCAGCCAGGGTGGGACGCAACCCGAGCGCTCCGACCAGCGCGTTGAGCACTACATCGGCCTCGGTGTCCTCGACCAGCCGGGTAGCGGCATCGGTCCCCCGATACGGAATGTCGTCGGGGGCGTGCGCGTCGGCGACGGCGATGTTGGTGACGCCGGTTTCGGCGCGCTGACGCAGCAGCGTGTCCAGGTTGCGGCCCCCGGCGGCCAGTCCCACGACCTCGAAGCGGTCCGGGTTGGCGGCGATGACTTCCAGCGCCTGCGTGCCGATCGACCCGGTGCTGCCCAGCACCAGCACCCGCACGCGGCCATCGGTAGTCACTCATCCATTGTGCCGGTCTCCGGCGTTACATTTTTCGGCCCGTCCGGGGCCGCGCCGGCTCCGAATGACTTCCTGGTGTGCGGTGAGCGCCACGCCGATCGACTTGTGGCGGTCACTGCGGGACACTGAGGCCATCTCTCCCAAGGCAAGGTAGCCCGGGCCGGCGGGCTACCTTGCCGCTTCTTAATGCCGCTTCTTCATGAACCCAACTGCGGTCTCGGCCGTAACGAATAGGAGACATGTTCACCCTCGCGTTGGTCGGGTTCCTCGGCGGCCTCATCACCGGCATCTCGCCGTGCATTCTGCCGGTCCTGCCGGTGATCTTCTTTTCCGGCGCGCACACCGCGGAACCAGGAGACGGCGCGGTCGCGGTTCAGACGAAGAACACTGCGCGGCCCTACCGGGTGATCTTTGGACTGGTGCTCAGCTTCAGCCTGGTGACGTTGCTGGGTTCGGCATTGCTGTCTGCGCTGCACCTACCGCAGGACGCGCTGCGCTGGGTGGCGCTGCTCGCCTTGGTCGCAATCGGTGTGGGCCTGATCTTCCCGCGCGTCGAGCAGCTGCTGGAAAAGCCGTTCTCCCGCCTCCCGCAATTGCGAATCAGTCACCGCGGCAACGGCTTCGGGCTGGGCTTGGCATTGGGCGTGTTGTATGCACCGTGCGCCGGTCCGGTGCTCACCGCGATCGTCGTGGCCGGCGCCACCGCGTCGCTGAGCCTGCGCATCGTGGTGCTGACCGCGACGTTCGCCATCGGGACCGCCCTGCCGCTGCTGTTCTTCGCGTTGGCGGGTCAACGATTGACTCAGCGCCTCAACGCCTTTCGTCGTCGCCAGCGCCAGATCCGGATCGGTGCCGGCATCGTGACGATCTTGCTTGCGGTGGCGCTAGTGTTCGACGTACCGGCCGCTCTGCAGCGCGCCATCCCCGACTACACCGCGCCGCTGCAGGAGAAGATCGGTGGTGGGGCCGACCTGAACCAACTCAACGCCGCGGCGGGCCTCAATCCGCTGCTGTCGCTGTGCAGCGGCGGCGGTGAGCAGCTGCAGAACTGCGGCCGCGCGCCGGATGTCAAGGGCACCACCGGGTGGCTCAATACGCCCGGCAATCAGCCGATCACCCTGAACTCGTTGCGTGGCAAGGTGGTTCTGGTCGACTTCTGGGCGTACTCGTGCATCAACTGCCAGCGGGCGATCCCGCACGTGACCGGCTGGTACCGGGCCTACCACGACAACGGTTTGGAAGTCGTCGGCGTGCACACTCCGGAGTATGCGTTCGAGAAGGTTCCGGACAACGTCGCTCAAGGGGCGAAAGACTTGGGCATCACCTATCCCGTCGCGCTGGACAACAACTACTCGACGTGGACGAACTACAACAACATCTACTGGCCCGCCGAGTACCTCATCGACGCCAACGGAACCGTGCGCCACGTCAAGTTCGGCGAAGGCGACTACGACGTGACCGAAAAGCTGATCCGCCAGCTGCTTTCCGATGCCAACCATGGCGTCCAACTTCCTGCGCCGGTCAACGCCCCGGACCGCACCCCGCATTCGGTCCAGACGGCCGAGACCTATTTGGCCGTCGGCAAGATCGTGAACTACGGCGGCGGCGGCCATTACGACGAGGGACCGGCCATGTTCAGCTACCCGCCGACCCAGGCACCCGACACCTTCGCGCTGCGCGGGCCCTGGACGCTGGATCACGAGGGCGCCACCGCCGGCGGCGACGACTCGAGCATCAAACTGAACTACCACGCCAAGGATGTCTACATCGTGGTCGGCGGAACCGGGACGTTGAGCGTGACGCGCGACGGCCACACCATCACCATGCCGGTCGGCGGTCCTCCGACGGCACGTCAGATCGTCGCCGACCCGCAGCAGGGGCTCGGGACGCTGGAAGTGCGGCCGAGCAAGGGACTGCAGGTGTTCTCCTTCACTTACGGCTGACACCCGTCCAAAGCTCGCATCGCTCCGAACAACCCATGTCGGGGGTCCACCGAGCCGGGATAACCCGGTTCGACACTAACCGAAGGAGCGAACGGTCATGAAAGCTCAAAAGAAGTACATGGCAACGGGTTTCGCGGCAGCCAGTCTAGTCGCGCTGGCGGTGTCGGCGGCCCCTTCCGCGTCCGCGGGAGATCTGGTCGGACCGGGCTGCGCCGACTACGCGGCGACGAACCCGTCCGGACCGGCGTCGGTGCAGGGGATGTCGCAGGTGCCCGTGGTGGAGGCGGCGTCGAACAACCCGCAGTTGACCACTCTGACGTCCGCGCTGTCGGGCCAACTCAACCCGCAGGTCAACCTGGTCGACACGCTCAACAGCGGCCAGTACACGGTGTTCGCGCCGACCGACGCCGCCTTCGGCAAGCTGCCGGCGGCGACGATCGACCAGCTCAAGACCGACTCCAACCTGCTGACCAGCATCCTGACCTACCACGTCGTGCCGGGACAGGCCACCCCGGCCAAGGTCGTCGGAACGCATAAAACCCTGCAGGGCGGCAACGTGACCGTGACCGGGCAGGGCAACAACCTGCGGGTGAACAACGCGAACGTGGTGTGCGGCGGGGTGTCGACCCTCAATGCGACGGTGTACATGATCGACACCGTGCTCATGCCGCCGGCGTAGCGGTCGGCCGGGGGGCGGGCCCGGGCCGATATGCCAGAATGAGGGGCAGCGTCAGTCCGCAGTTCGACCGAAGGGATCGCCGTGGCCAGTACTGAGGTGGAGCACTACTCCGGCGTCGACCTTGCCGAGGTGCCGTCCGCGCAGTGGGGGTGGAGCAGGATCAACCACCGCACCTGGCACATCACCGGTCTGGTCATCTTCGGGTTCCTGCTGGCCATGCTGCGCGGCAACCACGTCGGCCACGTCGAGGACTGGTTCCTGATCGGGTTCGCGGCGCTGGTGCTCTTCGCGCTGGTGCGCGACCTCTGGGGTCGCCGGCGCGGCTGGATCCGTTAGCCGCCCCGATTCCTCCTGCCACACCAGCCACTTCGCCCCCTGGCGTGGAGCATGTCGGATTTGCTCACCTCACAGCGACACATCGCACCTAGCTGAGCAGTTGTCGCGCTGAGGCGGGCAAAACGGCGGGTCCGACGGGACAGAAACCGTGACGCTCAGGACCCTCGGAATCAGCGCCGGGCCCGCCGCGACAACGCGGCGGCGAGCACCCCACTCACCGACAGCAGCACCAGCCACGGCCACGCGCCATGCTGGTGCACCCAGCCCGCCAGGGCGCCTTGCAGCCGGCCGGCCGCCGCGATCACCCCGTCCCGCGGATCGGCGCCGTCGCCCAGTAGCCGCACCTCGAACAGGCCGTAGTAACCCACGTACAGCCCGACCAAGACCAACACCGCGCCGCTGATCCGGTTGAGATACGGCAAAATTCGGCGCGCCCGGTCGATCACCGCGGAACTGGCGGTGGCCGTGGCCATGGCCAGCACACCGACGACCAAGGTCAGCCCCGCCACGTACGCCGCGTAGATCGCGGCACTGCCGAGCACCGAGCCGCCGCGCAAGCCGGCCCCGGTGACCGCCAGAAACGGCCCTACCGTGCAGGACAGCGACGCCAGCGCGTAACTGATGCCGTAGGCATACATCGAACCCAGCCCGGCGGTCGGAGCCCACCGGGCACCGAGGCCGCGAGGCGTCAACGCCGTCAGCTCCCGGCCCGACAGCAACCAGATCCCCAACGCAACGAGCACCACTCCGATCGCCACCGTCGCGTAGGGCACGTACCGCTGCACCGCCGCGGCGGCCGACAGGGTCAGCGCCCCGAACGCGCCGAAGACGGTCACGAAGCCCAACGCCATCCCAACTGTCGCTGCCAGGGCGCGCCCCGCCGCGTTGTGCGGGTTAGTGGCCTCCCCGGACCGCTGACCGCGCACCACGAGCACCAGGTACGCGGGCAGCATGGCGAACCCACAGGGGTTCAGCGCGGCGACCAATCCGGCGGCGAAGGCCAAACCCAGCAGGGCATGGTTCACTGCGTCAGCGCGGCGACCCGGCCGGACAACTCCTGCTGCGACATGGCCGCGCTCGGATTGTTGACGAACGTCGAGGTGCCGTCGGCGCGATAGAAGACCCACGCCGGTTGCCAGGGAACGTTGTAGCGCGCCCAGATGGCGCCGTCGGCGTCGTTCAGATTGGTGAAGTTCAGACCGTACTTGGAGACGAAGTTCTGCATGGCGCCGACGTCGGAATGGGCCGCGACGCCGACGAAGGTGACCGCGGGGTTGGCGGCCGCTACCTGGCTCAGGCCCGGTGCTTCGGAGTTGCAGAACGGGCACCACGGCGTCCAAAACCACAGGACCGCCGGCTTGCCTTGCAGACTGGCACCGTTGAACGGCGCCCCGCTCAGCGTCGTCGCGGTGAACTGCAGACGATCATCGGCGGCCCGGGCCCGCGGGGGCGAGGCCAGACCGGCCACCAAGAACAGCGCCGCAGCGGCGGCGACAAACGTTGTGACGGTGCGTGATAGGCGAAGGCTCATGGCAGACCTCATTCGCTGGTGTTATGCCTTCATGACGAACTACCCGCTTTGTCGGTTCAGTACCGGATCGAGCTATCCGACTTCCGCGGCCAACTGCCCGCAGGCGGCACTGATCTCCCTGCCCCGAGTGTCCCGGACAGTGCAAGAAACCCCCTGCGCCCGAACACGTTTGACGAATTCCCGCTCCACGGGCTTGGGGCTGGCGTCCCATTGACTGCCCGGAGTGGGATTGAGCGGAATCAAGTTCACGTGCACCAGCGGACCCAGAGCCCGGTGCAGCCGCTTGCCGAGCAGGTCGGCTCGCCAGGATTGGTCGTTGACGTCGCGAATGAGCGCGTACTCCACCGACACCCGCCGGCCGGTCACCTCGGCGTAGTACCGGGCGGCGTCGAGCGCCTCGGTGACCTTCCACCGGTTGTTGACCGGCACCAACGTGTCACGCAGTTCGTCATCGGGTGCGTGCAACGACAGCGCCAGGGTCACCCCGAGTCGCTCGTCGGCGAGCTTGCGGATCGCCGGCGCCAGACCCACCGTCGACACTGTCACCGAGCGCGCCGATATCCCGAACCCCGACGGCGGCGCCTCGGTGATGCGCCGCACCGCGGCCACTACCCGGGCGTAATTGGCCAGCGGCTCGCCCATGCCCATGAACACCACGTTGGACAATCGATCGCCGAAGTCGTCGCGCAACGCGGCGGCGGCCGCGCGGACCTGCTCGACGATCTCCGCGGTCGACAGGTTGCGCAGCAAGCCGCCTTGGCCGGTGGCACAGAACGGGCAGGCCATGCCGCAGCCCGCCTGCGAGGAGATGCACACCGTATTGCGCTGCGGATAGCGCATCAACACCGACTCGACCGTGGCGCCGGCGCTGGCGCGCCATAACGTCTTGCGCGTCTGGCCGGCGTCGCAACTGACATCCCGGACAGGCGTCAGCAGGGTGGGAAACAAGACTTCGGCGATCTGTTCCCGCACTGCCGCCGGCAAATCGGTCATCTGCTGGGGATCGGCGATCAGCCGCCCGTAGTACTGGTGCGCGAGCTGCTTGGCGCGAAATGCCGGCAGTCCCAGTTGCGCGACCGCTTCAGCGCGCCCCGCCGCATCGAGATCGGCCAGATGCCGCGGGGGTTTGCCGCGGGCCGGCGCGTCGAACACCAAATTTGTGACCATGACATGTCCAGTATCCCCGTAAGCGGGGACGGCCCTACGGCAACAGGGTCAGCACGGTCCACGCCGCCACCGCGGACGGCAGGATCCCGTCGAGGCGATCCATCAATCCCCCGTGTCCCGGCAGCAGCCGACCCATGTCCTTGATCCCGAGGTCACGCTTGACCTGAGACTCCATCAGGTCACCGAGCGTGGTGGTCAGCACGAACAGCAGCCCCAGCAAGGCGCCCACCCAGGGCGGCTGGTGCGCCAGGTAGGTGGCGGTGATGACCGTAGCGGTGATGCCACAGACCAGTGAACCGGCAAACCCTTCCCACGACTTCTTGGGGCTGATCCTGGGCACCATCGGATGCTTGCCGAACAGCACCCCGACGGTGTATCCGCCCACGTCGGAGGAGATGACGGCGATCATCATGCAGAACACCCAGCCGGCACCGTCTTGCGGGTAGACCAGCATCGCGGCGAAGGACGCGAACAGCGGCACCCACACGGCCAGGAAGATCGTCGCCGACGCGTCGCGCAGGTAGTTCGTGGACGACGCCGAGCCGTCGGTGTTGTCTCGGGTTTCGTCCTGCATGAACAGCCGCCAGATCATGCAGACCACGACCATGCCGCCGAACCCGGCCAGCGCGCCGACGGCGCGATAAGGCCAGGTCAGCCATACGGTGAACTGACCGCCCACCAGCAGCGGAATGACCGGGATCAGGTATCCGGCTTCACGCAACCGGCGCACCACCTCGTGGCTGGCCAGCAGGGCGGCACCGGCGCACAGGGCCACCCAGAACCGCGGCGCGTAGAGCAGCGTGACGATGAGGACGGCGCCGATGCCCATTCCGACCGCGAACGCGGCGCGCAGGTCACGTCCGGCGCGCGACGTCTTCTTTTTGGCAGCTCGCTGCGCGGAATCGACCGGCTCGTCGGGACTGCCGGCGCCGGCATCGGTGGTGGCCATCGGGCGTGGTTGCTGAGCGGTCCCTAGACCTCCAGCAGCTCGCCTTCCTTGTGTTTGACCAGTTCGTCGATCTGGGTGACGTACTGATGGGTGGTCTTGTCGAGGTCCTTCTCCGCCCGACCGACCTCGTCTTCACCGGCCTCGCCGTCCTTGCGGATGCGGTGCAGTTCCTCCATCGCTTTGCGACGGATGTTGCGCACCGAAACCTTGGCGTCCTCGCCCTTGCCCTTGGCCTGTTTGACCAGCTCGCGACGGCGCTCCTCGGTCAACTGGGGAACCGCGACGCGAATCAGCGTGCCGTCGTTGGTCGGGTTGACCCCGAGGTCGGAATTGCGGATGGCGGTTTCGATGGCGTGCAGTTGGCCCGCCTCGTAGGGCTTGATGACGACCAGCCGCGCCTCGGGGACATTGATGCTGGCCAGCTGGGTGATCGGGGTGTTGGTGCCGTAGTAGTCGATGACGATCCGGGAAAACATGCTCGGGTTGGCCCGGCCGGTGCGAATGGTCGACAAGTCGTCGCGGGCCACTGCCACGGCTTTTTCCATCTTCTCCTCGGCGTCGAAGAGTGCCTCGTCAATCATTTGCGCCGCTCCTCCTCATCGCTTCGCTCTGCATCGTCGCCGGCGGGAATCATTTGCGCCGCTCCTCCTCATCGCTTCGCTCTGCATCGTCGCCGGCGGGAATCATTTGCGCCGCTCCTCCTCATCGCTTCGCTCTGCATCGTCGCCGGCGGGAATCATTTGCGCCGCTCCTCCTCATCGCTTCGCTCTGCATCGTCGCCGGCGGGAATCATTTGCGCCGCTCCTCCTCATCGCTTCGCTCTGCATCGTCGCCGGCGGGAATCATTTGCGCCGCTCCTCCTCATCGCTTCGCTCTGCATCGTCGCCGGCGGGAATCATTAGCGCCGCTCCTCCTCAGGTGGTGACCAGCGTTCCAATTTTCTCACCGGAGACCGCTCGGGCGATATTGCCGTCGATCAGCAGATTGAACACCAGAATCGGCATGCCATTGTCCATACACAGGCTGAAGGCGGTCGCATCGGCCACTCGCAGTCCCCGATCGAGCACCTCACGGTGGCTGATCGCGGTCAGCAGTTCGGCGTCGGGATCCTTGCGCGGATCGGCGGTGAAGACCCCGTCGACCGCCTTGGCCATCAACACCACGTCCGCGTCGATCTCCAGCGCCCGCTGCGCCGCCGTGGTGTCGGTGGAGAAATACGGCAGACCCATGCCGGCGCCGAAGATCACCACGCGACCCTTCTCCAGGTGCCGGACCGCGCGCAGCGGCAGGTATGGCTCGGCGACCTGCCCCATGGTGATGGCGGTCTGGACGCGCGTGACGATGCCTTCCTTTTCCAGAAAGTCTTGCAGCGCAAGGCTATTCATCACGGTGCCGAGCATGCCCATGTAGTCCGACCGGGTGCGCTCCATGCCGAGTTGCTGCAGCTGCGCGCCGCGGAAGAAGTTGCCGCCGCCGATGACCACCGCCACTTGCACCCCGTCGCGCACCACGTCGGCGATCTGGCGGGCCACCTGCGACACCACATCGGGATCCAGGCCCACCTGGCCTCCGCCGAACATTTCCCCGCCGAGCTTGAGCAGTACCCGGCGATATTTCGACGGTGCGTCGGTATCACGAGAAGCCACCGCGCCGTTGCTACTCGCCGACTGCGGCTCAGGAGCCGCAGCGCCGGCGGTCTCGGACTCCGTCATCAGACTCCTCGCATGGGGCTGTACACATGAGGGATCACCGTCCCGGCAACCAGCCACAACGGCATCTCACATCCTGCCTCATCCGGTTGCTGCCGCGTGTGCCGGGTGGATGACCCCGCCCGTCCCCGAAGGGTTTGCCCGGCTAGGAGGAGGCGGTGAGCCCCTGCGTGGCGGGGCCTTCCAACAAGGTGCCGTCCGGGGCGAACCGCGACCCGTGCAACGGGCATTCCCACGCCTTGGTGGCGTCGTTCCAGTTCACGATGCCGCCCAGATGCGGGCACACCGGCGAGACCCG
This sequence comes from Mycobacterium sp. 1423905.2, assembly GCF_001673155.1. Taxonomy (GTDB): domain Bacteria; phylum Actinomycetota; class Actinomycetes; order Mycobacteriales; family Mycobacteriaceae; genus Mycobacterium. The sequence continues at coordinate 9,374 of NZ_LZLE01000209.1, read as the reverse complement.
GTGCTCGACACCGTCGACCGAGCACCGCGCCACCAAATGCCAGGGCGGACCGGTGACCTCACCGTCCGCATCGGACGGGCCGCGCCGGACGATCGGCTCGAGCCAGCCTTTGGCCATGTGGTAGCCGACCTCGAGGTTGGCCTGGATGGCGGTGGGAATGCCGGCGACCTCGTGCGGGCTCCACGCGGAGAAGGCGCGGCCCCAGTCCATTCGCCCGCCCAGGATGCGGGCGCTGAGCAGCAAGCCCGCGGCGACGCCGTTCGTCATCCCCCACTTCTGGAATCCCGTTGCGACTAGGGTCTTTTCATCACCGGGCAGGATGGGTCCGACGTAGGGCAGGTGGTCGGCGGGCGAATAGTCCTGAGCCGACCACTCGTGCGTTTTGACCGCGCCGGGGAAGTGCCTGCGTGTCCACGTGGTCAGCTCCTCGAGCTCGGCGACCGGACTCTTGCGGCCCACCACGTGGCTGGCCCCGCCGACCACCAGTCGCTCACCGTCGCCGAACGGCGCGTAGCGCACCGACCTGGTCGGCGAGCCGGCCGAGATGAACATGGGGCGGGTGATCGAGCCCGGCACCTTGAAGGCCATGCAGTAGGACCGGCTGGGTTTGAGCCTGGCGAAGAATCCGCCGCGATCGAAGACGGGCATTCCGGTGGCCAGGACGCAGCGTCCGGCGTCGACTTCGGATTCACCGGTGCTCGACTGCACGGTCAGCCGCACCCGCCCTTGGTGGTAGCGCAACTTCTGCACCCGGGCGCCTTCGACCAGACGGCCGCCGCGGTCGGCCAGCTCTTTGATGTAGCTGTCCAGCAAATGCATCGAGTTGATCTGCGCTTGTTGGCGTAGCCGCACTCCCCCGTGGAACGGGAACGGCACGTCGGCGTCGTCGACCCACTCCACGTCCAGCCCCGCCCGGCGACAGGCGGCCTGCACGGCCCGCGCCGACGGGACCTCCTTGGCGCTTTGGGCATAGAGGTGGTCGTCCTCGCGCTGCACCGGGACCTCGTTGCTCTCGCAGTACCGCAGTAGCCAGTCCTGCGCCTCGCGGTTGCCCTGCACATAGTCACCGGCAAGTCCGGCGCCGTGCCGGGGAACGATCTGACGCAGCGTCGACCCCTGCAGCAAGCTGACCTTGCCCGTGGTGTTGCCCGTCGTCACCGCGCCGGCGGTGCGGGCTTCGATCACCAGCACGTCTTTGCCGGCCCGGGCGAGCAACACAGCGGTGGTCAAGCCGGTGATGCCGGCGCCGACGATCACCACATCGGCGGATTCGGATTGCTGAAGATGGTTGGTCTGATCCGTGGGCCGTTCGTGATCGGCCAGCCATATCGATGTCATCTAGGTTCAGTTGCCCGGCTCAGGGCAGACGAAACGACACCGACCGGACACACCCGCACGCGTCGTTTGCTGATACCGCAAGATGTTCCGATGTTTAGCGGACATGAGGTTTGGGGAATTCGCTGGAACGCGCCCGCCGGTTGTGCTGCCGAACGGGCGCAAGCGATGAAGTCGCCAGACGCGATTGGTACTGAGTGGACGCTCAGTGCACGGGCATTCGAGGAGGATCATGTCGGAGACGGACAAGTCTGGACCAGCCGAGGCGGTCGAGGGAGTCGTCGAGGGCGTCAAAGGCAAGGCCAAGGAAGTCATCGGGACGGTGACCGGTCGCGGTGATCTGATCGACGAGGGTGAAGCGCAGCAGGACAAGGCCGAGGCCCAGCGTGACGCCGCCAAGAAAGAGGCTCAGGCAGAGGCAGCACGCGCCAGCGCTCAGGCGGCCGAACAGCGCCAGAAGTCCAATCAATAGCTTGTTGGGAAGGATGGGTCCGGTCTGTGTACAACGGACCGGGCCCATCGACTTTTGTGGCCGTACCCGACTTTGCGACAATCGCCCGCACGGGTCTTTCTCGAAGTTGGAATAATCGGGGCTAACTGGGTGCCGATTGGCCGCACTGGCAGCATCTCCGTATGGGGTGATCGCCCAGTAGTGGGCACGCCCTGACGAGGTTGGAGATGGCTGTTGGAAGTTTTGCTGCTTACCAATGAAGCCGATTTCGAGTCGGTGCTGCCGTCGCTGGAGTCGTTCGCCCTGCAGGTCCGCCGGGCACCGCTGGAAGAGCACCACCGGGCCGCGTACGACGGCGTCGACGTGGCCGTCATCGATGCGCGAACCGACCTGGCCGCGGCCCGTAGGGTATGCCGACAACTGAACGCCGACGCCCCGGTCATGGCGGTGGTTGCGGTGGTTGCACCGCCGGATTTCGTCGATCTCGACGTCGATTGGCATTTCGACGACCTGCTGCTGACGCCGGCCGGCGCCGCGGAACTGCAGACGCGATTGCGGCTGGCGATCAGGCGGCGCCGCAGCGCCTTCGCGGGCACCCTGCAATTCGGTGACCTGATTCTGCACCCCGCCAGCTACAGCGTGACGCTGAACGGCACCGACCTCGGCCTCACCCTGACCGAGTTCAAACTGTTGAATTTCCTTGTGCAGCACGCGGGTCAGGCGTTCAGCCGAACCCGGCTCATGCACGAGGTATGGGGCTACGACTGCAACGGCCGGGTGCGCACGGTCGACGTGCACGTGCGGCGCCTGCGCGCCAAGCTGGGCACGGCCCACGAGTCAATGGTCGACACCGTCCGCGGTGTGGGCTACATGGCGGTGACTCCGCCGCAGCCGCGATGGATTGTCGGTGAGCCGATGTTGAGCCCGATCTGGACGTCCACGGCGCCGACCACCGATCCGGTGACCCGGTAGCGTCCGCTCAGCCGAACAACGGCAGCGCGCGCTTGCGGGCCAGCGCATCCATTCCGCGTTGAATGCTGTCTTCGACTTCGTGGTACTTGCTGTCGATGTAGTCCTCGTCGTCAGCACGCGCCGGGTCGTGATCGATCTCGACCGGGGGCATGAACCGGGTCCTGATCTTGGCCGGCAACGGCAACTGTGGCAGCGCTGCCGGTGCGATACCCCAAGGCAGCGATACCGCAATCGGAAAAACCTTGAGCCGCAGCGCTTTATCTAGGCGCAAGGTGCGGGAGAGCTGGTCGCCGCGAATGAGCACCGGCATGGCGTCCGCCCCGCCGACGGTGGCGATCGGGACGATCGGCACTCCGGCGCGGATGGCCATTTTGACGAACCCCTTGCGCCCCGCCAGATTCGCCCGGTCCCGCTCTGACCAGGGGCGCAACGAATCGACTTCGCCGCCCGGCCACAGCGCCACATCGCGCCCCTCGGCGAGCGCGGTGGCGATGGCGTCCGGAGCCGCCGGCAGCACGCCCATGGATCGGAAGAACCGGCCGATTCCCGGGATGGCCATCAACGCGTCGTGCGCGGTGCCGTGCAGGGGACGATCGGGACCGAATCGTCGCCACCATTGCAGGCCCACCGTCCACGCGTCCCATACGAACGGGGCGCCGGAGTGGATCCCGATCAGCAACGCGGGTGGTTCGGGGATGTTCTCCCAACCGTCGATCTCCATGCGGAACCAATAGTCCACCAGCACGTTCCAGAAGAACTTCTGCCGCTGCAACGACGTTTCATCCTGGCCATCGAGGTCCCATTGGCCGGCCCGTGACGCCACCCACCCGCTTAGGCCGCCGTCCTGTTTCTCGCGCTTGCGCTGCATAGAGGAGCGCGCTTGCTCGGCGTGCTGCTGGGCTTGGTCGAGGACCTCCGGCGGCCGGTGATCAGCTTTTTGTGCCATGGGCGGTGAGTACCCCCTGTTCGTGCACAACTCACTCCAAGAATTCACACACACTCCCCGCGCCACCGGTGACGCGGGGAGTGTGTACAGACCCGACGACGACTCCGCCGTCCGGGTTAGTCATCGAAACGAGCACGAGCTATGCGTTGTTCGTCCAGATCAGGACATCTTGAACGCCGTCGTTGTAGACCACGCCGTTGGGCGGCGCGCCATTGACGTCGAAGTAGATAGTCCCGGTGGTTTGGCCACCTTGGGTAATCGGCGCCGGACTCAGGCCGTTAGGCGTCGGCAGCGTATTGACCACGTGGTAGGTCTGGCCGGTGGCCGTGCGCGCGTTGAACGCCGACACCAGCGGCGTGACCGTCCCACTATTGGCCACGGCGGTCACGTCGGCCTGCCACAACTGGCCCTGCGGCTGGTAGCCAGGGATCATTGCGTTACTCGGCTGCAGGTCACTGACCGTGTAGGCGGTGACCAGCGGGCCATTGACAATCGGTGCACTGGTGCCAAATCCCTGAATAGCGGGGTTGGCGATCGCCGGTGCGGCGGTGAAGACGGCTGCGGTAATTCCGGCGGCACCAATAGCGGATTTAACTGCGGTTTTCCCGAATTTCATACTGAATTCCTCCCATTCGGCCGTTCGCATTCCTCACGCAAGCGCACTACGCAACTCGAATCCATGAGGATGCCCCCCACTGAATTCCATAACCGATCGGCTTGGGCCTCAAACATTCGCGAGCGCCACTCGGCCAGCGCAGCGCGGCCCTGCCATGCGGTACCAGACGGTGCATAATTGACGAATGCGGGGATTAGGTGAGTTTTCGCGCATTCGCAAAGCGCGCTGAATCGGCTCACGGAATTGGTCCGGGACATGCCTCAGCAGGGGCCGGTTGATGCCCGAGCGACCCTGGACGAAATCACCGAAACCGCCGTGAAATCCGTGCCCGGAGCGTTACACGCGGGCGTCACCCTCACACAACGCCGTCGCGTCCTCGAAACGCCGTCGGCGACCGACGATTTCGCGGTGCTGATCGATCAAATACAAGGACACCTCGGTGAGGGCCCGTGCCTCTCGGCGGCATGGCAGCATCACACCATTCACATCGATGACCTCGGCGCTGAGCAGCGCTGGCCCAGGTACCGCGAGGAAGCGTTGCGGCAGACGCCAATTCGCTCGATCCTGTCGTTTCTGCTCTTCAACGATCGACAGTCCGCGGGCGCGTTCAACCTGTATGCCGATGATGCTCATGCTTTCGACGATGAAGCGATCGAAGTCGGATTGGCCTTCGCCACACACACCGCGCTGGCCTGGAATATCTTGCGTCGTGACCAACAGTTCCATAGCGCTCTGGCCTCACGCGACACCATCGGCCAGGCCAAAGGGATGCTCATGGAGCGGTTCAGCATTGATGCGTTGGCGGCATTCGATCTGCTGAAGCGACTCTCTCAGGAGTCGAATGATCCGGTTGCCGAAATAGCCCACCGCTTGGTGAACACCCCCCCAGCGATACGGCGGCCTAATTAAAGAGGGTTCAGCGCCAAGAGGTTTCGGCTTCCTGCTCGTAATTGTCGTAGGCCGTGATCAGACCGATCAGCACCTCGGCAGTCGCCTCGAGCAGGCCTTGCCCGCGTGGGTCGGCGACCTTCTCGATCACCTCCCGCGCATGCAGCGCCGTGTCGTTGAGCATCTCTTTCAACTTGACCGTATGGTGCCGTGGGTCTTCCTCGCCGTACTCTTGCCCTTCTGCCATGACGCCTACATACCCTGACCGCCGCATCGGCAACCAGGCGGCGAAGTGGGTGTTTCTGCCCGATTTCACCGCCGATCTATGTCAATATCCTTGACATGGGTCAAGTCGACGACGCCCCGTTGGGTTACCTGCTCTACCGGGTGGGGGCCGTGCTGCGGCCCGAGGTCGGCGCCGCGCTGAGTCCACTGGGCCTCACCCTGCCCGAATTCGTCTGTCTGCGAATGCTGGCCCAATCGCCGGGATCGTCCAGTGCCGAACTGGCGCGGCACGCGGGCGTCACCCCGCAGGCGATGAACACGGTGTTGCGCAGATTGGAGGACTCGGGTGTGGTGGCCCGCCCGGCGTCAGTGTCCTCCGGACGTGCCCTGCCGGCCACATTGACCAGCCAGGGCCGCGCCCTGCTCAAGCGCGCCGAGACCGTTGTGCGTGGTGCGGACGCGCGCATACTCGCCAAATTGACTGCGCCGCAACAGCGGGAATTCAAGCGAATGCTCGAGCGACTCGGCTCGGACTAGGCCGACGCAGCGTCCTGGATCCGCGGCCACGGCTGCGCTTCCTCCAACTCGTACGCCAGTTCCAACAGTCGGTCCTCACGCCCGATGTCGGCGGAGATCATCAGTCCTACCGGCATGCCGTCGGCGGACCGCGCCAGCGGCAAGGAGATTGCCGGTTCCCCGGTGACGTTTTGCAGCGGCGTGAAGGCCACCCAGTCGGAGAGTCGGTCGATGGTCTGCTGATAGTCAGTGGGTGCCAGGTAGCCAATTTGCGGCGTCCGGTCAGCCAGCGTGGGCGTCAGCACCGCGTCATAGGTGGCGAAGAATTGCGCGGTACGCCGACGCGCCGCGCGCAGCCGCATGATCGCCAGCGGGATGCGGTGCAGGTTGCGGTTGGCGTGGCGGTAGAGACCCAATGTCAGGTTGTCCAGCCGGGTACGGTCGAAGGTCTTGCTCAGCGTGTAGCGGCCGGTACCGACCTGTGCCAACGACAACAAGCCCCAATACAGGATGAAGTCGTCCTCGAAACTGCTAGCCGCGGGCGGCTTTTCGACGTGCTCGATGCGGTGGCCAAGTTCTTCGAGCAGCCCGGCGGCCTTGAGCGTCAGCTGGCGCACCTCGGCACTGGCCTCCCGGTTGACCGAGCGGGTCACCACCGCGATTTTCAGCCGCTGCGTGCCCGGCCGGGTGATGTCGCCGATCGGGGGCAGCTTGGGGGCCGAGAAGACACGTTCGGCCTCGCGGTAGAAGGCGGCGGTGTCCCGAACCGAGCGACTCACCACGCCGTTGGCGACGACCACGACCGGCATGTGCCGCAGCTCCGGGTTCAGTGGCAGCCGTCCCCGGGAGGGTTTCAGCCCGACCAACCCATTGCAGGCGGCCGGGATCCGGATGGACCCGCCGCCGTCGTTGGCGTGCGCGATCGGCACGACGCCGGCGGCGACGAATGCCCCGGATCCCGACGACGAGGCCCCGGCGGTGTAGTCGGTGTTCCACGGATTACGCACCGGACCGATCCGCGGATGTTCGGCGGCCGCACTGAACCCGAACTCCGACATCTGCGACTTGCCCAGCGATATCAGCCCGGTCGACAAGAACAACCGGGTGAACTCGCTGTGCGCCGCGGCGTTGCGGGGTGTCCAGGCGTCGGTGCCCAGCATCGTGGGCTGACCCTCGACGTCGACGTTGTCCTTAATGAAGCTCGGGACGCCGCTGAAGAAGCCGAAGGACTGGCCCTGCGCTTGCGCGCGCGCCCGGTCGAAGGCCGCATGCGCGACGCCGTTGAGCGCGGAATCGACCGCTTCGGTGCGGGCGATGGCCGCCTCGACGGCCTCGGCGCGCGACACGTGCCCAGACCGGATGGCCTCGGCCAGTCCTACCGCGTCCAGTTCGCCCAGGGCATCGTCGGCGAAGGCATGTATGCGGGGCATACCGCAGCGCCTAGGCCTGGCCGACCTCGAAACGCACGAACCGGGTCACGGTCACACCGGCGTCGTCGAGTAGGGCCTTGACGGTCTTCTTGTTGTCGGAGACCGACGGCTGTTCGAGCAGCACGGCGTCCTTGAAGAAGCCGTTGAGCCGGCCCTCGACGATCTTGGGCAGCGCCTGTTCGGGCTTGCCTTCGGCCTTGGCGGTTTCCTCGGCGATGCGGCGCTCGCTGGCGACGACGTCCTCGGGCACGTCCTCGCGGGAAAGGTAGCGCGCCTTGAGCGCGGCGATCTGCAGCGCCACCGCGTGCGCGGCCTCGGCGCCCCCGTCACCGGTGTACTCCACCAACACCCCGACCGCGGGCGGCAGGTCCGCCGCGCGCTTGTGCAGGTAGGTCTCGACGGTCCCGTCGAAGAAGGCGACGCGGCGCAGTTCGAGCTTCTCGCCGATCTTGGCCGACAGTTCGGCGATGGCCTGTTCGACGGTCTTGTCGCCGACATTGGCGCCCTTGACAGCGTCGACATCGGTGGCCTTGGCCGAAACCGCGGCTTCGACCACCTGGTTGGCCAACGCCTGGAACTCGGCGTTCTTGGCGACGAAGTCGGTCTCGCAGTTCAGCTCGATCAACGCGCCGTCCTTGGCGGCGACCAGACCCTCGGCCGTCGCGCGCTCGGCGCGCTTGCCGACGTCCTTGGCGCCCTTGATGCGCAGCGCCTCGACGGCCTTGTCGAAGTCACCGTCGCTTTCGGCGAGGGCGTTCTTACAGTCGAGCATGCCTGCGCCGGTCAGTTCCCGAAGCCGCTTGACGTCGGCAGCGGTGAAGTTTGCCAATGCTCAGCCTTTCTTAGGTTGCGTCTGTGGTTGATTCGCCGGCGCCGGCGCCGGCATCACCCGCGGGAGTGGCGGTCGCGGCGGCCGAGGCCAGCAGTTCCTGCTCCCATTCGGGCAGCGGTTCGGCGGCGTCCGCCTCGGGCTTGCCGTCGCCACGGCCCACTCCGGCGCGAGCCTGCAGCCCCTCGGCGACAGCGGAGGCGATCACCTTGGTGAGCAGCGCGGCCGACCGGATCGCGTCGTCGTTGCCCGGAATCGGGTAGTCGACCTCGTCGGGGTCACAGTTGGTGTCCAGGATCGCGATGACCGGAATGCCCAGCTTGCGGGCCTCACCGACGGCGATGTGCTCCTTGTTGGTGTCGACCACCCAGATGGCCGACGGCACCTTGGCCATGTCGCGGATACCGCCGAGGCTGCGCTCGAGCTTGTTCTTCTCGCGGGTCAGCATCAAGATTTCCTTCTTGGTGCGGCCCTCGAAGCCACCGGTCTGCTCCATCGCCTCGAGCTCCTTGAGGCGCTGCAGGCGCTTGTGCACGGTGGAGAAGTTGGTGAGCATGCCGCCCAGCCACCGCTGGTTGACATAGGGCATGCCGACGCGGGTCGCTTCGGCCGCGACGGATTCCTGCGCCTGCTTCTTGGTGCCCACGAACATGACGCTGCCACCGTGGGCGACCGTCTCTTTGACGAACTCGTACGCCTTGTCGATGTAGGTCAGCGTCTGCTGCAGGTCGATGATGTAGATGCCGTTGCGGTCGGTGAAGATGAACCGCTTCATCTTGGGGTTCCAGCGACGGGTCTGATGCCCGAAGTGGGTGCCGCTGTCGAGCAGCTGCTTCATGGTGACTACGGCCATGCTTGTGCCTTACTTGTGTCGGTTTCTGCCCGGCATCGGGTGAGGCCGGGCCCTGGCGTCTGCTGCGCTGCCGAACCCGTCGGGAGTGACTCCGTCAGGGACCGCTCGGCACGCTGGTGCGAACTCTGGGAGCCGCGTGCAGGCGCGCGAAGTCAGCCCGCCGAAACGAGCTGCGCTAGGAAGTTTACACCGAGGCAGCTGATGGTTTTCCCCAGCGGCGCCCCGGTACACAGAACCGGCGGGGGTGACTGGTCGCGGCGTCGACGTGCGGCTGGGCTGATCGGGTGCGATGGGTAGCGCTGATTCTGCTGTG
>NZ_LZLE01000208.1 GCF_001673155.1 Mycobacterium sp. 1423905.2 | reverse complement strand
CCGACGTTGCCGCGCGCGAAGCCCGCATAAGTCTCGCGGAAATCAAGGCAGCCGCAGCAGCAGCGCCGCCACCTCTGGACGTGATGGCCGCACTGCGCCAGCCCGGCATCGGCGTCATCGCCGAAGTCAAGCGCGCCAGCCCGTCGGCCGGATCCCTGGCGACCATCGCCGACCCGGCCAAGCTAGCCCGGGCCTACGAGGACGGCGGCGCGCGAATCATCAGCGTTCTCACCGAGGAGCGCCGTTTCCACGGCTCTTTGGAGGACCTCGACGCGGTGCGTGCCGCGGTCTCAATCCCCGTGCTGCGCAAGGATTTCGTGATTCAGCCGTACCAGATCCACGAGGCGCGTGCGCACGGTGCCGACATGCTGCTGCTCATCGTCGCCGCGCTGGACCAGTCGGCGTTGGTGTCGATGCTGGACCGCACCGAATCGCTCGGTATGACCGCGTTGGTCGAGGTCCACACCGAAGAAGAAGCCGACCGGGCGTTGAAGGCCGGGGCCAGTGTGATCGGCGTCAATGCACGCGATTTGATGACGCTCAAAGTCGACCGGGACTGCTTTGCAAGAATCGCCCCTGGGCTACCCAGCAAGGTGATCAGGATCGCCGAATCCGGTGTGCGGGGCACCGGTGATCTGCTGGCGTATGCGGGTGCGGGTGCGGATGCTGTGCTGGTCGGTGAAGGTCTGGTCAAAAGCGGTGATCCGCGCGCCGCGGTTGCCGACCTGGTTACCGCGGGCACCCATCCGTCCTGTCCCAAACCGGTTCGCTAACCGTTGCTGAGCCGCGTCCACATCGAGCCGTAGTCATGGCAGATCTATCTCGCCCGGGACTCCCGCGCACCAGTGCCGCCATTGCCGAACCCACTCGGCACGAGCCTGATTCGGGAGGACACTTCGGTGTCTACGGTGGCCGTTACGTTCCCGAGGCGCTGATGGCGGTGATCGAAGAAGTCACCGCCGCCTACGAGAAGGAACGTGTCAATCAGGATTTCCTGGATACGCTCGACGACTTGCAGACGCACTACGCCGGTCGCCCCTCACCGCTCTACGAGACCACCCGGCTGGGCGAGCACGCCGGGTCCGCGCGCATCTTCCTCAAGCGAGAAGACCTGAACCACACTGGTTCTCACAAGATCAACAATGTGCTCGGCCAGGCACTGCTGGCGCGCAGGATGGGCAAGACCCGAGTGATCGCCGAGACCGGTGCAGGCCAGCACGGGGTGGCCACCGCAACCGCGTGTGCACTGCTCGGCTTGGACTGTGTCATCTACATGGGAGCGGTCGACACTGCCCGTCAGGCGCTCAACGTGGCCCGCATGCGCCTTCTGGGCGCGCACGTCGTTTCGGTTGAAACCGGTTCCCGGACACTCAAAGACGCGATCAACGAGGCATTCCGGGATTGGGTTACCAACGCCGACAACACGTATTACTGTTTCGGGACCGCTGCCGGACCGCATCCCTTTCCCACCATGGTGCGTGACTTTCAGCGGATCATCGGTTTGGAGACGCGGTTTCAAATTCAGCAGCAGGCGGGCAGATTGCCCGACGCGGTGGTGGCGTGCGTCGGGGGAGGGTCCAACGCGATCGGCATCTTTCACCCGTTCATCGACGACCCCGGGGTTCGCCTGGTCGGGTACGAGGCGGCCGGTGATGGGGTCGAGACCGGCCGTCACGCAGCGACATTCACCGGCGGTTCACCCGGAGCATTTCAGGGATCGTTCTCCTACCTACTGCAGGACGAGGACGGGCAGACCATCGAATCCCATTCCATCTCAGCAGGTCTGGACTACCCCGGGGTCGGGCCCGAACATGCGTGGCTGAAAGACACCGGACGGGTCCAGTACGAGCCCATCACCGATTCAGAGGCGATGGACGCGTTCGGGCTGCTCAGTCGAATGGAAGGCATCATTCCGGCCATCGAATCCGCGCATGCGGTGGCCGGTGCCCTCAAGTTGGGCAAGGAGATGGGAAGGGGGGCGGTCATTGTGGTGAACCTGTCCGGCCGAGGGGACAAGGACGTCGAGACAGCCGCGAAGTGGTTCGGCCTGATGGGCCCGTCGGGCACCCAGGCTTGAGCAGATGATGACGGTGGAGCAAAGCGAGGCAAGCCGGCTAGGACCGCTCTTCGCATCCTGTCAGGCGAATGATCGCGCGGCCCTGATCGGTTATCTGCCGACCGGTTATCCCGACGTGACGACTTCGGTTACGGCGATGACGGCGCTGGTCGAAGCCGGTTGCGACATCGTCGAAGTGGGGGTGCCGTATTCGGACCCCGGCATGGACGGGCCGACCATTCAACGTGCCACCGAGGCGGCCCTTAGTGGGGGAGTGCGGGTGCGCGACACCCTGGCCGCCGTCGAGGCGATCAGTCGAGCCGGTGGCAGTGCCGTGGTGATGACCTATTGGAATCCGGTCTTGCGCTACGGAGTCGACGCGTTTGCTCGGGATCTGGCCGCCGCCGGCGGTCAGGGGTTGATCACTCCTGACCTCATTCCCGACGAGGCCCAGCAGTGGATGGCCGCGTCGGAACAGCATGGGCTGGACAGAATCTTTCTGGTCGCGCCCGCCTCGACACCCGAGCGCCTGGTGAACACCGTCCACGCCACCCGCGGATTCGTCTATGCGGCGTCCACGATGGGCGTCACGGGGGCGCGCGATGCGGTTTCGAATGCCGCCCCTGAGCTGGTCGCCAGGGTCAAGGAGGTTTCCGACATACCCGTCGGAGTCGGGCTGGGCGTGCGGTCCGGGGAGCAGGCCGCGCAGATTGGCAGCTACGCCGACGGTGTCATCGTCGGTTCGGCCTTGGTCTCCGCGTTGGGCGAAGGCTTGCCGAAATTGCGGGCACTGACCGAAGAGCTCGCTGCAGGTGTGCGGCAAAGGATCTCCGCATGACCACGACTTGGCTCGCCTATTTCCCGAGTCCGCCCCGAGGTGTCTGGCATCTTGGGCCTCTACCCCTCCGCGCCTACGCCTTATTCATCATCATCGGCATCCTGGTCGCCTTGGTGATCGGGGACCGACGTTTCGCCGCACGTGGTGGTGAGCGTGGCGTGACCTACGACATCGCGCTGTGGGCCGTGCCTTTCGGCCTGATCGGCGGCCGGCTTTACCACCTGGCCACCGACTGGCCCACCTACTTCGGTCCGGGTGGAGCCGGGTTGGGTGCGGCCCTGCGAATCTGGGACGGCGGGCTGGGCATCTGGGGTGCGGTCGCCCTCGGCGGCGTGGGAGCGTGGTTGGGCTGTCGACGCCGTGGGATCCCACTGCCGGTCTTCGCCGATGCGATAGCGCCCGGAATCGTGCTGGCGCAGGCGATCGGCCGGCTCGGGAACTACTTCAACCAGGAGCTTTACGGCCGAGAAACCACGCTGCCGTGGGGCCTGGAAATCTTCTACCGTCGCGACCCCTCGGGCTTCGTCGACGTGCATTCGCTCGACGGTGTCTCCACCGGGCAGCTGGCGATGGTGGTGCAACCGACGTTCCTGTACGAATTGCTCTGGAATGTACTGGTTTTCGTGGTCCTGATCTATTTGGATCGCCGGTACTCCCTGGGCCATGGGCGCTTGTTCGCGCTGTATGTCGCGGGCTACTGCGTCGGACGTTTCTGCGTCGAATTGCTGCGCGATGACACGGCCACACACATTGCCGGCATCCGGATCAATTCGTTCACCTCCACTTTCGTGTTCATCGGGGCGGTCGTTTATGTGATGGTGGCGCCGAAGGGTCAAGAGGACCCGGCGACCGCGCGTGGCCACGTCGATGCCGCCGACGACGAGATCGAACCGCAGCCCGCGGAGCTCGTCACCGTCGGGTCCTCATCTGCCGGCGCAGCAGCGACCGACGCACCGGGTGGGTCTTCGGACACGCCCGAGATGGTGGCGGCTCTCGAGCCGGAGACCGAGGCGGTTGCCGAAGGCGCGTCGGAGCCCGCGCCGACCGAAGAGCCAGCGGCTGAGGGCGCCGAGCCAGACGTTGATGCGGCGGCCACAGAGGCCGAAGCGGCCGAAGCGGTCGAGGTCGCGCCTGGTGACGGGGACGTGTCGGAGCCGGAGGCCGCCGAGGCGGCAGCGCCGGAGCCCGAGGCGCCGGAAGTGGCCGCGCCCGAGGAGCCTGCGACCGAGGCGCCTGAGGCTGATGCCGAGGCCGAGCCGGACGTTGAGGGGGCGGCCGCGCAGGCTGAAGCGGCCGAAGCAGTCGAGGCCGCGCCTAGTGACGGGGACGTGTCGGAGCCGGAGGTCGCTGAGGCTGAGGCGCCGGAGCCGGAGGCGCCGGAAGTGGCCGCGCCCGCGGCCGAGGCCGACGAATCCGAACAGCCCACGACCGCGGCGCCTGAGGCTGACGCCGAAGCCGAGCCGGACGTTGAGGGGGCGGCCGCGCAGGCCGAAGCGGTCGAAGCGGTTGAGGTCGCGCCCAGTGCAGGGGACGTGTCGGAGCCGGAGGTCGCTGAGGCTGAGGCGCCGGAGCCGGAGGCGCCGGAAGTGGCCGCGCCCGCGGCCGAGGCCGACGAGTCCGAACAGCCCACGACCGAGGCGCCTGAGGCCGACGCTGAGCCGGCCGAGCCGGACGTTGAGGGGGCGGTCACAGAGGCCACAGCGGCCGAAGCGGTCGAGGCGGCGCCCAGTGACGGAGACGTGTCGGAGCCGGAGATCGCCGAAACAGAGGCGCCGGAGCGCGAAGCGCCGGAAGTCGCCGCGCCCGCGGCCGAAGCCGACGAATCCGAGGAACCCGCGGCGGCGGCGGCCGAGCCGGACGCGGAGAGCGCGGACACGAAGGCAGAGGCCATCGAGACATCGGAAGACGAACCCGCGGCCGAAGCCGAGAAGCCAGCGGTCCAGCCCGACCCCGCCTCGGCGGCCACCGTGGATGCCGCCGACTCGACACGTGGGAACTGGCGAACCCGACTGCGCGGCATACGGCGGCGCTCGGGCCGGTAACTGCCTGGTCTGGCATGCTGGTTTCCGTGACCGACCAGTCATCGGCCTGGGAAGCCGGACAGGCGAACCAGCACCCGGGCTACCCGCCGCCGTATCAGCCCGAGTATGCCCAACCCAGCGGTTACCACGACGCATCCGCCCCATTTGGTCGCCATCCCGTCACCGGCCGACCGTTTTCGGACAAGTCGAAGACAGTGGCCGGTCTGCTGCAGCTGCTGGGACTCTTCGGAATCGCCGGACTGGGTCGCATCTACATCGGTCAGACCGGCTTGGGCGTCGCGCAGCTGCTGGTCGGCTGGTTCACCTGCGGCGTCGGCGCCATCGTCTGGGGCACCATCGACGCTTTGCTGATCCTCACCGACCGCGTCTGCGACCCGTCCGGTCGGCCGTTGCGCGATGGAACCTGACCGAATCGCCCGCACACGGGGACATCGCGGCGGTATGTACGCCGCCGGTTCGGCCGTCGTGCTGGCCGGGGCGCTTGGCTACATTGCCCTCGTCGACCCGCACAACACGAACTCGGTCTACCCGCAGTGCCCGTTCAAACTGTTCACCGGCTGGAACTGCCCCGCGTGCGGCGGCCTACGCATGATGCACGACCTACTGCACGGCGATCTGGCTGCCAGCATCAACGACAACGTTTTCCTGCTGGTCGGCATACCGCTGCTGGCGGCCTGGGTGGTCACGCGCCGCTACCGTGGCCGCGCAGCGTTGTCCATCCCGCTCATGGTCGCGATTGTGGTCGCGATGGTCGGCTGGACCGTGATCCGTAATCTTCCGGGCTTCCCACTGGTGCCGACGCTATCCGCCGGATAGGTGTGACGGACCGAGAGGCCAGTCAGAAGCTCACTCGCCGAAGCCGCCCGGCTCAGCAGGAGGCGGCGGCGGAGGCGGACCGCCCGGGCTCGCGCCAATCCTGGCGGCCGCGAAGGCCGCGCCTTGGTCGATCATGGCGCCTCCGTCGGCGTAGCTATTGTGCGCGGCGAAATTCAACCCTTCCGAGCACACCGGGTCATCGGTCGCGCACACCTTTAGGGTCTTGGCCTGATACAGCGGACCGATAGCGACCATCGGCTGGCCCAAAAATTCCATGGCCCGCGTATTCGGCAAGCCGAATAGCACCACCGAGCTGACGTGGTTGGCCACTTCCGGGTCCAGTGGCCGCGGCACGGTGTTGGGATCCACTCCATCGGGAACTGTCGCCGACGTGACGAAGCCCATCACGGCCGCCCCTTGGGAAAAGCCGCTGAGCACCATTTGGGTCTTGGGGCACGTGTGCGCCATGTTGTTCACGTGAGCGCCCGCGTCCCGAACGCCGTCGACGCCCGTCGCCCACTGGTCGCTGGCGGGGTAGTTGACCGCGTACACACCCAATGACTTGCCGCCGATGCGCGGGCGCAAGTTGTTGATGAACGCCTCACCCGTCGGGCCGACACCCGGAGCCTCACCCGTGCCGCGCGCGAAAACCACCTCGGCATCGGGACAATCGGCGGACGCCGCGGGAATGCCGGAGCCAGAGACGATCGAAGCGCTCAAACCCCAGGCGGTGATCACCGCCGGACCGACGAAACGAACAACGTGGCGTGAAATCATGTCGCAGGAAGTGCCCATACCAGCCCTCCGTCAAACCGGGATATTTTTCCGAGGTCAGTGCATGTCGCCGGACCATTGTTGCATGGGTCAATAATGTGACGCGACCCATTCCGCGGGTTCTACCTGCATTGATAGCGGCCATGGTGGCCAGCGTCACATCCGCATCGACAAGAAGCCGAGGTAGACGCCGTCATGACACCCTGAGGCCGGTTAGCGGGACTATGCTTTGTCGTCGTGACTAGACGCGGGAAGATCGTCTGCACTCTGGGGCCGGCCACCGCAAAGGACGACTTGGTCAGAGCGCTGGTCGAAGCCGGAATGGACGTCGCCCGCTTGAACTTCAGCCACGGCGACTACAGCGATCATGAGGCCGCCTACAAGCGGGTGCGGGCCGCCTCGGACGCGACCGGCCGCGCGGTCGGGGTGCTGGCCGACCTGCAGGGCCCGAAAATCAGGCTGGGCCGTTTCGCCAGCGGGCCCACCTATTGGGCCGACGGCGAAACCATTCGCATCACCGTCGCCGAGTGCGAAGGCAGTCACGACCGCGTCTCCACTACCTATAAGAGGTTGGCTGAGGACGCCGTATCGGGCGACCGGGTACTGGTCGACGACGGCAAGGTCGGGTTGGTGGTCGAGGAGGTCGACGGCGACGACGTCGTCTGCACCGTCATTGAGGGCGGCCCGGTCAGCAACAACAAGGGCATCTCGTTGCCGGGGATGAACGTGTCCGCCCCGGCGCTCTCGGACAAAGACGTCGAGGATCTGACCTTTGCCATGAAGCTGGGCGTCGACATGGTGGCACTGTCGTTCGTGCGCTCGCCCTCGGACGTCGAACTGGTCCATGAGGTGATGGATCGCATCGGGCGGCGGGTGCCGGTCATCGCGAAGTTGGAGAAACCCGAAGCGGTCGACAACCTGGAAGCGATCGTGCTGGCCTTCGACGCAGTCATGGTGGCCCGCGGCGACCTAGGCGTCGAGCTGCCCTTGGAAGAGGTGCCGCTGGTACAGAAGCGGGCCATCCAGATCGCCCGGGAAAACGCCAAGCCGGTGATTGTGGCGACCCAAATGCTCGACTCGATGATCGAGAACTCCCGCCCCACCCGCGCCGAGGCTTCCGACGTCGCCAACGCCGTCCTCGACGGCGCCGACGCGTTGATGCTCTCCGGGGAGACGTCGGTAGGGAAGTACCCCTTACAGGCGGTCAAGACGATGTCCCGGATCGTGTGCGCCGTCGAGCAGAATTCCACGGCGGCGCCACCGTTGACCCACGTGCCGCGCACCAAGCGCGGCGTGATCTCCTACGCCGCCCGTGACATCGGCGAACGACTCGACGCCAAGGCGCTGGTCGCGTTCACCCAGTCCGGGGACACCGTGCGGCGGCTGGCCCGGCTGCACACCCCGCTGCCGCTGCTGGCCTTCACCGATCTGCCCGAAGTGCGCAGCCAACTCGCCATGACCTGGGGCACCGAGACGTTCATCGTGCCGCACATGAAGTCCACCGACGGCATGATCCGCCAGGTCGACAAATCCCTGCTCGAGTTGGGCCGCTACAAGCGCGGCGACCTGGTGGTGATCGTCGCGGGCGCGCCGCCCGGGACAGTCGGCTCGACCAACCTGATCCACGTGCACCGGATCGGCGAGGACGACGTCTAGTTGTCCGACTTCGACGAGTTGCTGGCGGTACTGGATCTCAATCGAGTCACCGACGACCGGTTCATCGGGTGCCACCCCAGTAAGAACCCGATGCGCACGTTCGGCGGTCAATTGATGGCTCAGTCGTTCGTCGCCGCCACCCGCACGCTGACCCGCGACGACCTGCCGCCCAGCGCGGTTTCGGTGCACTTCGTCAACGGTGGCGATACGTCCAAGGACATCGAATTCCACGTGACGCGCCTGCGCGACGAACGCCGGTTCGCCAACCGCCGCGTCGACGCGGTGCAAGACGGAACCCTGCTGTCGTCGGCGATGATCTCCTACATGTCCGGCGGCGCCGGACTCGAGCACGCCGTCGAACCGCCGCCCGTCCCGCCGCCGCATGACCTGCCGAAAATCGGTGACCTGCTACGCGGCTACGAAAAGACCGTCCCGCACTTCGTCAACGCGTTGCAGCCGATCGAGTGGCGCTACACCAACGACCCCGCCTGGGTGATGCGGGACAAGGGTGAGCGCCTGTCCTACAACCGGGTCTGGGTGAAGGCCTTGGGCGTGCTACCCGATGACCCGATGCTGCACACGGCGACCATGTTGTACTCCTCGGACACCACCGTGCTGGACTCCGTGATCACCAGGCATGGGTTGTCATGGGGATTCGACCGCATCTTCGCGGCGTCCGCCAACCATTCCGTCTGGTTTCACCGGCCGGTCAACTTCAACGACTGGCTGCTGTATTCGACCTCGTCACCGGTCGCCGCCGATTCCCGTGGCCTGGGCAGCGGACACATCTTCGACAGCGATGGTCAACTGCTCGCGACCGTGGTTCAAGAAGGCGTCTTGAAATACTTTCCCGCCGCGCGCCGATAGTCATCTCGGGTACTCGAGTACCTCCGTCGCAGCTTTGACCAGGCGTAACCTCGCGTCTAGGCGGCAGCTCATCGGGGAGGTGAGTGTGAAAGAGCCCTCGGCCGACGTCCTGGCGAGGTTCCGCGCGCGCGAACATGTTGTCGTCCAAGTAGATTCGCTGATCGCCCGCTGCCTGGGATCGCTGGCCCTGCTGTGCGCGGCATGCTGGTTGATCGCGATATTAGCTCGCAACTACCGGCACGAGGATTGGCACGCCGCCGGCCGCTTGAGCTGGTCACTGACCATCCTCGCGGCGGTGGCATTCATCGCCCGCGGCATCTTCCTCGGCCGTCCGGTGACAGCGAAGCACGCCACGGCGGCCGCCCTGTTTCTGATCGCGGGCCTCGGCGCGCACGTGTTGCTGTTCAACATCATCGGCGAAGTCCTGATTGCCGGATCCGGCCTGGCGCTGATGTGGCCCACGTCGTCGCACCCACGACCACAGGACCTGCCCAGAGTGTGGGCCTTGGTCAACGCCACCCGCGCTGACGCCTTGGCGCCCTTCGCGATGCAGGCCGGTAAGTGTCACTACTTCACTCCGGACGGCGCGGCGGCGCTGGCGTATCGGACGCGGATGGGGTTCGCGGTGGTCGCCGGCGACCCGATCGGTGAGGAGGGCCGGTTCGGTGAGTTGGTGTCCGGTTTCGTCACCATGTGCCGTACTCGGGGCTGGCGGATCGTGGTGGTGGGCTGCAGTCAGCGGCGACTGCCGCTGTGGGGCCAGTGCGCCGAACTCGGTCGAAGGCTACGGCCGATCCCGATCGGGCGCGACGTCGTCGTTGACGTGGCGAACTTTGAAATGGTCGGACGCAAATTCCGTAACTTGCGTCAAGCGGTCAACCGCACCCACAACGCCGGTATCACCACCGAGATCGTGGCCGAACAGGCACTGAACGACGGCCAGCGCGCGGAGTTGACCGAAATGCTGCTGGCCTCGACCAAGGGAGCGCGCAGCGATCGCGGGTTCGTCATGAACCTCGACGGCGTACTCGAGGGCCGATACCCGGGCGTGCAGTTGGTCGTTGCTCGAGACGCGTGCGGCCAGGTGCAGGCTTTCGATCGATTCACCACGGCCGGCGGCGGCAGCGACTATTCCCTCGACGTGCCGCGACGGCGCCGCGGCGCGCCCAACGGGGTAGACGAACGGCTTATCGTCGACATGATCACCGCTGCCAAAGAGTCAGGCGGACAACGGGTTTCACTGGCGTTCGCCGCATTCCCGGACATCTTCGACGCGCCGCACCGAACGCGCCTGCAGCGCTTGTTCTATCAGCTGATTCATGTCCTTGACCCGCTGATCGCACTCGAGTCGCTGTACCGGTACCTCGGCAAGTTCCACGCCATGAACGAGCGTCGTTACGCGCTGGTCTCCATGACTCAAGTGGTTTCGTTGCTGATAGTGCTGCTGTCGTTGGAATTCCTGCCGCGCCGGCGACACCTATGACCTAGGCAGGTCCGAGCTCTGCGGGCCGACACCACCGTCGATCGGGGTCCGGCGTTGTTGGAATGGCAGCTCTTGCGATGCCTTACGAATGCCGAACGCCGACACCATCTCGAAGACGCCGATGACCACCAGCCAGATGCCGATCACTAGGGCGAGAGTGATCAGTGAGTTGATGGGCGAAGCCAATACAACAACGCCCGCCAAAACGCTGATGGCGCCGATGAAGATGTTCCATCCTCGGCCCGGTAAGTGGGGGTCGTTAATTGCGGAGACCGTTGTGGCGACGCCGCGAAAGACAAATCCGACACCGATCCATATGGCGAGTAGCAGCCAGGCGTTCCCAAAATGCCGCAACGCCAGCAGCGCTAGAACCAACGATGCTGCACCGCTGACGAACAGCAAGATGCGACTGCTCGCGGATGCGTGCAGCGCGAAGGCGAATGCGACTTGGGCAGCACCCGCAACAAGCAGATAAACGCCGAAAGCAATGGCCGCTACGAGGAGGGTTATCTGCGGCCAGGCCAGCACGAAGATGCCGAGGACCACCGACAGAAGTCCGGATACCAGCGTTGACTTCCACAGGTGTGGCAGCAGATTCGGGACGGGGTTGGGAGCGGGACTGGACACGTGGCTTGGTTCCATGGCCAACAGTGTGACGCATGTGGCGGGCTTGGTACAGGGGCCTACCGAGGTCAGACGCGGGCGGCGGTGTGCGGTTCTTCGACGAGTGCTTCCGTCGGCCGCTCGGCCTTCTTGCGGCAGGTCAAATACCAGGTGCGCATGATGCCTTTGCCTTTGACGTTGATCCGGCCGCGTTCTTCGAACTCGAAGTCGTCCTTGAGCCGCTGATAGACGTCGTCGGGAACTTGGATCTGGCCGACCGAGTCGGTGGATTCCATCCGCGATGCGACGTTGACCGCGTCACCCCAGACGTCGTAGAAGAAGCGGCGCGAACCCACCACGCCAGCGACCACGGGCCCGGCC
>NZ_LZLE01000207.1 GCF_001673155.1 Mycobacterium sp. 1423905.2 | reverse complement strand
GGAATGAATTCCTGGCCCGTTCTGCTTTCAGTGGCCCACTCGCCCCGGCGGAAATCACCCCGGGTGACACCACGCTGGGTGATGACGGCTCACCCCGCTGGGAAGCAGACTGAAGCCAGTTCAACGACGTACTCGGCGCGCGGTGCTGCCGCCGAGGCGAACCGTTGTCGCCGGGCCAACGCGAAATGGCCCATAAGCAGTCGCCGCGATCCTCAGCAGAAGGGGCTCTACCATGCACTTCGATTCCCAAAAGGTCATCGTCGTCGGAGGTAGCGCCGGTATGGGCCGGCAGGTCGCCGTTGATGTCGTGCGCCACGGCGGCAGTGCGGTGATCGTCGGCCGGTCGAAAGATCGTGTCGATGACACCGTGACCGAACTGGCCGGCAGCGGTGGCCAAGCCTGGGGGATCACGGCCGAACTGACCGACCGCAATGCGGTCGCGGATGTTCAGCGCGCGCTTTCCGAGCATCACGGCGATGCGACATTGTTGGTCAACGCAGCCGGATTCTTTGTTCCCAAGCCGTTTCTGGAATACGACGCGGCGTTTTATGACTCCTATTTGGACCTGAATTACGCATTGTTCTTCCTCACGCAAACCGTGGTCGAGGGCATGATTGCCAACGGTGACGGCGGGGCAATCGTCAACATCGGCAGCATGTGGGCGCATCAGGCCATCGGTCTGACCCCATCGTCGGGATACTCGATGCAGAAGGCTGGCCTGCATGCTCTAACCCATAATCTCGCCATCGAGCTCGCCGAACATCAGATTCGAGTCAACGCGGTGGCACCGGCCGTCGTCAAGACCCCGCTCTACGAGGGCTTCATATCAAAAGACGAAATCGACGCCACCTTAGAGACATTCGCACCGCTTCATCCGCTGGGCCGAGTCGGCACCCCCGCCGACGTGGCCAACGCCGTGACATATCTGCTGTCCGATGAAGCCAGTTGGATCACCGGCGCGATTCTCAACGTCGACGGCGGCATCATGGCCGGGCGAAATTAACCCGACAACGGCAAGGAGACCATGTGTCACACCAATACAGCAAGGACGCCGGGGTCGAGGCGCTGAGCCCCCAGCAATACCACGTGACTCAGGAAAACGGCACGGAGCCCCCGTTCACCGGCGAGCACTGCGACAACCATGAACCCGGCATTTACGTCGACATCGTTTCTGGCGAACCGCTTTTCGCTTCGATCAACAAATTCGACAGCGGAACTGGGTGGCCCAGCTTCACCCGGCCCATCAACGCAGACAGCCTGGTTGAAAGGCGCGATCGCAGCCACTTCATGGATCGGGTCGAGGTGCGATCAGCCCACGCCGATAGTCATCTGGGGCACGTATTCCCCGATGGTCCCAACCAAGCCGGCGGGTTGCGGTACTGCATTAACTCGGCGTCGCTGCGGTTCATTCACCGTGATGACCTGGAGGCTCAGGGTTATGGGCAGTATCTTCGCCTATTCACCGAAGACGTCCGTGAGCAACACCAAAGCGTCGACGAGCAGCGATCATGAGTGACCGCAACAACATTGCTGTTTTCACCGGCAGCCATCAAACCCACGGTGATCGCGCCGGCCAGGCGAGGGCAACTGTGGTGCACGATCCGACGACCACGAGAGCTGTGTTGCGCCGGTGACGTCGGAACCCCAGGCGGCGCCGGAAGGCAGACTCGTCGAAACTTCGTCGGTGCGACATCCGCACGACTGTTCCTGCCGGGTGGGCAGGTGGAAAAGCCTGCGTTTATGAGCGCGGTTCCGTGCGAACTGTGCGGCGCCGCCGCCGAACAGCCATGCGACGCCCAGTGTGCGAACGCGGTGGTGCAGCGCGCCATAGACGCGGCGGCTCGGCCGTCGCCGGGCTACCGGTCCGAACCGGTACCGGCGTTCAACCGGTGGTCGGCATCTTTTCCACTGTGGCAGAAGAAAGGTGGGCATCATGACCGTTGCATGCGTCCTCTCGATCGTTGGGCATGCAATGAACGTCGAAGAGGTGGAGAAGGGGCTGCAGCTCAGGTCAGGAGACAGCGACCCTCCAACTCCGGCTGATTGGCAGGTGTTGTTGAGCGGGTACGCCCCGCTGGCGCTTTATGCCGCGTTATGTGTGGTGGGACGGGTTGTGCCTCGGGTTGCAACTCGGGGGGCGGCGGTGACGGGATGACTCAGAACGCGAGCCTGGCTGCGTTGTCAGCCGCGGGAGTGTCGGTGTGGCTGGATGACTTATCCCGGGACCTGCTGCACTCGGGGAAGCTGCAGACGCTCATCGACACCAGAAGCGTTGTCGGCGTGACGACCAATCCGTCCACATTTGAGCGCGCGCTAACAAATGGCCGCGCCTACGATGGCCAGATTGCCGAGTTGACGGCCCGCGGCAGCGACTTTGCCACCGCAGTTCGTACGGCCATCAGCGACGACGTACGGGCGGCCTGCGATGTGCTTCACCCGCAGTGGGAGGCATCCGACGGCGTCGACGGAAGAGTGTCGATTGAAGTTGACCCGGCGCTAGCGCACAACACCGATGCGACAGTCGCGCAGGCCGTCGAGTTAGCCAGGATCGTCGACCGGCCCAACGTGTTGATCAAAATACCGGCGACCGCCGCAGGGTTGCCCGCAATCACCGCGGTGCTGGCTGAAGGTGTCTCAGTCAACGTAACCTTGATCTTTTCTGTGCAGCGGTACCGAGCGGTGACGGACGCTTACCTGGCCGGCATTGAGGCCGCACAGCGCGGGGGCGCTGATCTCTCTCGAATCCATTCAGTAGCATCACTTTTCGTATCACGGGTGGACACCGAGGTCGACAAGCGGCTTGAGGCGATCGGCACCGATGATGCACTCAACTTACGGGGACGAGCGGGACTCGCCAACGCGCAGATGGTCTACGCTGCTTACCAGCAAACCTTCGAAGCAGAGCCACGCTACACCGCGCTGCACGCCAACGGTGCTCGCGCGCAACGTCCCCTGTGGGCTTCCACCGGAGTTAAGAACCCGGCTTATCCCGATACGATGTATGTCACCCAACTCGTCGCACCGAACACCGTAAGCACCGTTCCTGAGGCAACACTTGAGGCGGTGGCTGACCACGGCGCGATCGTTGGTGACACCCTTACCGGCAAGGCGACGCTGGCGCAGGGGGTGATCGACGCGCTGACCACGGTGGGTGTCGATTTGCGCCAGACCTTCGATGCGCTCGAGCGCGACGGAGTGGCGAAGTTCGCGGCTTCATGGCGACGGTCAATCCAACGTGAATTCCCAGAGGCGCTGCGGGTTTGACGCAAACTACAGATCAACTCCATGTCCGCTCGGCCCTCCGTCGGGGGTCAGTGAGCCGGCGTAGTTCGATTCAACCAGCGCTCGGCATCGAGCGCAGCTGCGCAGCCGCTGGCTAATGATGGTTCCCCGCCGTGGTGCCTGTCGCGTATGCGCAGCCCGGTAACATGTTGACCGCCTTGCACGGCAGGCACTTCCGTAGCCGTCAGGATCGCGACGTTGGGATAGGAGCGCAAGCGGGTAACGGCTACGGTCGGTGGCCGCAGCCGGAGGCGGCGCTGGATAAGGGTGACGTGGCCGGCTATTGGTGCGAGGTGCAGGGCCTCTTCCAATGCCGCTTCGCCGTCGCCTATGACGGCGACGTCGCGTCCGCTGAACCGTGCACCGTCGCGTTTCGCGCTGGTACTCACGCCGTGACCGATGAGCTCACGTTCCCCGGCTACCTTGAGGTTCCGGCTGACCGAACCCATGGCAAGGATCAGCCACGGCTGTGGTAATCGCGATCATCAACGCTGATCACCTTCACCTGCCGGCCGAGATCGATCTTGCCTGCAGGGCCATAGGTCGGCGCCGAAGTGGTGGCTTGCCAACGCATCTGGTCGGCCAACGCGGGACCCACGACGAACGGCGATGCCGGGATAGTTGTCTACCTGGCCGGCGGAGCATCAGTGCACCGCCGGGTTGAGAGCCTTCGATGACAACGGTGCCTAGCCCCGCCCGAGCCGTGAAGGTCGCCGCGGTATATCCGGCCGGGCCCGACCCGACGACGATGACGTCCCGAACCCGTGTTGTGTCGGTCATCCTCAGCGACCACGTCAGAGGTTGATCGCGTGACCGGTCAGAGCGTGAAAGCATTCCTGGAGTCCCTCCCCGAGGGTGGGATGGGTATGCACGTTGCGAGCCAGTTCGGCGGCGGTCAAATCCCAGAGTTGGGCGGCGGTCAGCTCGGGAAGCAGTTCGCTGACCTCGGCGCCGACAAGATGGGCTCCGAGCAACTCGCCATGGGCGGCGTCGGCAATGACCTTGATGAAGCCGGCCCGTTCACCGAGGCCGTGCGCCTTCGCGCTGGCCTGCATTGGAAACTTGGCGACTCGAACGGTATGCCCGGCGGCGCCGGCCTGGGCTTCGGTGTAGCCAAAGCTGGCGACTTGGGGTTGGCAGAAGGTCACCCGTGGCATCATCCGGTAGTTCAAGGGCATGGTCGGGAAGCCTGCCATCGTCTCCGCGGCGACGACCCCTTGCGCGGAAGCAACATGGGCGAGTTGAACTTTGGCGGTGACGTCCCCCACGGCATAGATGTGTGGCGCGGACGTGCGCATATAGTCGTCGATGCCGATACCGCCACTGCGAGTAAGACGCACTTCAGCGGCGTCGAGACCGATGCCTTCGACGTTCGGACGAAATCCTATGCAGATGAAGGCCCGTGCGGCCTGCGTCGAAGCGGACGTCCCATCCGCGTCGGTGCGGTTGACAACCACGTACTCGCCATGGTCGACGACTTTGTCAATCCGGGTGGATGTGTGAATCGTAATCCCGCGGTGCAGGTATTGCCGTTGAAGTTCTCGTGAGACATCGACATCCTCGTTGGGAAGGACGCGGTCGGCGAATTCCAGGATCTCGACGCGTACGCCGTAACTGTGCAGGATGTAGGCGAATTCCATGCCGATGCTGCCACCGCCAATGATCACGATGGACTCGGGCAGCTCGGCGCTGAGAATCTGTTGCTCGTAGGCGACGATGTTGTCGCTGAAGCTGACTGCAGGCAGCGTGCGAACCCGCGATCCGGTCGCGATGACGGCTTGATCGAAGGTCAGTAGTCTTCTACCTCCGTCGGACATGTCTACCGCGAGGGTATGAGGGCTGGTGAAACATCCGTGGCCGTTGATCTCAGCAATTGCGTTCTTGCGCATAAGAAAGTGAACGCCGCGAACCCGTGCATCGGCGACTTCGCGGCTGCGCGACACCGCACGGGCGTAGTCGAGGGTGACGTCTCCCGAGATGCCGAAGGTGGCGGACTGATGGGTGATGATTGAAGCAATTTCGGCATTGCGCAGCAACGCCTTTGAGGGAACACAACCCGTGTTGAGGCATACTCCGCCCCAATAGCGCTCCTCAACGATCCCGACAGTCAGGCCCAACTGGGCAGCGCGGATAGCTGACACATACCCGCCGGATCCCGCCCCGAGAACCACGAGTTCGTAATGGTTTTCGGATGGCGTCATCATATTGGCTCCTGTCGTGCTGCGCAAAGCCCTGCTGACTGCGCGCGGACCTTGCTATCGATTCGGTCCTGGCAGCGTGGCCGTCAGCTGCTACCGGCGGGCACCGTCTGTTTGCGGGTTGCGTCGATGGCGTCCACCAGCAGCCACAGTGCCAAGCCGAGCAGCGCAATGTCCTTCATCAAGAATTCCCCGTCTGCCGATAGAACGGGGAAGCCACCGGCAGACGCCTCACCGACCCCAGGGGTCGTGATCATGAAACTCAGCGTGGTTACGAAGAACAGCGATGCGAAAGTGCCGCCTACCACCGAAGCCTTCGGGAACCACGGCTTGACTGCCAGTAAGGCTGCCGTAAGCAACTCTATGGATCCGTTCAGTCGACCGAAGGCGTCGATGGACATGATGTTGTAGAACCCATTCAAGAGGGGACTCATCGCGACCCAGTGTGAAATCCCCTCGGATTCATAGTCAGTAAACTTCATGGCCCCGAACCAGACCAAGACTATGACCAGACCATACCGAGCGGCGAGTGCCGCGAAGCCTTTCATTCGAGACATTTCCGGCGCAGCATTCATCGTGTTGGCGCCGGCTTCAATCTGTGGCATCTGTGGTCTCCGTTCTGTGGGTCGTCATACCGCCCGGCCACTGCCAAAACCGCACTGCCTTCTTCGGTGGTGCAGTTGACCGAGACGGTGCTACAAGAGGGTTGCGGTCGCGGCTCGAACTTACTGATTACTATCGCTGCGCGAGGGGTGAACCGTCCTCATCCAGAAGTGTGATTCACCCGGGTGAACCTATATGTCGTTGTGCAACAGAAACTTCGGGTCACCTATGCGCGTCGTGTTCATCTGCACAAGCCGGCTCCGGTAAATCTAGGTCGGCGTTCGTCAGACGGTAGACCTGAAGCGTGAGGTTGTAGTACTTGTTGGTCTCGCCGACCCATTCCATACCGACTCGGCGGGCGGTAGCCATACCACGATGATTCCCCGTTCGCACCACTGCGAAGACCTCACTGATATCAAGGCTTTCAAAAGCCTGATGCGCCACCGCGTGACCGGCTTCCGTGCCGTACCCGTAGCCCCATGCCGTGGGTGACAGTTGCCACCCGATTTCCAGATCCGTGCCGCCCGGCGGCAGCGGGAGCAGAGCCGTCCCTCCGATCACGTCCCCGGAGTTTTTGTCGGTAATCGCCCATCGACCCAACGGCATACCGGTCGAGTCTGCTTCGTTGATCCATGACCCCAACACGCGTCGCATCTGGTTTCGATCGACAATGGGAGGCAGGGCTGGACACAGCCAGCGCGCCACTTCGGGCGAACCGTATATGACATATGCGGCGAGATCATCGTCGAGTTGCCACGGCCGCAATACCAGCCGGTGTGTCCTGATGTGTCGCGTGTCGGCGTCCCATTCGACGTGACGATGCTCAACCACTCTGCCCACTACCGTTGTTGGGTGAGCAGTGGGTGTGGGATCCAAGAGGTAGTGGACCGACAAGATCAGAAAAGTCTGTATTGCTCACTAGCAATGCTGTCCTCCTCGACGACGATATGGATAGCAGCTTCCTCAGCCGACGCTGCGCCGCCGTCGAGGCCCACGTCGTAGGCGCGATACTCGGTGCTTGGGTCCGTCACGTCGACGTCAAAAGCGACCAGTCGGCCTGCACGAATATCGCCAACCTGATCGTCGATAGGTTCGCCATCGCTGTCGGAGGTATCGCCGATGCCATCACCGTCCCATTGGTCGGTCACCTCAGGCAGCTCACGGGCTAGCCGGCGCGCCAAACTTTCATGGGTTCGGGCTTCCCTCGCCGTCAGCCCCCAAGCCCGCAATTCCCACGGTCTTTCCGGTGGCGAGTAACCTTCGTCCAGCTCGATACCGGTCTGTTCCGAGTCAAGGCTTTCTTCCGGTTCGAGTAAATGAGCCCCGACGTCATCGAATTCAGAGATCTCCATGCGTGCCATTCCCATTCCGATATCCAAGGTCCCGACTGCACAGCGGATTTCGCTCGGCTCGTCGGTGGCTGTCTTAACCGAGGGCCTCAATAAGGTCAACGCAGGCTCGTTCACAGCGACGGCATACGCCGGCGCACACACGACAATGCTCGTGTTTCCCTGCGTGTTTGTCGCACTCGTCAGCACTTGTCATACAGGCGGTGGCGGAGGTTGCGAGCACCGTCTTGGTCAAGTTGGCGTCGTAGCCGGTATGCCGGGACAGGACGCGGCCGGCCGTCGCGCAGGCGTCCGCACAGTCAAGGCAAGTGCGAATGCATTTGGTTAAGTCGTTGACGTCTTCTTCACTGAGACAGGCATCTGCACATGCTGTGCAGGCCTGGTCGCATTCAATGCAGGCATCGATACATGCGACGAGGTTGTCCCTGTTGATCCGGCCCAGACCTCGCGGATAGGCCTCCACCATCCTCTTGACGGCGCTCATCATGCCCTCCTCATAGGGTCCTCAGTGGAGTTTGTCTCACGAAACGGAGCACGGCTGCGCAGGTGTAGACGTGGTGAGCATGACGCGCAAAAGGGTGACCTGTCCTCGCCCACCTCCGTCATTCACCCGGGTGATGGTGGCGCTGCACGCTGACAGATCCTGAAACGCGGCTCACGGAAGACAACGGTGCCGAGATTTCGATGCTGGTGACACGCGGCTTTCCGTGACCTTGGCTGGGGGCCGACATTCGCGGCAAGGCTTGTGCCACATATCGAGGGCTGCTAACCGTTGCCTGCCGGCATGACAACTGCGTCGGCGCCCAACACTTCAATGGTCGAAGCGAATTCGACTCAGCGGCAGTCGCCGCGTGACCACCGGGGAGTCTGTAGAGAGGCAGACATCGCCGTAGTCGTGTTGAAACACGACTTTGCGCTGATTCAATCGGTCTTCGAAGTCAAGCCGCAGGGCCACCACCAAGTCAACGCGCCCGACGACATCGGCGCCGCGGATCAACACCGCCAGATCACGGCCGAGCGTGTCCAGCCGAATCGGGTTCGTGGCCATGTCATAACTGCGTTGACCGGAGTCGGGCAGGACAATATCGACACAACACTGCGCGATCAGAAGGTCGATCTCCGCCAGCGCCTTCGCCGTGACCATGATCGACACACTGCTGGCCCGAATATTCCCCGGCGGTGCGGTCGTCACGACAACAGACGCACCCGTCAATACAACGCCCTCAGCCATATGCAGCACCATTTCGTAACATGTGTCTCGGTCTTTCCTTCGGTTGCAGCGCAATTGGGCGAGACGGTGATGCAGGCGCTTTGTGATCGCAGGCTCAGCTCAGCTACCACTTTCACTGCGCAGGGGCGAACTGTCCTCATCCGCGCTGGCATTTCACCCGGGTGAGAAACACCAACAAGCAAGGTGTCTGCGGCGCAGCCTGCCGCCGGTTGCGCGGTCTGTTCGGCAGCGTGAAATGACTGAATGACAACCGACTTCGCGCCGGGGACGGTACCGTTGAAGGGGCGTCCGGTTCTGATCACCGAGCGCGTGGAAGTGTCCGACTACCCGGATGCGTGGCGTCCCACCGGGCATCGATGCGGGCTACCCGACGATTCTCTATGACGAGCGACAGCGCTCCGGCGAAAGCGCCGAGAACGGCGATGAGCATCGTGGTCATAAGCCATTCGTAGTGTTGGAATGCGGCTGTTGCCGCCGTACTGATCAACCCAATCACCGCTACGGCCAGCAGGATCAGCCCTGGCCAATAGAAGTTGTCCTTCATCGTGATACCCGCGTGTGGTTGTGTGGTCCGAGAATGATCCGTCGGATCGTCATGCGTGTCTCCCATTACCGTTCCCTCCGTCATCGATCAAGTTGGCGAAATGTGTGCTCACTGCGCGAGCCCGGAGACATGCACAATCATGACGCGAACCACCGACGGGATTCGCTAGCCAACGCCTCAATGTGTTCAAGTCAAGTCGGTGCCGTCGTGAATAAGCAGTTCGGGCAATATATTTGCTCAACGGTTGTCGCGAGCCACACACCAGCACCGTCGTGGCCAGCCAGGATGCCATGGAGACATCCTGGCCAAGACCGGGTTCCGTTGTCATCGTCCGGCTCGCCGAATCACCCGGGTGATTCCTCCGAACCAGCCTTCGGCTCCAGAACTTGCTTGAATCCGCGCTGCCACTCTGAAAGAGGTGTCATCCATTAGACCGAGCCAAGAGCAAAAGAACAGGGGGACATGCGGATCCCGCGTGCGTGGGAGGCGCTGTCGGACAGAGGCTCGTGTCGCGCCGAATCTGACGCGGGGCGGCAGGCGGATTACAACAGGCCCAACTCTCGCGCCCGGCTGACCGCCGCGCCGCGGTGCTCAACGCGCAACTTGCGATATACGGCGCGCTGGTGAGTCTTTACGGTGTTGAGCGAAACGTATAGCCGTTCGCCGATCTCACGTCGCGATAAACGGGTCGCGAGCAGGCGAAGAACCTCAAGTTCCTTCGGGGTCAGCTCCTCATCGACCGTGCACCCCTTATGACGGGATGTCACCACCGCGACGCCCGCTTCGCGCTCGGCCGAACCGAGCAACGTCGCGGTGATGTCTGCATCGGCGGAACCGCGCAGTAGCGCGCCGGCCTCCTCGAGGCTCGCCTGCACAGTCTGGTGGTCGCCGACGTCCTGCATAATCTTCGCCCGAACTAGGAGTGTCTTGGCCAGCTCCAAAATTCCTCCACCTTGTTGTGCCAACCTGACTGCCATGTCGATGGCGGCCACCGCGGCAGCCGCGTTGCCCCGCGTCCGAAGGACTTCCGCCGTGGCGAGCGACACCATGGTGTCGACGAGATGTTCGGCATCCGCCAAGTCTCGGGAGCTGCCGGAAGCCCGGCGGATCTGGTGTTCAGCCTCCGCGAGCCGGCCGTCTTCGGCGGAGATGAGCGCTAGATAGCCCAACGCATAACTGCGGGCGCGACGATCGCCCACCTTCTCGGCTTGCTGCACGGCCCGCCGAAAGGCGGCTTGCGCCTCTCGGGGGCTGCCTGAGAAGTACAACGCTGACCCGTAGATGCAGTAGGCACTCGATTGGCCCAGCGGCGCCTCGTCTTGATTGAGGGTGATAGCTCGCCTGGCCTGCTCGAGCGCGGTGGCGACTTCAGCTGCTTTGAACGCGTGAATCGCGCGCAACACGACGACTTGAGCGCTGATGGCGCCGCTATTCGCGGTGCCGCCCTCGGCTTGGGTTTCGGCGGCCTCGATCCACTCAGCGGCGTCATCGAGTTGACCAAGGCCCAAGGCGATCCAGGCGCGGGCTACGCTCAGCCGCGGATCCTGCAGGACGGTTTCATCGGGCAGTTGGTCGAGCATGCTGGAGACGGTTGATAGGCCGCCTCCGTTGAATTCGGTTACCCAGTCCGCGGCGATCATGTCAGCGCTACGCTCGATGTCACCGCCAGCGATCAGGTGGCGCACCGCCTCATCAATGAGGCCTTGGCTCTCGAACCAGGCGGCCGCGCGTCGGTGTAGATCGCTAACCAGGTTCTGCTCGCTGCGACGCAGTTCGGTGCGGAGCAGTTCTGCGAACAGCTGGTGATACCGGTACCAGTGACGTGACGTGTCCAGGGGTACGACAAACAGGTTTTCGCGTTCGATCTTCTCCAGTACAGAGGCCGAGTCAGTCGCTTGCAGCACCGCGTCGCAGAGCGGACCGCTGAGGCGGCCCAAGATCGACGTGCGTAGCAGAAAACTACGGATTTGTGGCGGCTGACCGTCGAGCACCTCGGCCATCAAGTAGTCAACGATATGACGGTTGTCACCGGCGAAGGTCTTGATGAACGCCGCGGTGTCAGCACGCCCGGCAAGTGAGAGGGCGGCAAGGTAGAGGCCGGCTGCCCAGCCTTCGGTGCGTTTGTGCAGTAGTTCGATATCGGCTTGGTCGAGGCTCAACCCGAGGACATGGTTAAGCAGTTGAGCCGCCTCGCTAGTCCGGAAACGTAAATCTTCGGTCCGCATTTCGGTCAGCTCGCCGCTGACTCTCAAGCGGGCCAACGGCAATATCGGATCCGATCGGGTGGCCAGCATCAAGTGAAGATTGGCCGGCATGCGGCTGATGAAGAATGCAAGCTGGTCATGGACTGCTCGATTCACCATCAGGTGGTAGTCATCGAGGATCAGGACCATCGGTGTACCGGTCGTGTCCAGATCATTCAGCAGCGTAGGCAGGATCACCTGCACTGGGTCAGCACCCATCGCTAGCAGTTCGAGCGCTCGGACCCCAACATCAGGACTCATCCTCTGCAAGGCGGCGATCACGTACATCCAAAACCACACCGGGTCGTTGTCGGAGGGATCGAGCGAAAGCCAACCGAACCGCGCGTCCCCGCCCGCATTCAGAGCCCACTGCGCCAGCAGTGTCGTCTTGCCCCAGCCCGCCGGTGCGCTCAAGAGGGTCAATTTGGAGTGGCGCCCGGCAGACAATGCTTCGAGCAAGGTGGCCCGGTGAACGAGCTCTACCCCGATGGCCGGAACGTGCAGCTTGGTGGCGAGCAGAACTGCACGCGCGGCGGCTCCTTTGCCGCCGCTGTCATTCCATCCAGCTGAGCCGGTCATGTCCGAATGCCTCGGATCGGAGGAAACCAGTGGGGGCGTAGGAACGTTCGGCGTTGGCACCTTCTCGGTGGGCGCTGTCGCCTCGAAATCCCGCTTGTTCGTGGCGGGGTCGGGTGCGCTCGATTTGCCCGTCAAGAGTGGCCCCCTTGAATCAGATGCGTTCTCCTCGACTCCTTGCGCGCGTTGCCGGTGCCCGTCCGGGCCGGCAGACTCAAGACCCCCTGATGGCCCGAGAGATGTCGCGTGAGCCGCAGTTACGCTGTGCCCGTTCACCGTATCGCTCCTCTTGTTGCACCGATGTACTGGCTCCTGCGACTCTGGACGCTGCGGCGGGCAGGGAGTTGGTGTTCCAACACGAGGCGAACGAGCATCTCACAGCTGCGGAGTCGGCCGGCTGTGGTTTTCGACCGATCATGGTCGTCGGTTGACCAACACAAACCCACTGACGCCAAACACGACCGGCACCATCATCAACATTCCCCACACCGTGCTCATCATCGTTCTCTCAATTCCTCTGCGCTTTGCTCCCCGGCACCGGCTTCTGTTGAGGGGGGACAGTCGCGGCGATCCGGAGCTCATTAGATACGTTGTCAGCCAGAAACCGCCGTCACCATCGCCCAGCGGGTGATCTTTAGTGCCGCGTCGGTGTATACGTAGTGACCATGCTGTGACGGACTGCTTAGTCCGATGGACGAAGAGTTGTGGCACAGAGCGATTGAAAGAGCGACTCTCCAATCACCGACGATCCGCGAGAAGTCGGACGCGTGCAGTGCTAGGCGGCCTCGTGTTGACGTTCCGTCAGTCAGAGGCGCGCATCAGGTGCGCCAATTCGGCGCGGGAGGCAATGCCCAACTTAGCAAATGCGTTGTGCACGTGTGTCTTTACCGTGTTGGGGGAGAGGTGCAGCTGTGTGGCAACCGAGCGGTTGGTCGCGCCCCGCGCAATGAGGTTGATGACCTTGAGTTCGGAGTCAGTGAGACTGTCCCAGCCGGTCTTGGCCCTTGGATGGTTGACGATGCGCCGTTCCACACCCAAGCCGCGCAGCGCGCGGCCGACCCGGCGGGCATCAGCGGTCGCCCCGCACTCGATGTAGGTGTCGAACGCCGCGTTGAGGTGGTCAAGCGCCTCAGCGTTGCGCTGTCCGCGGCTCAGCTCGCCGCCGGCGTCCTCGGCAGCACTGGCATAGAGAAGCGGACGCGACGACGCGCGCAGCAACTCCGCGACAGATATCAACGCCTGGGCATCGTGTTCGAGGATCGCGCGGGCATACCCGGCCACCGCCGCCAACAACGGCACAGCAGGTTGTTCACGCTCAAGCACCTCAGTGGCCTGCAAGACCCGCGCGCGCAAGCCGGCATCACCAGCGACCGAGGCCACCCGCGCACCCAAGATCAGCCGAACCAATGCATGTGGGAAAAATGGTGTCGCTAGCAGGATGACGTCACCGAGCCAGCGCATCGCGTCATGAACGTCGTCACGCTGCCACGCCGCCCGGGCAAGCACATACGCCGACCCTCGGCGTATGCCGGCGGAGCCTCTGGAGTGGGCATCGCGCGCATCATTGACCATCTGTTGCAGCAAATTTCGGTCATCGGTGTGCGCAGCCACCTCGGCGAGAATTACCGTGCGAAGTACGTCATGCTCGGTTGCCCCCGTCGGCTGTGGGGGCGGAAGGGGCTCCGTCGCATCGCGAGCGGCCGACAGCCGGCCGGCAGCGAGGTGGACAAGCCCACTGAAGACGGCCCACATGGCGAGGGCCATCGCGTTGCGTTCCTTGCTGGCTTGCTCTATGCCGCCGGCGACCCGGGCCGTCGCGTCGTCTAACCGGCCGACCACTGCCAGCAGGTTTGCCTCGTACATTCCGGAGTAGGCATGCGCTATCGCTGTTTGATTCGTGTGAGCAAGTGGGCTGACCTCTTCAAAACGGCGTAGTGCGCGGGACGGGTAGCCCTCACCAGCATCGAGCAAAGCGTGAGTAACGTCGGCCATGATCGTGGCCTCGAGATCGCCGGTTGCTGCGGCGGCCGCTGCAGCCTCGTCGGCGGCCGCGCGCCGTTGCCCACCTTCGTCGAACACCAGGTTGTACGCCAGCCACGACAGATGCCGTGCCCTGGTGACGTCGCTGATGCCGCTCAACTTGAGCGCCCGCCGATTCTCCGCCACCCGCTGCTGGTCAGTGTGCTTGGTGTGGACCGGTAGCCGGAGCCGGATCTCTGCCTCTACCTCCGGCGACGCCGCCTCCGCGAGCGCCACGTCGGCCAATGCTTCGGCCTCGCCATAGCGACTAGCCCGGTTGAGCCACCCCACCGTCTCGCCGACCAGGGAGCCGCGCTCGGCGTCGTTGGGGGGGAACAGCTCCAGCGCACGTTTGCTCAGGTCCGCCGCCGCGCTCGCATCGCCACGGCCCACCGATTGTGCGGCTTGGCGCAGTGCGCCGATCGCCTCCCGGTCTCCCGGCTCGGCGCTGCGCGCCAGCTGGGTGGCCACCTCAGCCGGCGCCGCGCCCATCCCCAGCATGACTGACGCCGACTGGCGCTCCATCGCCCGCCGCAACGACTGTGGCAGCGACTGCCGGGTCGCCTCGCGCAGCAAGTCGTGCCTAAATCTCAACCGCTCGCCGTCTTCGACGAAAAGGTCTGCGCGCACCGCCTCCCCCAGCGCGGACAGCAAGGACGCCGGCGACCGTTCCAGCATCGCGGCCAACAGCTCCACCGAAAACCGGTCCGGCAGCACCGCGGCCACCCGCACCACCTCGGAGGCACTGTTGGAGAGCAAGTCCAGGCGCTGCTGCATACCGACGGCGAGACGCCTTGGCAGGCCGTGTCCGGTGGCCACCGCCCGCCCTCCGCTGACGTTCAGTCGGTCCTCTTCTCCCAGCCCCCCGACAAGCTCGCTGACCAAAAAAGGGTTCCCGTGGGCCTTGGCCGCCAGATCTAGCAGCGAGACATCGGCTTTTGCCCGCACGGCGTCTTGGACCATATCGGCGACCGCATCCGGCGTCATGGCGTCCAAGCGCAGGAATGTGGCATTCGCGCGTTGCAGCACCGACAAGGTCTCTTGCACCGCGGACCCACCGGCCCCAGTGCGGGCAGTCACTACCCATAACACCGCATCCGCCCGCGTGGTGGCCAGCGAACGCAGTGCCAACAGGGTGCCATTGTCGGCCCAGTGAATGTCCTCCAGCAGGATTACCAGCGGCGTCTGGACGGCGGCCGCGTGGATTGCGTCGGCTAGGTCATGCACGACCCAGTAGCGCAGATCAGCCGAGCCGCCTAGCCGGCGCAACGCCTCGGCATCACCCACCGGAGGATCGGCATTGAGCGTGGCCATGAAAAGCGAGAAAAACGGCACCGTCTGCTGATATTCGAATGCCTCCCCGAACAAGGTGCGCACTTCGCGCTTGTCGGCCAACACCAACACCTCGGTCAACAACCGACTTTTCCCGATGCCGGGCGGCCCTTCGATAACCAGCGCGCCACCACGGCCCTGAGCGACCGCCGCGATCAGCGCGCCGATCGTCTTCAGCTCGTCTGCCCGTCCCCGAATCGGCGGAGTGACCGACCGCTGACCGCCGACGTCAAATAGGCCGGTTAGTGAGCCCATCGGGTGTCCTGTCTACCTTTTCTTTACCGGACTGCCCCTGCAGTGCACATCATTGTAGGCGGTGCGCGTCATCCTCCAGATTTGCTGTCTATGACGAATGGCCCCGCATGAGCTAGGGCCAATTAGGCGCACGAGGTGCTGCCAACTCTGGCGCATTCGATATGGACGTGAGGCCGGCGGTGTGGCCGAGAGGTGCGGCTCGGTAGCGACGTCTAGGTGCCGACCGCGACCAACGCGGCGGCACCCTGGCACCGTCCGACGAAGGCAAGCACGTTTGCTGATACGGGACGGCCATTTTGCTCGGCGGCTTCTGGTGCGAGGAGTGCTTGGCGATTCACCCGGGTGAAACAGTTTGCCGGGTGATGACCACTCATCCCGCGTCGATGAATGCTGGCTGAAACGAATCGAGTGAGCGGTCAGTGGACCCAGATCGGCGAGCTGATCTGCGACGAGCCCGCATACGCCAGCAACGAGTGGCGATGACGTGGACTTGCTGGCTGCCTTTATTGCACAGAGACGGCATCAGCGAACCGGAGAAAACGAAATGAAACCTCGCCACTATCAACGACCTCCTGATGAATGTGAGTACGGTGACGCGCGGACACCGTGGCTGATGGACCTCATGCGGGACGCCGCCGCATCTGCCTTGCGTTGGGCCCATCGAAAAGGAGATTCCGCAAGGGACACCGTCCCAGCGATTGAGGCTCAACTTCACACCTTGCAGCCCATTTGCAGCGCCCAGCGGGTGCCGGGCGGAGCGACCTGCGGGGCGCCCGCGGTTGCGGTTGCCGAGATCCACGCGATCGACGGCTGCGACCAGATGGGGCTCAGCCCAGACGGCGACCTCGTCGAAACGCTTTGTCAAGGTTGCCTGGCTACTGTGCAATGGGCGATGGCAACCTACGTTGGCGACAAGCGCGAGATCGCGTCTCGATGCGGCACGCGCCCGGCGTGTGCAACGTGCGGGCGTCCTACTGGATACCTGCGCAGTGTCTTCGTTGCGCGCCCGATCGGGCACGATTGGGCGGCATCATGACCCGACTGCGGATCGCTTGCCTGTTTGTGGCAGTGGCCACCGGTGATTACGCCACACTTATGTTGATCTATGGTCAGCTCATCGATTCTGCGGCTGCCGCGGCACTTTGTGCGGGCTCCTCGGTCACGGCCGGGTTGGTCGCCTACACCGGGACGCGACGCCGCAAGGCGGTAACGCGGTGACAACCCGCCATTTGCAGCTGCGGGCGAGCAACCGGTGACCGCCGCAGACCAACAGTGCGGGTTATGCGGAAACCACGTCAAAGGGCAGCTGAAGTTTCATGCGCAAATCAATGTGGACGACTGCGCCGGTGAACACGAAACAGCAGTAACAATCCGCTTGTGCGACAGGTGATTCCGGCGGTCTACGCGTCGGCGTCGGGCTGTGCATATGCACCGCGCAAATTTGTTCGCGCCGCCGCGGTGTTGCCGGTCTGACGGCACCCGCGTAGTAATACGGTATTCCAACGGTTGGGCGTTCGGCGCCCATTCGATTGCCCGCCCGACTTAATGCCTGCCGATTCGCCGAGGTATGCCTTCGGGCTCACCCGGGTGAATTAGCTCGGCGGGTGATGACTACTCGCCCAGCTTCGGTGAATGCTCGATCTGCAGCTGGCGGGCGGAGGGTCAAGTGCAGCGGACGATGTATCAGATCTGCATTCGAGGCCGCGTGACCGAGCGGCTCGGGTCGGCACTGGAAGGGATGCGCTTCGAGGCCGGTGCGACGGAAACCGTATTCACCGGTGAAATCCGCGACCAATCCCAGCTTTACGGACTCCTCGACCGGATCCGTGATCTGGGCCTCGAGCTCGTCAGCCTACAACCGCAACCGGTGACTTATCCGACGGTAACGACCCACATCAGGAAGGACCTGTAATGCAAGCCATCACTGTTTCCGATCGTAACGCCGGTGTCGCCGGCCTGGAGTTCACGGAGCTGCCCTATCCCGAGGCTACTGACAACGACGTCGTCGTTCGGGTTCACGCAGCGGGTTTCACACCGGGGGAGCTTGACTGGCCGCACACGTGGATAGACCGCGGAGGTCGGGACCGGACACCGAGCGTTCCCGGTCACGAGTTGTCGGGCGTGGTAGTGGAGTTAGGCTACGGTACAACCCTTTTGAGTGTCGGCCAACGAGTGTTCGGGCTCGCTGACTGGGCTCGCAACGGCTCACTGGCGGAGTACGCCGCGGTGGAGGCCCGCAATCTCGCGCCGCTTCCAATGGACATCGACCATACTGTGGCAGCGGCGTTGCCGATCTCTGGATTGGCCGCCTGGCAGGGCTTGTTCGACCATGGCCGCCTCGCCGCGGGGCAAACGGTTCTGATTCACGGCGCCGCGGGTGGGGTTGGGTCGATAGCGGTGCAACTCGCTCTCGAGGTCGGCGCGCGCGTCATTGGAACCGGCCGGACGGCGGACCGAGAGCGGGCGGGGGAGCTCGGCTGCCACACTTTCCTGGACTTGGAGACCGAAAAGCTGGAAGACGCGGGTGAAGTCGACGTCGTGTTTGACGTGATCGGCGGGGAGATTCTGGCCCGCTCGGCCGCTCTAGTTCGGGCTGGCGGAACACTTGTCACTATCGCCGAGCCGCCGAAGACGCAACCTCATGACGGGCGGGCGATCTTCTTTCTAGTCGAAGCCGATCGCGACCAGCTCGCTAACCTTGCCGCGCGGGTACGCGATGGACGCCTCAAGCCGGTAGTGGGTGCTGTGTTACCACTTGCCGAAGCTGCCTCGGCATTCAGTCCTAGCAAGCGCATCCCTGGTAAGACGATCCTGCGTGTAGCAGCAGACTGAGTGGGAACCCCCGGTGATCCGGCGGCGGGTGCGCGAACCTCCACTCCTTACCTCGTGCGCTGACGAGCGGTGGACCTGCCCGCTGGTTAGCCAATTCAATTGGTGCCCAGGATGATCGCAGGATGCCTGTGCAGGTCACGATGCGCGGGCTACTTAGACACGTGTGCGCCGATCGCATGACCGCACCGACGTAGCCAGGGCAGTTAGCCGTCAAGACATCCGAAGGGAAGGCAGCTCAATAATGGCCCTCAAACTACCACTCGCCGCACTGGCTATCGCTGTGATGTTCCCGCCGTCGGCTCATGCCGAGCCCGAGCCACAGCATTCGGGTCAAAACCCAGTTGTGCGTGCAGTTTTCAATCAACCAAGTAATATTCCGGGCAAATCAGTCGAAGCTGTGGCGGTCAGCTATCCACCTGGGGCAAAGAGCGCACCGCACCACCACGCCAAATCGGCGTTCATCATGGCCTACGTGATCTCCGGAGCGATCCGCAGCCGAGTTGAAGGTGAACCTGAGCGTGTCTATCACGCAGGTGAGACGTGGAGTGAAGCCCCCGGCGCGCACCACACGGTCAGTGAAAACGCCAGCGCTACCGAACCCGCCGAACTACTCGCAGTCTTCCTAGTGGATACCGGAGACGGCCCGCTCACCACGGATGACAGCACCGAAAATGAGCCACCGCGTTAACGATGCACGATGTGCGCACGTCCTCGGCATGTTGTGACGGACGTGCCCCAATCACAGCTGCACGTACCGATCTTTGGAAAT
Organism: Mycobacterium sp. 1423905.2; assembly: GCF_001673155.1. Classification (GTDB taxonomy): domain Bacteria; phylum Actinomycetota; class Actinomycetes; order Mycobacteriales; family Mycobacteriaceae; genus Mycobacterium. Next base: position 13,110 of record NZ_LZLE01000207.1, on the reverse strand, counting down.
GAGGGCAGATGAAGGCTAGTAAGCAATTCGACGTGATCGTCGTAGGCGGCGGGGTGGCCGGTGTGGCCGCCGTGCGGAAGCTTGCTTCTGTGGGTATTTCGGTAGCCCTCGTTGAGGATCGTCTGGTCGGTGGGGAGTGTCATTACTGGGGCTGCAACCCGAGCAAAACGCTGCTTCGCCCTATCGAGGTATTCAACCTCGCGAACGCTGTACCTGGTGTGCGAGGAGCCATTTCGGGGAAGAAGCTGGATGTCGAGGCCGTATTCGCGAAACGCGACGAGCTCATCGAGCACCTGTCGGACCAAGACCGAACAGCATCGTTGCAGCAAGCCGGTGTAGCAGTGTTTCATGGGTTCGGCCGGTTGAGCGGTGAACGAACGGTGCGCGTGGCCTACACCCGGGGAGATAGCACCGAGGCCATCTTGACTGCCCGCCAAGCGGTCGTGCTCGCCACCGGCACCCGTCCTAACGTGCCTGAGATACCTGGGCTGGCGCAAGCACGCCCGTGGACCAACCGGGACTTAACGACTATGACACGGGTGCCACCTCGCGCGCTGGTGGTGGGTGGCGGCCCCGTCGCCGTCGAGTTCGCGACCATTCTGAGCGGGTTGGGTTCGGCGGTAACACTTCTGGTGCGTGAAAAAGCCCTGGTTTACAACTGCGAACCGGAAGCTCGGGAACTAGTCGCGCAATCACTGCGAAGCAAAGGCGTCACGATCCACTTTGAGACAGAGTTGTCGACGGTAGCCCGCCCGGTGGCGGGCGGGCCCGTCAGCGCAACCTTCCAGGGCCAGACCATCGAGATCGACGAGGTCGTCCTTGCCGCCGGGCGGCGCACCAATACCGACAACCTCGGATTGGAAACCCTTGGCCTGCCGACCAGCGAGATTGTTTCTGTGAACGACCATCTACAGGCGGTTGGCGTCCCAGGCGGTTGGCTCTACGCGCTCGGAGACACCACCGGGCGTGCTCGGCTGTCTCATATCTCGACGTACCACGGCCGTGTCGTGGCCGACATCATCACGGCACGAGCCGCGGGGCGACAACTGTCCGGGAACGAGTTGACTGCCCGTGATGCCGGCAATCTGGCGCAGGTCATCCACACTGATCCTCAAGTCGTCTGGGTCGGGCGCACCGAAAGCCAGGCCCGCGCAGACGGGTTCGCGGTACGGACGCGAACTGCCCATTACCCCGGTGCAGTGTCATTCCTCGCCCTTTACCGGGACGGATTCGAAGGATGGGCGAAACTGGTCATCAACGACGAGACCAATACTCTGCTCGGAGCGACATTCGTCGGCCCGCAGTTCTCCGAACTGGTGCAGGCAGCGACCTTGGCTGTCGTCGCGAAAATCCCGGTCAGTCTGCTACGCCATGCTGTCGCGCCACATCCGACGGTCAATCAAGTTTGGGATCCGCTACTCGCCCAAGAGTCCGAACTTGCCCAGTTACTGAACAACGAGGCGCACAAAACACAGAAGAGCGCTTAAGCGAATCAAACCCGTTAAACCAGCAATCTCAAGAGGAACCACAATGCCCTACGCCTGGCCGGTCGTCGCACTGTGACCATACTCGTGGCGGGGATTCGCACGCTCGGTGGCACAGTGGAGATGCTCGAAGTGGACGACCCGCGACCGTTGGCGGCCGACGAGGTCCTGATCGACGTTCGTGGTGCCGGGGTTGGCAACTGGGACAACATTATTCGTGAGGGCGGGTGGGACGTCGGCAAGAGTCCACCGCTCGCACTCGGTGTCGAGGCTGCCGGAGTTATCAAGGCCGTTGGTAGTCGGCCGAGCGGATTCGGCGTGGGCGATGAGGTGATGTGTCACCCTGTGCCGCTGCGCGGCCAGGGCACCTGGGCGCCGCTTTTGATCGCACCCGTCGGATCGCTCGCCCGCAAACCGCCTGAAATTCCTTGGGCGACTGCAGCGATCTTTCCGGTACCCGCGTTGACCGCCGAGCAGGTGGTGGGGGAGGCGTTGGCCCTTCGCGGTGGAGAAACGTTGCTTGTTCATGGCGCGGGCGGAATTACCGGTGGACTCATTGTCCAGTTGGCCGCCATGCGCGGGGTCGACGTGCTCGCCACCGCCGGCCCGCGCAGCGCCGCCCGAGTCCGAGGGCACGGCGCCCGGGAAGTCATCGACTATCGCGATCCGCTGTGGCCGCAACAGGCGATAGCGGCGGCGAAGGGCTGCATCGATGCCGTCGCCAACGCGGCCCCCGCAGGTGCCGCTATCGCGATGACCGCGCTTGCCGACGGCGGCCGGCTGGCCACCATCACCCCTGACCCACCCGCAACCACCCGCGGAATCAGGGTGACCCCGGTTTACGTCCGTTCCGACGGGGCTCAACTCGACCGCCTCACCGCGCTACTCGCGTCCCGTCGGTTGAGCATGCCGACCCCGCGTTCCTGCGGGCTGAATCAGGCCGCCGCTGCCCTCGCGCACGTCGTCGCAGGCGACGTGCCCAGCGGAATGGTGATCACCAAAGACATCTGACCAAGTTGCCAGCACCCCGAAAAACCACAACGAAGGAGTTCCAAGATGACCACCATTACCCCGATCATCACCGGAGTGGCTGATCACATCGGACACTACGCCGATGCTGTCGCCGTATCAGGAACCGGCACACAGATATTCGTCTCCGGCACACCCGGGGTGCGCGATGACGGCACCGTGCCTGAGGACTTCACCGACGAAGCCAGGCAGTGCTGGGCCAATGTGGAAGCCGCACTCGGCAAGTCGGGCGCCAAGCTCACTGACATTGTTTACATGCGCCAGTGGGTCACCAGCCGTGACAATGCGGCCGCCTACCTGGCGGTGAGCAAAGAAGTCATCCGTCACCAACCCGCCGCCATGTTCACCATCGTCGACGGGCTGGTGTGGCCCAACATCCGCGTGGAAGTCGAAGTCATCGCCATCCTGCCGGCATGAGCGATTACCCGATCGTCGAGTTGTCCACCGACGCACTGCTGACCACAACCCGCTCAGTGCGCAAACGTCTCGATTTGACCAAACCCGTTCCCATCGGCTTGATCCGGGAATGCCTAGAGATCGCGGTGCAGGCACCGACGTCCGCCAACGTGCAGAACTGGAGCTTCATCGTGATCACCGATGCCGAACAGCGTCGCGCGATCGCCGATGTGTACCGCCGCACGTGGGACTTAATCGTCGCTTCGCCTTTCGCGGTCGCCGATCGCTTTAAGGACGACCCTGCACGCAATCGCGAGCAGCGCAAAGTCTCTGACAGCGCGGCGTATCTCGCCGAGCACATCGGCGAAGTTCCCGTCCTGATGATCCCGTGCGTCGAGGTCATCGACGATGACGGCGCGCTGACGGGCGAAAACGCCAACCAGTATTGGAGTTCGATCATGCCCGCCACGTGGAGCTACATGCTCGCAGCCCGATCTCGGGGCTTGGGAACCACGTGGACCGGGGTGACGATATTGGCCGACACGGAGATGCGGGCCATCCTCGGCCTGCCAGACAACGTCTATCATGCCACCACCGTCCCCACCGCTTACTACACCGGCACAACCTTCCGCCCTGCCAAGCGGATCCCGCTCGACGACGTGCTGCATCTCGACCGATGGTGAGTCGCAGTGGGTTTGGCGCGCGGTCGTGGCCAGGGGCCGAGCGGAGACCGCTGTGACGTTGCGCGAGGTGGCACCGACCAGCCGGGCGATGGTGGTCGCGGTGATGGTGTCGATGGTCGCGTTTCTCGACTCCACCGTGATCAACCTGGCGTTGCCGGCCATCGAGCATGAGCTCGGCGGCGGACTGGCGTTGCAGCAATGGGTCATCGACGGTTACCTGCTGGCGACGGCGGCCGCGATTCTGCCCGGCGGGTCCATCTCGGATCTGTTCGGACGCGTTCCGGTGATGCGGTTCGGCCTGTTGGCTTTCGGGGCAGGCTCGGTACTGGCGGCGCTCGCCACTTCACCGGTGATGCTGACCATCGCGCGCCTCACCCAGGGCCTGGGCGCGGCATTCCTCGTGCCGGGCTCACTGGCGCTGATCAACACGGTATTCGACAAAGCACACCAGTCCGCGGCGATCGGTGTCTGGACCGGATGGACGGGAACCGCATTCGCCTTGGGCCCCCTGCTGGGCGGACTGTGCGTCGATTTCCTCGGCTGGCGTTGGATTTTCGTGATATCAGCGATCCCCATGGCAGTCGGGTATGCGCTGACGTTCTGGCTATGTCCGATGCCGGGCCGGGTCGACGATGCCCGAGTGGATATCACCGGAGTCGGCCTATCGGTGCTGGGGCTCGCCGCGACCGTGTATGCGTTGATCGAATCACAACGCGACGGCTGGACCGGCCCGAAGGTCATTACAGCGTCGGTGATCGGAATCGTCGCACTGGCAGGGTTCGTGGGTTGGCAGCTCCGCAGCAGGTACCCGATGCTTCCGTTGCCGCTATTCGCCTTTCGCAATTTCGCTGCCGCCAACCTCGTCACCGCACTCGTCTACGGTGCGTTGACGATGGGATCTTTGGCCGTCGCCCTCTACACCCAAGAAATCGGCGGCTACTCAGCCACCGCAGCCGGATTGGCCACCCTGCCGATCCCGGCGCTGTCGTTCCTGTTCGCCCGTCACGTCGGCCGCATCGCCGCGCGGGTGGGAGCACGCGTGTTCCTGATCGCCGGGCCCGCCTTGGCGGGGATCGGGCTGCTGCTGATCCGTCCGAAACCTACGGGATTCAACGCAATCACCAACCTGGCCCCCGGAATGACCGTGCTGGCCATCGGGCTGGTTGCGACTATCACACCGTTGACCTCGGTGGCGCTGGCCTCGGTGCCGACCGAACACAGCGGCCTGGCTTCGGCGATCAACAACGCCGTTTCTCGGCTGGCCGCGTTGATGTCGACCGGGTCCATCGGCCTGATCAGCGTTGGCGCAGCGAGCGCCACCGGATTCGCCCACGCGTTAGAGGTGAGCGCCGCACTGTTCGTCTTGGGCGCGTTGTGCGCCGGACTGATGATAACCAATCCTCCCGCCGGGTGCCGGCCTGTGCCCTGCGACATTGCCGCGTTGTGCCGCGACCGGCCCGGTGTGCAACCCGCATTGGCCAGCAGGCCCTCGGCCGCGGCCGAATCGTCCCCTCTGCGGTAATCGTTCACGCGCTCGACGAAAGGTAATGGTGAAAAGCACTGCAACCGGGTGGTTTCACGGTCGCGAGATTAGCGTCGGTGCGCAGCCCATCGGTCTGGCGGCCGCCGCGGGAATCAACTCGACCGCGATGGTGTTCGGCTGACCGTGGCGCACGCAACGAGATGTCTGAATATCAGCACGTCGGGCAGTCCTGATCGGGGGGCACGGCGTTGAGACTTCTCAAGCGGACATGGGTTCCTCTGGTTGTGGCCGTGGCACTGATCATCGGCGGCGTGGCAGTGGTCCGACTCAATGGAGTTTTCCCAGGACCCGGGCTCCCGAAGCCCGATCCCCGGGATGCGACCCCGCCGTACGCGGCCAAGACAGCCATTTACGAAATCGTGGGACCGCCCGGGACGACCGGTGTTGTCAACTGGATGGACGCGGAGTCACTGCCGCAAAAGGCCAACTTCACCACGTTGCCTTGGTCAAAGACGATTGTCGCCGAGATGCCGGGCATTTTCGCCTACGTCGTCGCCCAAGGTGACAGCCCGTCGATCGGTTGCCGGATCACCGTCGACGGCAAGTTGGTCGATCAACAACAGGTCAACACCCGGGACGCGCAGGTTTCCTGCTTGGACAAGTCCGCGTGACCGACGACACGAGCGACACGGACAGAATCCCCGTCGCGCAGCCCACCGAAGTTGAGCACAGACCGCGGATCGCCCGCGCCATCCGCGTGCTGGCGCTGCCGATCGTCGTAATCTGGCTGCTGATCGCGGTCGGCGTCAATGTCTTTGTCCCACAGTTGGAGAAGGTTGCCGAGGAAGTGTCGGTGCCGCTTTCGCCGTCCGACGCGCCGTCGGTGACCGGGATGAAGCATATCGGGGAGAAATTCAAGGAATACGACTCCGACAACCTCGTGCTGGTGACACTGGTCGGTGACAGACCTCTCGGCGAGGACGCTCACCGGTTCTACGACGATCTGGTCAAGAAGCTGCAGCGGGACCATGAACACGTCGAGCATGCGCTGAATTTCTGGGGACAGCGGTTCACGTCGTCGGGTGTCGAGAGCTACGACCACAAGGCGGCCTACGTCCAGGTCAATCTGAAGGGCGACCAGGGCGGGGCAATCGGCGACAAATCGGTTGCCGCGGTGCGCAGGATCGTCGCGGACTCGAAGCCACCGGCGGGGGTGAAGGCCTACGTCGCCGGTCAGGGAGCGTTGACCGCTGACACGATCGTCGTAGGTGATGCGAGCCTGGCCAAAATGACGATCATCACCATCATCATCATCGCGATCATGCTGATGTTCGTCTATCGGTCCATCGGCACCGTGCTGTTGACGATGGTCATCCTGTTTGTCGGACTGGCGACGGGCCGAGGCGTGGTAGCGCTGCTGGGCAACACCGGCATCATGGGCCTGTCCACCTTTGCCGTCAACTTACTGACGGCGCTGGCCATTGCGGCGGGGACCGACTACGCGATATTCATGGTCGGTCGCTACCAGGAGGGCCGCGAACGGGGGCTGGAACGAGAGGCCGCCTACTACGACACCTTCGCCGGGGTAACCAAGGTGGTCCTGGGCTCGGGTCTGACGATCGTTGGGGCGCTGGCCTGTCTGAAGTTCACCCGGCTGCCCTACTTCAGCTCGCTGGCGTTTCCCTGCGCCGTGGGTCTGCTGGTGGTGGTGGCCGCCGGGGTCACCCTGACGCCGGCGCTGATCGCATTCGCAAGCGGCTTCGGCCTTTTCGACCCGAAGCGCGAGTTCAACTACACCCGGTGGCGCCGTCTGGCGACGGCGATCGTGCGGTGGCCGGCGCCCATCCTCGCTACCTCCGTCATCCTGGCGATCGTCGGCGCAATCGGCTTGATGGGCTTCACCCCGCGCTACAACGACTTGTACTACCTGCCGGAAAGCGCTTCCTCAGTGAAGGCCTATAACGCAGCCGATCAGCACTTCACTCAGGCCCGTTTGAACCCGGACCTGCTCATGATCGAATCGGACCACGATCTGCGCAATCCCAGAGACCTGCTGGTCCTGGACAAGATCGCCGGCGCCATTTTCCGGGTGCCGGGCATCGAACGCGTGCAGAGCATCACCAGACCTCTCGGCCCGCCGATTCAAGACGGATCGATTCCGTTTCAACTCAGTGTGCAAAGCGCACCGATCCGCGACAACCTCAATTACCTCAAGGCCCGTGTCGGCGACATCAAGAAGATCACCGGCTTCCTCGACACCCAGATCGCCCTGTTGGAGCGCCAGTACACGGTGACGCAGAAGCTGGCGAATGCCGCGGACGACAGCTCCAAGACCACGGCCGAGGCGGCGGCCATCACGGATGAGATCCGCGACCATATAGCCGATTTCGACGACTTCTGGAGACCGATTCGCAGTTACTTCTACTGGGAGAAGCACTGCTACGACATCCCGATCTGCTGGTCGCTGCGATCGCTCTTCGACGCGCTGGACGGGTTTGACCAACTCGCCGAAAAGTTCCATGCCCTTACCAGCGACCTCACCAATACGGCCACGGCTACGCGCGAATTGCTGGCGATTATTCCCGAGAATATCGCTGTCTCGAAGTCGATCCGGGATACGACGATGACCATCTACAGCACGTTCGACAGTCTGATCGATCAGTTCGACCGCCTGACCGACACAAACGCCGTTATGGGCAAGTCCTTCAACGACTCTCAGGTGGAAAGCCTCTTCTACCTGCCGCCCGAGGTCTTCCAGAACCCGGATTTCCAGCTGGGGTTGAGCTTGATGATGTCGCCCGATGGCAAAGCCGCTCGCTTCATCATCACCCACGCAGTGGATCCGGCGACGGCGAAGGGAATCGCATCGGTCGATCAGGAGCGCCAGGCGGCTAAGGAGGCGTTGAAACTCACCTCGCTCGAGAACGCCGACATCTACCTCGGTGGTACGGCTGCCACGTTTTACGACATCGCCAATGGCGCGAAGTACGACCTGATGATCGCGGGGGTGGCGTCGATCGTGCTGATATTCATCATCATGGTGATCGTCACCCGCGCCTTGGTCGCAGCGGGCGTCATCGTCGGCACCATCGTGATGTCACTGGGGGCCGCCTTCGGGTTCTCGACACTGATCTGGCAACACCTTGGCAATTTCCAGTTGCATTGGGTGGCAACTGAATTCGCGTTGATCGTGCTCTTGGCGGTGGGATCCGACTACAACCTGATGCTGGTGTCCCGAATTGAGGAGGAGATCGGGGCCGGCCTGAAAACCGGACTCATCCGCGGCATGGGTGTTACCGGCCCGGTGGTGACTGCCGCCGGCGTCGTGTTCGCCGTCACCATGGGCACGATGATCACCAGTGACCTCCGGGCGATCGGTCAATTCGGCACCACGATCGGCATCGGCCTCCTGTTCGACACCTTCGTCGTCCGATCTCTCATTACACCGTCGATCATGACGGTGATGGGACGCTGGTTCTGGTGGCCGAAGCGGGTTCGGGTCCGCCCGGCCAGCCTGATGCTTCGGTCGGTGGGGCCGCGTCCCCTAGTCCGTGCACTTCTGCACCACCCGCGGCACGCTGTTTCGCAGGATTCTCAGGCGTAGCAGCCGGCGCAGCACACATCGGCGGTTGCGTACCGCGTCGGGCCGATAACACGCGGGGGGTGCGCTAGTCGTAAGCAAATGTGCGCCATCGACATTTTTCGCGGATTGCACCCACCTGTTGTGCGCAATTTATAGTCCTCCAATAGAGCCAAAACCAGCGCCCATTTAGGGCGATTGCACGTACCCTGAGCGTATGGTCAAGACCAAGACCTGCGTACATTGCGGCCACCGGTTCGACCCGAACGACCGACAGCGTGACCTGTCCGATCCAGACTGGCTTCCCGCCGCATCAGTCTATTGTTCGCATGAATGCAGTGACCGGTTCCATTGCGAGATGGGGCATTGCTGCTCCACCCACATGAAAGAGAAGGCTCGGCGAGAAGCCGCAAAGGCGGCACATTCCTAACACACGCCGATCGGCATCGATCCCGTACGTGCGCTGCGCGAGGACTCGAATCGGTAGTTTGCCGTGTTCGGCTGTTCGGCTAGCGACCTGAAAACAATGGTCCCTGACTGACTCATCGGAACCGCTGCGTTCCCTGAGGTTCGTAACCCGGGAGCCGGGTCAGGCGTTCACCCGCTTCACGAAAGGTGAAAGTGAATAACACTGGCCAAGTGTGCCGTCCTCGATTCGGCACATGATCTGCGGCCTGCCAGGAAGCCTTTGCCGCCCGTTCTCGAGTGGTGCACGGCACGCCGACGCCGACACGGAGTACCGAGATGTCAGCGTCGAACGAGTGCGTATGCAGTCCAATCGGCATATGGGCCGGCGCATTACCACCCGGGTGAATACAGAACTGGGGTGATGACAGCTCACCCCGCCAGGCTGCAGGCTCAGTGCAAATCAGAAACGGCGGGATCGTCGCCCCGTTCGCGGGGCGCTTCAGCTGAGGGCGTCGTTCATACGAAACACGGCGGTCCGGACGAGGCCGCCGGGAACCAGGAAGGGAACCCGTACGCGGCATCGAAACAACAACCCACCCGCACCGAAGGTCGAGAACCGGACAGAAGGAAAAATGAACGACACCAAGCAGTCCACTGAAGATCTGGCAATCCTCGAGCAGCTCAACAATGACTACGTCCACTCCGACCAGTTCAACGATGTCAAGCGTTTCAGCGAGTTCCTCGCTGAAGACTTCATCGTGCAGACTCCCGGCGTCACTCGGAATCGTGAAGAGTTCCTCGATTACATTGCTAAGCCACGTCCATTCAAGGATCTCGGTGTGCACGACGTCAACATCCGCATCCTCAGTGACGTTGCTCTGATCCACGCCCGCGCCACGTACACCATGCTCGCCGACGGAGCGGAGCAAGAGGCTCTGTACACGGACACATATCAGAAGCGTGATGGCACTTGGGTCTGTGTCGCAGCCTGTGCGATCGCGCCGGGTGCTTAACCCGTCCGCCCATCCGCATGTCCAAGCCCGAATTCTTGGGCACCCCGGATACGGCGAGATGACCCGTATGATGCAAAGGCTCCCGATCACGCCGAGTAGATCGGAATAGGCCAGAATGCCGGCTGGAATCGTGCTGTTTCCCAATCCGGGCGCGATGAATCTAGTCGATGACGTGGTAGCGCAGGCGAGCCGTGCGTATTGTCTTGGGGTTCGCCAGATCTGGCTAGGCCAGCAATCCGACCACGATGCGATCGCCCTCGCCGCTTTGGTCGGCGCGGCCGTACCGGGGCTCGGCGTCGGCACGGCGGTGGTGCCGATCAACCCACGTCACCCGCTCATCGTGGCGTCGCTAGCGCAGACGGCGCAGGCCGCGTCGCACGGAAACTTCAGTCTCGGACTCGGATTGGGCGCGCACAAGCCGGAGCGGCAGGCCTTCCGGATGTCGTGGCCGAACACGATCACCCGACTTCGCGAGCACTTGACGGTGCTGAGATCGATCTTCGATACCGGAGCGGTGGACTTCAGCGGCAGCGAGATCAGCGCACACCCCGGATGGCCGGTGCGAGTTGCCGGGGGCACGCCCGTCCCGGTGTACGTGGCGGCGATGGGCCCAAAGGCGTTGCAGGTCACCGGCGAGCTGGCCGACGGCACCCTGACGTACCTTGCTGGCCCGAGGACGATCGCAGAGTTCATCGAACCAGCAATCACGACGTCGGCCGCCGACGCTGGACGGCCGAAACCCAGGATCATCGCGCAGGTGCCCGCATTGGTGTCCGACGACGTCGGTGTGGCCAAGGATTTCGCGGCCGAGCAGTTGAGCTTCTACGAGAGCATTCCGTCGTATCGGAAGGTAATTGCGCGAGAAGGTGTCGCCAGCGCGGCGAACCTTGCCGCGGTGGGTTCAGCGCAATCAGTCAGGCATCAGCTTCAGAGTTATCTGGATGCGGGTGCGACTGATGTGGTGCTAAGCATGCTGGGCTGGGCGGACGCCGCAGCCGCCGAAGAACTCTGGGCTGTCGCCGCGTCACTCTGACCGGCCGGGCTAGCGGTGGCAGCAGGATCCCAGCCACGTATTCGGACGCACTGAGTTCGCCTAAGCCAGTCACGGACTTCCCTGATCAACCCGGGGGCGCGCCCGGCTCAACGCTGTTGTTGCTAGCCGACGCGATCGTCGTAACCCGCAGACAGCCCGCGCTCGCTGTCACGCCCGTCGATTAGCGCTTCGAATCACCGCGGCGCATTACTCACCCGGGTGAATAGGCGGTCGGGGTGATGACAGTTCACCCCGCATGGCCGCAGTGTCAGTACGACCAGATCCAGGCTGGATCGTCGCCCCGTCCGCGGGGCCCGCCAGCAGAAGAAGTTATGCGTCGCCCATACGAGAGCTGCTGCCCAGCCGGACGTATGGAGATGCACGAAGGGACCCCCTTATGCATTTTGAGGCCAAGAAGGTCATTGTCGTCGGCGGTAGTGCCGGTATCGGTCGCCAGGTCGCGAGCGACATCGTCGATCACGGCGGAAGCGGGGTGATCATCGGCCTGTCAAAGGAACGTGTTGACGACACAGTCGCTGAGCTGACGGGCCAGGGCGGCCATGCTTGGGGTATCGCCGCCGAGCTGACCGACCGCGCCGCGGTCGCCGACGTGCAGCGCGTCCTTTCTGAACAGCACGGCGATGCGACACTGTTGGTCAACGCGGCCGGCTTCTTCATCCCCAGGCCATTTCTCGAGTACGACGCGCAGTTCTATGACTCGTACATGGAGCTCAACTATGCCCTGTTCTTCCTAACGCAGACCGTCGTTGCGGGCATGATCGCGAGCGGGAAGGGCGGGGCTATCGTCAACGTCGGCAGCATGTGGGCACATCAGGCGATCGGTGCGACGCCTTCGTGTGGCCACTCGATGCAAAAAGCCGGTCTGCATGCGCTCACCCACAACTTGGCGATCGAGCTTGCGGAGCACAAGATTCGCGTCAACGCGGTAGCACCAGCGGCCGTCAAGACTCCAGCCCTCGAACGGTGGGTGCCAAAGGACGAGATCGACGCCACTCTCGACACTTTCGCACCGTTTCATCCATTAGGACGAGTCGGCACCCCCGCCGACGTCGCCAACGCCGTGACGTATCTGCTCTCTGATGAGGCCAGTTGGGTCACCGGCGCAATTCTCAACGTCGACGGTGGCGTCATGGCCGGCCGCAACTAACCGCTGAATCAATAATGCGGAAGCCATTACGGCTGCGCGGGGCAACGCGACAGACGGCCCGGTGACATACGAGAAAAGCCGAGCACTCATCGACGTCAGAAAGATTCCGAAAGGAAGAAATGCAGTGACAATTGACATCTTGAGGGAAGGCGGGCCGCCAGCTAAGTTTGTCGGCCGCACGGAAGGCAAATGGGTGTTCAATGGAACAATCGGAGTTCGCCACATCCTGGATAAGGCTCAGGCGGAAGGCCGTTTCTCTGTCCTAGAGCACCCCATGTCACCCCGTGCGCTAGCCGCACCGCTTCATCGTCACCACAACGAAGATGAATACAGCTGGATCATCGAGGGACGCGTAGGCGCTCTGCTTGGCGACGAGGTGCTTTACGGTGGTCCTGGCGACTTCATCTACAAGCCACGAGGCCAATGGCACACGTTCTGGAACGCAGGCGATGATTCCGCCCGCATCCTTGAGATCATCTCTCCGGCCGGATTCGAGCAGTTCTTTGACGAGCTTTCTGACCTCGGCGGTATAGACAAGATATCAACAGAGGTTCTAGATCAACTCTGCGCGCGGTACACCCTAGAGATGGACGTTGACAGCGTGACAGAAATCTGCAAACGCTTTAACTTGAAATTTCCCGGTGAACCGATTTGGTGCTGAACGTAGGTGCGCTGATCCGGTGGGACAACTGACCGTGACGGGTTTGATCCGCGTAAGGCAAAAATCGCAGTAAGTAGTCCAACGAAGCTATGGAAGGTTCACCATGAAAATTGTGGTAATTGGCGGTCGCGGGCTAATCGGATCGAAAGTGGCGTCGAAGCTCAGCGCACGC
>NZ_LZLE01000206.1 GCF_001673155.1 Mycobacterium sp. 1423905.2 | reverse complement strand
AGGTCATGCGGGGCGTCGAGGAAGCTTGCGAGTTCGCTTGCGACGCGGGCTTCTTCACGGCGGATCAGTTCAAGCAGAACGTGCTCTCTCGTTGGGAAGTGGAAGTAGAAGGTGCTGCGGGCTACACCCGCTCCAAGGACCACGGCGTTGATGTCGGCTGCGGCTGTTCCGGCCCGCTTGAACTCCACGATTGCGGCGTCAAGCACCCGTTCCCGCGTCTGGCGACGCTGCGCTTCACGGCTGATGGGTGTGCCCGGCACCTGCTTATTGTGCCGCATGACCTGCTTTCACTGTTATTTGTCAGCAGAACGCTCTCACTCAAGTGTTGCAACTCAGTCCGGCACCTGCCGAATTAGTGCAGCGAGCGCGTCTATCGTCGCTGCTTAAGACCTGTCCGACGTCTGTCAAGCCAGACGAGCGTGAGGTGGCTGTGCAAGTAATTCGTTGACATTTATCAGCGAGAACGTTAGACATGTGACGCCGCTACAGGAGTCGCAACAACAGCGAGGTCACGAGCATGACGGATCAACAGTCGCGAACGTCCATACCCGAGTCGGACGGTCGCACGAGCGCTGTGGTCAAGTTGCTGTGGTGGGGGTTGGGCATCGCTGTCTTGGTTCTTATCGGACTGAACGGGCAAGTCGGGGCAAACGAACCTCGTATCGCTAACGCAGCGGTCAGTGCCGAAGCGCGCAAAGCAGTCGATGGTCTACCGAACTTTGCCTCACTGTGCAATATCTGGACGACGGTGATGATGGTTGTCGGAACCATCGCTTTCGTCTACGGGTGGAGAAGACACCCACGCCACCCTTACCTGTTGATGGTCCTTGCAGGTACAGCGTTGCCTTGGCTCGACCCGTTGGCGGATTGGGTTTCCTACTCGGCGTTTAGCCCTGACCTGTGGCACTTTCCCGTGGATTGGGCGTGGGTGTCT
>NZ_LZLE01000205.1 GCF_001673155.1 Mycobacterium sp. 1423905.2 | reverse complement strand
AGGTGCTGACCAGCAGCCCGGTCATTGCGACGATGCCCACCGCGACCCGCTTGTCGCGCTCGGGGTGCGCGAACGCGTTCACCCACTGCGCCCGTGGCGCGCTACCGGGCAGCGGAATCTTCCCCAGCAACTCCGCGAAACCCAGCACCAGCGGGATGCGCACCACCGGACCCAGCTTGTGCACGTTGCGCAGCGGGGTGCCGGCGGCGTCGAGAAACGCTTGCACCTGATGGGCCAGCGGCGAACCCAGCCCGCCGCTGTACCCCACGGCCAGCAGCACCACACCGATCAGCAGCATGGTCACCAGCCGCCCGCGCGCCGGCATGGTCCGGCCGGCCAGCCCGGCCAGGCCGACGGCGGCGACCAGGCAGGTGCCCAGAATGGCGGCCGATCCGGTCACCAGCGGCGCGCCCGCGGTCGCGTTGGGCGCCACGAACGGCGTCCAACTGTCGATGCCGCGCAACGTCTCGGTCAACGAGGACCACTGCGTGGTGACCCCAGACGACTCGATGAAATCCAGAAACGGCGGACTGACCCCGCGCAGCATGGCCAACGCCACCACCCACCACAGCACCGCCAACGTCAACGCCA
>NZ_LZLE01000204.1 GCF_001673155.1 Mycobacterium sp. 1423905.2 | reverse complement strand
GCCGCCGCGCGGCCTGCACGTGCGCCAGACCGGCCGGCTTCCCGAGGTGGTCACCAAGTATGGCGGGTGGGGTGACCGCCAGATCCTGGTCAGCGGCGGCCCGGCGATGATCCGGGCCACCAAGGCGGCGCTGATCGACAAAGGGGCGCCGCCGCAGCGCATCCAGCACGACCCGCTCTAGGCTTGCCGAGTGCACGTCGTCACGCTGGGCTCGGAGTCGTTGACCGCACAGTTCGTGCTCGATGCCGGCATGATCGGCACCTCGCTCAACGACTCCAGAACCGAGCTGCTTGGCCAGCGCCGAGGGCTCGACGCCTATCTGTCCGCCGGTAAGACCATGGGCATCCCGATCCTGTACCCGTGGGCGAATCGGTTGGGCGACAACAACTACACCGCCGAGGGCGTCGAAGTGACGCTGACCCCCGGCGAGAACGGGGTGCGCGCCGACCCGGCCGGCCTGCCCATCCACGGCGTGCTGGCCGCCTATCCCGGCTGGCGCCTGACGGCCCAATCGGAGCAGGAGCTGACCGCCGAACTGGACTTCGGGGCCGATCCACGGCTGCTGGCCAGCTTCCCCTATCCACACGTGCTGACGATGACGGTGCGACTGGCCGAGCGCACGCTGACCGTAGGAACCACGGTCACCCCCACCGGGGACCGGGCGGTGCCGCTGTGTTTCGGCTACCACCCGTACCTGCAATTGCCCGACGTGCCGCGCGGCGAGTGGCTCGTCGAGACACCGGCTCTGCGGCACCTGGCCCTGGACGACCGGGGCCTGCCCACCGGCGACACCGCGCCGCACCAGGCGGGTTCGGAGCAGCTGGGCGACAAGAGTTTTGACGACGCGTTCGACCAGGTGGCCGAGGGTGCGGTGTTCGCCGTGTCCGGCGGTGGCCGCCGCCTGGAAGTGCACTTCGAGCGCGGTTACCGGGCGGCGCAAATCTTCGCACCACCCGGCGAGGACTTGATCTGCTTCGAACCCATGGCCGCACCGACCGACGCGTTGCGGCGCGGCGGCTACGAATCCGCACGTCCTGGCGAGCCGGCCGTCGCGGTGTTCTCCATCCGCGTCTAGCGACGCTCGCCGGTGCGCGGCTGCCACACCACCAGGGCCCTGCTCTTGGGCACGACTGCGACCTCGCGGCGCTGATTGGCCCGCAGGGTGGCGATCTCCTCGGCCATCTCCTGCAGCCGTGACTGCAGGGCCTCGACCTGATTGGTCAGCTCGATAATGCGTTTGATGCCGGCCAGGTTGACGCCCTCGTCCTGGGACAGCCGCTGCACCTCGCGCAGCAGGTCGACGTCGTGTTGCGAGTAGCGGCGGCCGCCACCGGAGGTCCGTTGCGGGGTGACCAGGCCGAGCCGGTCGTAGGTGCGCAGCGTCTGCGCATGCATGCCGGCCAGCTCGGCAGCGACAGATATCAGAAACGTGCGCGAATCGCGTTCCTTGTTCTTCGCCATCAGCGGTTACCTGCCCATCCGGCCCGCGGGTTGAACCCACTGGACCGCTCGGCCGCCGCATAGGCTTCCAGCGCCTCTTGGGCGGCGCCTTCCAGGTTGGGTGGAACGGCGACCTTGACCGTGACCAGCAAATCGCCGGCACCGCCGCTGCGCTTGGGCACACCGCGCCCGCGCACCCGCAGGATGCGCCCGTCGGAGGTGCCCTTCGGCACCCGCACGCCCACGGTCCCATCCAGCGTGGGCACCGAAAGCGTTGAGCCCAAAGCCAGTTCGGCGAAGCTGACCGGCACGGTCACGGTGAGGTCGTCGCCGTCGCGGCCGAAGATCTTGTCCGGCCGGACATGCACGGTCACGTACAGGTCTCCCGACGGAGCACCGCGCAACCCGGCTTCGCCTTGGCCGGCCAACCGGATCCGCTGCCCGTCCTCGACGCCCGGCGGTATCCGCACGTTGATGGTGCGGGTGCGGGTGGTCACGCCGGTGCCTTTGCACTCCTCACAGGGGTGCTCGATGATCGAGCCGCTGCCCCGGCACTCGGTGCACGGCTCGGAGAACCCGAACGCGCCCTGGTTGCGGTTGATGACACCCGCGCCATTGCAGTTCGGGCACACCTTGGGGCTGGTGCCCGGTCGCGCCCCGCTGCCATGACAGTTGGTGCACGGCGCCGGGCTGGTCAGCCGCAGCGGCATGGCCACGCCCTTGGCGGCCTCGACGAAATCGAGCTCCGTCTCGGTCTCCAGGTCGTTGCCGCGACGCGGCCGGCTGGGCCGGGCGCTGCCGCCCCGTCCGAACAATCCGCCAAACAGGTCGCCGATGTTGGCGCCCCCGCTGCGGCCGGCCGCGTCGAACAGGTCGTTGAGGTTGAACTCGGCGCCGTCACCGCCGCCGCCGAAGCCACCGAAACCACCGGTGTTGAACCGGCGGCCGCCGAGGCCCCCGCCGGCGAACAGCCGGCGGGTCTCGTCGTACTCCTTGCGCTTGGCCTCGTCGGACAAGACGCTGTAGGCCTCGGAGACCGCTTTGAACCGTTCCGCCCCGGCCGGGTTCTTATCCGGGTGCAGGTCAGAAGCCAGCTTGCGGTATGCGGTCTTTATCTCCTTGGCGTCGGCGTCAGAGGAGACGCCCAGCTCCTTGTAGAAGTCTTTCTCGACCCATTCACGCTGGGCCATGTCGCGTCACCCCCTCTCACCTTTCTCGTTTGAATTGTGTGCTCTAGTCACCGGAGGTGCCGGCGTTATCGGCCGTTTGCGTGTCGGATTCCGCACCGGCGCTCGCTGGTTGCGGCGCGCCGGCGCCTTCCACGGTGTCGACGACGCCGACCAGCGCGTGCCGCAGCACGTTCTCGCCGAGCCGGTAACCCTGCCGCATGACGGTGCCGATGACGGGTCGGGAGCCCTCGCCGCCGTCGCCCTCGTGCTGGACGGCTTCGTGCAGGGCGGGGTCGAAGTCCTCGCCCTCGAGGCCGAACGCTTCCACGCCGAGGCCGCTCAACGCGTTCGCCAGCTTGTCGGCAACCGACTTCAGCGGACCCGACTCGAGATCACCGTGCTTGCGCGCGCGGTCCAGATCGTCGAGCACACCGAGCAATTGCGTGACGACGGCCGCCTTGGCCCGGTCGGCCGCCGCCTGCTGGTCGCGCAACGCGCGCTTGCGGTAGTTGGCGAAGTCGGCCGTCACCCGCTGCAGGTCGGCGGTAAGCTCGGCGACCTTCTCGGACTTGTCGCCCGACGGGGCGGCCGGCGCCGCCTCTCCCGACGAGGTGTCGGGAGAGACGTGCCGGACTTCACCCGTCTCGGGATCGATGCGCCGTTTGTCGGTGACCGTTACCTGTTCGGGGTGTCCTTCGGTCACTTGGCCTCCCGGTCGTCGTCGACCACCTCAGCGTCCACGACATCGTCGGCACCGGGCTGAGCACCGCCGGGCGCACCGCCCGGCTGGCCGGCCGACTCGGCCTGGGTCGCCTCGTAGATCGCCTGGCCGAGCGCCTGCGATTCCTGACCAAGGCGCTCCATCGCGGACTTGATCGCGGTGATGTCGGTGCCGCCCAACGCCGCCTTGGCGTCGGCCACCGCGGCGTCGACCTTGTTCAGCGTGTCCTCCGGAACCTTCGAGCCACCCTCAGCGCTGCGCTGCTCGGAGACGAACTTCTCGGTCTGGTAGACTAGCGTCTCGGCCTGGTTGCGGACGTCGGCCTCCTCGCGCCGCTTGCGGTCCTCCTCGGCGTGCGCCTCGGCGTCCTTGATCATCCGGTCGATCTCCTCCTTGGACAGGCCTGAGCCTTCCTGGATCCGGATGGTGTTTTCCTTGCCGGTGCCCTTGTCCTTGGCGGTGACGTGCACGATGCCGTTGGCGTCGATGTCGAAGGTCACCTCGATCTGCGGGATGCCGCGCGGGGCCGGCGGGATGCCGGTCAGCTCGAACGATCCGAGCAGCTTGTTATGCGACGCGATCTCACGCTCACCCTGGTAGACCTGGATCTGCACCGACGGCTGGTTGTCGTCGGCGGTGGTGAAGGTCTCCGACCGCTTGGTCGGGATGGTGGTATTGCGCTCGATGAGCTTGGTCATCACGCCACCCTTGGTTTCGATACCCAGGCTCAACGGCGTGACGTCCAGCAGCAGAACGTCTTTCACTTCACCCTTGAGGACGCCGGCCTGCAGCGCGGCGCCGACGGCGACCAC
>NZ_LZLE01000203.1 GCF_001673155.1 Mycobacterium sp. 1423905.2 | reverse complement strand
GTGCACCAGTTCGGTCTGCTGGCCGGTGTGGTCGCCAGCATCGAATACCTCGCATCGCTGGACGAGGCGGCCCGCGGCAGCCGGCGCGAGCGGCTGTCGGTGTCGATGCACAGCGCCGGGTCGTATCTGAACCGGGTGTTCGACTATCTGATGGGGTCGCTGCGGTCGCTGCCGTTGGTGATAATGCTCGGCCGCCCGGAAGCCCGGATTCCGGTGGTGAGCTTCGCCGTGCACGACGTGCCCGCCGAACGAGTGGTGCAGCGGCTCGCCGACAACGGCATCCTGGCCGTCGCGAATCCCGAGTCCCGGGTGCTGGATGTGTTGGGCGTCAACGACATCGGCGGTGCGGTCACCGTCGGGCTGGCGCATTACTCGACGATGGCCGAGGTCGACCAGCTGGTGCGGGCGCTGGCGTCGTTGGGCTGAACGCCCCTAGACGGTCAGCACGACCTTCCCGGTGAGTTTTCCCGACGTCATCAGTTGATGCGCCGCGCCGGCTTCTTGGATGGGCATCCGCGCGCCGATGATCTCCCGGACCTGACCGGCCGCGATCAGGGGCCACACCTTGTCGGTGACCTCTTGGGCGATGGCGCTCTTGCTGTTGGGTCCGCTGACCGGGCGCGCGCGCAAGGTGGTGCCGATGATCCGCGCGCGTTTCGGCAGCAGCTTGCCCAGGTTCAGTTCGCCCTTGATCCCGCCCTGCATGCCGATGATCACCAGTTGCCCGTCGGTGGCCAACGCGTCGAGATTACGGTCGAGATAGGAGGCGCCCATGATGTCGAAGATCACGTCGGCGCCCGACCCGTCGGTCTCTTCTTTGATCCGTGCGACGAAGTCTTCGTCGCGATAGTTGATGGTGATCTGCGCGCCCAGTTCGCGGCAGAAGTCCAGCTTCTCCGGCGATCCCGCGGTGACGGCGACCCGGGCGCCCAGGGCGCGGGCCACCTGGATGGCGTGGGTGCCGATGCCGCTGGCGCCGCCGTGCATGAGCAGTAGCTGCCCGGCACTGAGCTGCGCGGTCATCACCAGGTTCGACCACACGGTGCAGGCCACCTCGGGTAGCCCGGCGGCGTCGACGAGACCGACTGAGCCCGGTATCGGCATCACCTGACCTTGCGGCACGGCGACATACTCGGCGTAGCCGCCGCCGGCCAGCAGCGCGCAAACTTCCTGTCCCACAGCCCATTTCGACACGTCCGGACCGACATCTGCGACGGTGCCGGACACCTCCATGCCGATGATTTCGCTGGCGCCCGGCGGGGGCGGGTAGTTGCCTGCGGCTTGCAGCACGTCGGCGCGGTTGACGCCGGCGGCGGTGACCTTGACGAGTACTTCGTCCGGTCCGGCGGAGACGTCGGGCACTTCTTGCCAGAGCAGGCGATCAGCTGATTCGGCGACGATGGCGCGCATGACGATCACGCTACCTAGTCACGTGCGCCACATCCGTCTCTGTCCGGAAGTGTGTCCAAAGTGCCCGCCTCACAGCGACAACTGGCGGGTGCCGCGAAGTTGTCGCTCGGAGGCGGGCACATCGAGTGCCGACCGGCGCAGCGGCTGGTGTGACAGCAGTGACCGCGCGGCA
>NZ_LZLE01000202.1 GCF_001673155.1 Mycobacterium sp. 1423905.2 | reverse complement strand
GGGGCACCGGCGGACGCAGGAAAGTATTGGGTCCCGGCACCTGTACCGGCGGCACCACGATCGGCACGATCGGCGGCACCGCAACCGGCTCAGGCACAACCGGAGCGGCGGGAGCCGGCAAAGCTGGCGCCGGCAAGGCCGGGGCCTCCGGCGCCGGAGCGGGCGCCTGCGGGATCACCACTCTGGGGGCAGCCGCTGGCCGGGGCACATCGATCTTTTGTTGCGCCGGCGCAGCCACCTGTAGGGGCGGCGCCGGTTGCTCGGTCGGTGCCACGAAGTGGTTCTGGCTCGGCGTGGGCTGCAATGCGACCGTCGGGCGGATGCCGATGGCCAGCGCGATCTCCAGCGCCACCACCGCGGCGATGGCCACCACGGCCAGCACACTGCCGATCAACAACACGGGCCTGCGGGCTTCCGGTTCCTCGGCGACGTCATCACCCGGTTCCTCGTCATAACCGAACTCACCGACGGCGGGTTCGTCGGTGACCACGGGATCTTGGGCATAGGCCAGGGCGGTGGTCGTCGCCGCAAACAGCGGCGAATTGCCCGAGGCCAGCGCCGCGCCGCGCGCCAGTGCCATTTCCGGTTCCTCGGGGGCGCTGACCGTGAGCGACGTCGCGGCCTCCAGGGCCGGTTTTATGAGGGGGACGTCGACACCGGAACCGACCACATACAGCCCGTCGGGGTGGGTGTCCAACGTCTCAGCGGCGGCCGCCAGCTCGACCAATTCGGCTACCGCCGTGTCGTCGTCGTCGGCCAACTGCTGCCGGCGCAGCTCGCACAGTGACCCGTCCGATGTGTCCACCACGGCCAACGTCGCGGCCTCCGGCTCGATGAACAACACCGCCGTCTTTTGCTGGCCGACAGCGCATCCGGCCGCCTGTCCCAGCGCCGCTGCGGCCATGAACGCCGAAACCAACATGACGTTCTCAACCTTGTACGCCGCCAACGCATCACGCAGCGCGGCCGCTTGGACTTGATCGGTCCAACTCACGCCCACCGCCGACAGGTGCAGGCCGGCGTCGGCCGCGCCCTCCTGGGTGCCCAGGATGGCGGAGAGAACCTGATCGGTTGCGCGTGTGGGTGCCGAGTCCCGGCCGATGCGGAAACTGTCTTCGTCGACGATCACGCCGTCGCCGTCTTCGCCTTCGACGAGTGCCATGCGAACGGCCGACGGCGCCATCGAAACCCCAAGTACGACGTCCACAACCCCTCCCAAGGTGTGCAAACCAGCCACGGTCTGGCGGAAGGAACACGGCGCGCGATCGCCAACTATCAATGGTCGCCGATAGAGCTGTGCAACAGCTAGGTGGACCTAATGAAGTTCTGGTACGACCGGGACGGCGTGGGGCCTCGCTGACCCTGGTATTTCGACCCTACTCGGGAACTGCCGTATGGGTGCTCCGATGGGCTGGTTAGTCGGAGAATACATAACTGACCGATTTTCATGCCTGGCCACAACGTGATTGGCAAGTTGGCGACGTTGGACAACTCCAGCGTGATGTGCCCGCTGAAGCCCGGGTCGATGAAGCCGGCGGTCGAGTGGGTGAGCAACCCCAGCCGCCCCAGCGAAGACTTGCCCTCCAGCCGTCCCGCCAGGTCCTCGGGCAGGGAGAACTGTTCCAACGTGGACCCCAGCACGAACTCGCCCGGATGCAGGACGAACGGGTCGCCCTCTTTGGGTTCCACCAGGCTGGTCAGCTCGTCCTGCTGCTTGGCCGGATCGATGTGCGTATAGCGGGTGTTGTTGAACACGCGGAACAACGAATCGAGCCGGACGTCGATGCTGGACGGCTGAACCAGGCTGTCGTCGAACGGATGGATGCCCACCCGCCCCGCGGCGATTTCGGCCCTGAGGTCACGATCGGAGAGCAGCACCCGAAGAGCGTATCTGCCGCGGCCCGTCGCGCTCAGCGAACGTAGATTTCGTCCCCGGTCGGGTAACCGCCGCCGGTGGTGGTGACATGGACGTGGTCGTAGTGGCCGGCGCCGGTGTTCTGCGCGCCGTCGGGGGTGTAGTAGACGCCCCGCCAGATGGCGTCTTGCATCCCGAACCGGGCGGCATTCTCCATGACGAATGCGACGACCCTGTTGCCCAGCGCGATCCCCTCGGCGGTTTCCGGGTTGGGAATCATGACGTCGAGCGCCAGCCCGCGGGGATGCCAGCCGAGCGCGTCGGGCCGCACGCCCCCGATCTCGTGAATCTCGGGGAACTCAGCACTGATGCTGCGTGCGGTCAGGATGGTGCGGATCTGCAGGCCCTGCTCGGGCGCCACTCCGGTCGGCAGAAAGCGCGACCGGGTGTCGACGCGATATCTCGAGGCCACGGGCAATTGTCCGGCAGCAAAACTTGGCCCGTCAGCGGTACCGGCCAGGTCCGACATCGGCGCTGGGGACGCGGCGACGAGTTCCAAGCAGCACGGTGCCGGTTCCTCGACGACGGGTTTGGCGATATCGCGCGCGGCGAGTGGATTGACATCGGCGCCCGCGGCGAAGAACACAGCGGCTGGGGCGATGAAGGCGGCCAGCGCGACGCGCGACTTTCGTCGCTGCCTCACCATTTCGTGCCGACCCACGAATGGCACCTTACGGAGCAACGTCAGATAACAAAAGAATAACTATGCATTTCTTATGTTTCTTAGTAGGTCTAATGCGCTCGGCGCAGCAAAGTGCTTGCGTGGCGGCGCAACAGCATGACGTTGTCCTTGATGGTGGCTCGCTGGCCGTCGGGACCGGTCACCTCGCGGTCGACGGCCTCCACCCGAACCCGTTGCCACTCGCCTGCGTGGAGGTCGAGCGAGGCGAGCACCTCTTCGGCTCCGGGAAATGGGTAGTCGTGGTGGTCCGACCACGACGGCGCCGAACCGTGGTCGACGATCAGCAGATGACCGCCCGAGCACAGTGCATCGGCGGCCGCGCGCAGCACCGCGCTGCGATCGAGCGACAGTGGTTCCGGCACGTGAAAGAAGTGGGCTGACACCAGGTCGAACGGGCCCGCGGGCACGCCGTCGACAAGATCGGTCCGGACGAATTCGATGCGATCGGCGAGGCCGCGCTTCTGGGAATCCTGACTGGCGCGCTCGATGGCCACCGGCGAGATGTCGGTGGCCACGACCTGCCAACCTCGCTCGGCGAGCCACATGGCGTCACCACCCTCTCCGCAGCCGAGATCGAGCGCTCTGCCCGGCGGGAGTTCGGCCGCGACCTCGGCGAGTCGGACGTTGACGTTCCCGCTCCATATGCGGTCACTTCGGCGGTAGAGGCGGTTCCAGAAGTCCGGCGCCGCTTCACCTGGTTCAGGCGCGTGCATCTGCGGTCTCCCGCCTTTTGAGGAATGTGCAGTCCCAAGTTGTGTTCATGGCCACGAGCTTGCCCGCCGCGGCCTAAACTGCCAACCTGTTTTGCTATGGAGGCAAAAAGCGATTCGGTTGACGCCCGCGTGCGGCGTCGGCTGCGGGAATTGCGCACTGAGCGCGGCATGACGCTGGATGACGTTGCGTCACTTGCAAAGATCGACGTGTCTACCCTGTCCCGGCTGGAGTCGGGTAAGCGCCGCTTGGCGCTCGATCACCTGCCGCGACTTGCCCAGGCGCTGTCCGTCAGCACCGACGAGTTGATGCGCGCTCCGGAGTCACCAGATCCACGCGTGCAATCGAACTCTTTCAGCCGCGACGGCATCACTTTCTGGCCGCTGACGCGCCAAGGCCCGGCCAGTGGGCTGCACGCCTATAAGATCAGGGTCAGCGCCCGCCGCCGCAAGCCACCGGCCGAGCTGCGGGTGCACGAGGGCCAAGAATGGATGTACGTGTTATCCGGAAAACTGCGCCTTCTGTTGGGCGACAAGGACTTCGTGATTCAGCCGGGCGAGGCCGTCGAGTTCAGCACGTGGCAACCACACTGGTTCGGGACCGTGGACGGTCCCGTGGAGGCCATCGCCATCTTCGGTGTTCACGGTGAGCGCGTCCACATGCATCAATGAGGTCCCTATGGCCGTGGAAATTTCGGCCGACGCACCTCCAGCAAATCAGTAATATCGCCTCATGAGGCTCGTTGCGCGTTGCGTCCTCATTCTTGCGGTCGTCGCCCCGCAAGTGTCGGTGGCGTTGGCGGTGACACCCGTCGCGTCGGCAGCATGCCCCGATGCCGAAGTGGTCTTCGCCCGCGGCAGGGAGGAACCGCCCGGTGTCGGCGCGGTCGGTGACGCACTGGTCAGCTCCCTGCGCGGCAAGACGCGCATGTCGATCGGCGTCTACGGAGTCAACTATCCCGCCAACATCACCGTTGGCAGCGGCGCAGGCGACATCAGCGCCCATACCCAATCCATGGCCAAGAACTGCCCTAACACGCGTGAGGTGCTCGGCGGGTACTCGCTTGGCGCCGAGGTGGTCGACGCCGCGCTCTGGACCGGTTTCCCGCCGGGCGTAGATCAGCACGTGGCCGCGGTCGCGCTCTTCGGTAACGGCACTCGTGGACTTCCACCCGCCTTCGCCGGCAAGACGATCGACCAGTGCGCCAAGGGTGACCCGATCTGCCGCAACGGCACCAATTGGCCGTCGCATCTCCAGCCCTCCTACATCGATTCCGGCCTGGTGGATCAGGCGGCGTCTTTCGTGGCGGGCAAGCTCTAGAACCGCTCGCTATCAACAACTTTCAAGCCGTGCTCGTCAAGCTCTGCCCTTGACACCTCAGACACGACGACAGCATTCCGCGGAGCGCCTTCCCGTTAGTTCGCTAACATGTTAGCGTAATAACATGTTAGGGAAGTCCGGGTCCGCGAGTGTCGTCGTGGTCGGCGCGGGCCCCAGTGGCTTGGTGGCATCAGCCGCGCTGTGCACGGCCGGCGTTGACGTTCGGACGCTCGATGCCGCACCGGCGCCGGCGACCACGTCACGAGCATTGGGTTTGCAGCCGCGCGGCATCGAGGTCCTCGACAGAATCGGCGCCATCGGAAGCTTGCGAGAGCGCGCTGTGCCATTGTCGCGCTCCGTATTTTGGATTAATGGTCGAAACCACTCGGAGCTGTCGTGGATCAACTCCAGCCGGTCAGGGCCCGCCAATCCACTGATCATCTCGCAGGCCGACATCGAAGCGTCGCTGCGTAAACGCCTCACCACTGCTGGTGGAACCGTGGAGTGGAACCAGCGCGTCGTCGGTGTCGAAGACAACGGTCAGCATGCCTTGGTGCGGCTCGCCGATGGAACGGTCATCCACGCCGATTGGGTGATAGGCGCCGATGGCGCGCATAGCGTGGTGCGTAAAGCTGCCGGCATCGATTTCCCCGGTGCGCCTCGGGTCGAACTGCTCCTCATCGCGGACGTTTGTGCCGACCTCGACAGCCCCCGGGACGCTGTGGCGTTCTTCGCCGGTCCGGCGGGTCTGCTGGGGGTCTTTCCGTTGCCGGGCGACAACGTATGGCGGCTGATGGCTCCGGCGACCGGACCAGATCGCGCTGAACTGTCGCCAGAGGAGTTCCTTTGGGAACTCGAGACTGGCTTGGCGCAGCACGCGGGCGGAGTCGTCCGATCGGTAGCGTGGGCATCGTCGTTTCGCATCCACCGCCGGCTGGCCGACGCCTACCGGCGCGGCAGATTGTTGCTGGCCGGTGACGCCGCCCACGTCCACAGTCCCGTCGGCGCACAAGGATTGAACACTGGAATCGGTGACGCGGAGAATCTCGCCTGGAAGCTCGCCCTTGTTGTGAGCGGCCGTGCGCATGAGACGTTGCTCGATAGTTACGAGGCCGAGCGACGTCCGGTCGCCGCTAAAGTGTTGTCCCACACCGCCGACGTCACCGACATCCTGGCTGGCGGCAAGTTGATGAGGCGCCTTATTCGTGATCACGTCATGGTGCCGATGCTGAGCCGGCGATGGGTGCAGCGACGTATCGCGGACACTGCGTCACAATTGTCGGTGAGCTATCGCAGCGGACCGCTCGGCTGCACGCGTCGACTGCATGCATTCCGTAGGAGCGCACCAGGGCTCCGTCCGGGTGACAGGGTGCCCGACACCGAATTCCCTTCTGAGAAGGGAGATATGGTGCGCCTGTTCACCTTGCTTGGTCCCGGTTGGGCCCTGCTCGGACGCGACGCGTTGGGTGAGGTCGCGAAGACTCGACTCGGTGACGTCGCGGTTTTACCCGGCGGTGACGATGCGCTTCTGGTGCGCCCAGATGGCCACCTCGCCTGGCGCGGGCGCGATCCCGGCAAGCTAGCCGAGTGGCTTGACGTCATGCTGGGCCGTCCATGTGGCAAGAACGCGGTGTCGTCGCGGTGAAGGACGGCGACTGGCGCAGCCGGAAGAAAGCGGCCACCCGTAGATCTATCCAAGAACACGCGTTACGTCTGTTCGCTGAAAAGGGCTACGACAGCACCACGGTTGAAGACATCGCCGCGGCCGCCGGTGTGTCGCACATGACGTTCTTCCGATATTTCCCCCGGAAGGAAAACGTCGTACAGACACGTGAGTACGACCCGATGATCGAGGAACTCATCGTCGCCCGACCGCCCCAGGAATCAACCCTGGCGGCAATCTGTGCCGCCCTGTCCGCGAGTTTCGCCGCAGTCCTGCCGACGGACCGGCAAAGAATTCTTACCCGCGTTCGACTCATGATGAGTACACCCCAGCTGCGGGCCCTGCAATTAATCGCCATGGATGAGACTCGCGCCCTGTTCGCACGTTCGCTCGCGCGACGCAGCGGTCTTGACCAGGAGAGTCTGGTGGTGGCCGTCCACGCGAGGGTCGCCGTGGCCGTTTTTGTGGCGGCATTGGAAACCTGGGCACAGACCGACGATGGCGATCTCATCGCGATCCTCGACGCGGCGTTCAGCGCCGCGGAGACTGCCACGACGCCGCAACCTTCGGATCGTGCAACCAACCACATCAGTCGTTCCCCTCAATCGACAGGCGCTGGACAGCGACGAAGGAGTAGGCGATGACCTCGACTGCGGCGTTCGAGATGGCGATGGTTCACCGCGCGTTGCGCACCGAACTACACCGGGTGCCGAATCTGATCGACGATGTGGGTGCCGGGGAAGCGAAGCGCGCAGCGGTCGTCAACGCGCACCTGAACTTCGTCGTCACCCTGCTGCATCACCACCATGCCGCCGAGGACGACCTCATATGGCCGAAGCTGCATGCCCGGGTGCCGTCGTGTGACAACGCGATCTGCCGCATGGAGCAGGCACACCGCGCCATCGCGGCAGGCGTCGACACGGCGAAAGCCACCGGTGCGGTATGGGCGAAGACGGGCGCACGGTCGGCGGGAGAGCGATTGCGGACGGCAGTCGATGAACTGATCGGACTTGTCGACGCGCATCTTGCCGACGAGGAGCGCGACGTCGTTCCGTTGATCGAGGACTACATCACCGCCGCCGAATGGAAGAAGGCAACCGCGCGCGGTGCGTCGATTCTGCGCACTCATCCCAGGTTGGGACTGGTCTTCGCGGGTTGCATGCTCGAAGGGGCCTCCGACGACGACAAGCACCGCCTCCTTGCCGGTGTCCCGTCGGCCGCCAGGATCATGTGGAACCTTGCCGGCACCCGTACCTATGAGGGTTACCGCGCAAAGCTTTACAGCCGAGGTCTATGAATGTGGCCGTGGGCTCAGTTGGCGCCTTCGGCGGCGACCTAGGCGGAGTCGGACTAGCCGGCCGCGTCGGGCAGCAGCGCCGGGCAGTTTCCGGCCGCGTCGGTGGCCAACTCGAAGTGCCACAGCTCGTTGGCGTATATCCGGCATAACCCGAACCGGGGCCCGTTGGCGATGAGCCACTGGTCAGCGCCCGTACCGCCTACGTCGACCGCTTGTCCCACAACGTGTTTGGACGCCGCTGGGGTCTGCACGTATTGACGCGCGGCGGCCAAGCTGCCGTAGGTCTGCACGGCCTGATCGAGCAGCTGTTGTTGGAAGGCGGGCGATCGCCACCCCGAGTTGATGGTCATGGTGATGCCGTCGGCGGCTGCGGCGGTCGCGGCGCTTTGGATCGCATGCAACAACGCCGGTTCCAGGCGCCCGATTGCCGGGTTCAGGACGTCGAACGGGGTTAGCGCGCGTCCGTCGGGCAACGAACCGTCGCTCGGGTCGGTTACCGGGTCCAGCGGGATGGAGTGGTCGACGAGCCAGACGGGTGATTCCGTCGTGGCAGGTGCCGTCGGCAGGAACGACAGGGCTGCCGTCGCGACGGCCAACCCGGCCACGGGCACGGCCCACCGAAGTGGTGGTGTTCTCACGCCGGCCTACCCTAATCGGTCACCAGCGTGGGTACCTTCCCTCCATGGCAGAGCGAGTCACGTTCCAGAGTTCGACGGGTCCCAACCTGGCCGGCGTAATCGACGTGCCGGAGGGCGACGTACGCGGCTGGGGCGTGTTCGCGCACGGGTTCACGCTCGGCAAGGA
Organism: Mycobacterium sp. 1423905.2; assembly: GCF_001673155.1. Lineage (GTDB taxonomy): Bacteria > Actinomycetota > Actinomycetes > Mycobacteriales > Mycobacteriaceae > Mycobacterium. The sequence goes on along the minus strand of NZ_LZLE01000202.1, from coordinate 61,893 downwards.
CTCCCCGGCCGCGGCGCGGATCTGTAAGCAGTTAGCCGCCGACGGGATCGGCATGTTGCGCTTCGACGCGTTGGGGCTCAGCGGGTCAGAGGGAGATTGGGGCGACGGGTCGTTCACCGTGAAGGTCAACGACATCGTTAAGGCGTGCGAGTTCATGGCCGAGCGCGGGACGCCGGCGGACATCCTGGTCGGGCACTCGTGGGGTGGTGCGGCCGTGCTCGCCGCGGCCCGAAAGTGTCCAGGCGTGCGTTCGGTCGTCACGGTGGCGGCGCCGATCGACGTCGGCCATGTCGAGAAGCACTATGACGCGGTGGTCGACCGCTGCCTGACCGAGGGCAGTGCGGAGTGGATGGTCGGTGGTCGCACGCTGACGTTGAAACGGGAATTCGTCGAGGATGTGCGCGCGGCGCAGCTCGAGGACAAGATCCCCGATCTGCGGTTGCCGCTGCTGATTCTGCACTCGCCGACGGACAACACGGTCGGCATCGAGAACGCGAGCGAGATCTTCCGCCTGGCGCGGCACCCGCGCAGCTTCGTCTCGCTCGAGGGCTCGGATCACTTGCTCACCGCCCGCGGCCAGGCGCATCGGGCCGGACGGATCATCGGGGCGTGGGCCGATGCGTACCTCGACGACGAATAGCGCCGGCCGGTGCTAGCCTTTCTGGGCAACCGCGCCGATGTAGTTCAATGGCAGAACATCAGCTTCCCAAGCTGAATACGCGGGTTCGATTCCCGTCATCGGCTCCACGTTTACCCGCGGCGATGCCTTGCGTCGTGTTCGAGCAAGAGGCTCGGTGACACACGATGACACAACTCGGTCCAAACTCGCTCCGGCCGCCTGAAGCGCAGCTAATTGGCTGTGCGCGTAGAGCTTCATCGTGAGCGACGCGTCTTTGTGGCCAATCCAGGCCGCGATCACCGCGACGGGCACTCCCTGCAGGTGCATGAGGGTCGCACAGGTGTGCCGGGCCGCGTGCAGCTTGATGTGCCGCAAACCGGCGGCTTCGACCGTTTCACGCCAGTACCGAGACAGCACCGCCGGCGAGTACGGGTCGCCGACCTCGTTGGACACCACGTAGGCCCCGGACCGGTAGGAAGCGCCCAACACCAGCCGCTCGGCCACCTGCCGCTTCTTGGCCGCCTTCAATACCGTCACTAGCCGATCGGGCAGGGGCAGCGTCCTGCGTGAGGTCGTGGACTTCGGATCATTCTCGACCGTCTTGCCGCCGGCCGACACCCGGTTGTTCACGATCGACAGCGTCTTAGCGTTCAAATCAACGTCTTGCCAACGCAATCCCGCGATTTCACCCCGGCGCATCCCGGACAACGCCAGCTCCCAAGCATGCCCGAGCCGGTCGTTAGCCAGCGCCGCGAGGAGCTGCTGAACCTCGTCCTCGGTGTAGGTGTCGACCACCCGGTGCGGCCGGTTGACGCGGTCGACATGCTCAGCGACGTTGCGGGCCACCAAGCCCTGACGCTGCGCATCAGCGAGCACCTGGGCGATGGTTTGAATGACTTTGTTCGCCGCGTCGGCTCCCCACGGGCGGCGGGTCCGACCCTTCGCCGTCTCGGTGCCGCCGGTGAGCAGATCAGCCACCAGCTCGTCGATATGACGCTTGGTGAGGCGCTGCACCGGCAGGTTCCCGTGCCGCTCCCGCAGGGGCGTCAAGTCGTAGCCCAACTTCGACTTCGATGATGCCCGCAGGTTGTGGCGGCCAGCCAGGTACTGCTCGCAGACCTGCTCGACGGTGACCGTTTTGCGGGCGACGAACTGGCCAGTCATTGCCTCGTCACCGATCGCGGCGAGAGCACGGCGAGCTTCGGCCTCCGTGTTGTAGCGGCGCCGAACCTGTTGGCGTGCACCGGTTCCCGGATTTACGCCACCATCTACCCGAACCTGATAGCGCACGACAGGTTCCCAGTTTTGCGGTCGGTTGTCGTGACTTTCGTTATCTGCGGAGGTAGTTGCTGTCTCATTGGTCCTCTTCTCTCACTGGCTGACCCAGCGCCCTTAGCTGGCGGATGGTCTGCACACGCAGCTTCTCGTTCGCGTCGAGCGCGGACTTCAGGGTTTGGGCGAACCTTCCGCCGTCCAGCTCATCAGCCTCGCGGGCCGCCGCATCATGGGCCAGATGCTGCTGTAGGTCGCGCACACGCGCCAGCTCGCTCTCGATCCCCTTCAGCTCGCGCGCCAGCAGCAGCGGCTCGCCGGCATCGACGACCTCCTGCTGCGACACCCCGAACCGTTCAGTCATCCGGAACGCCAGCTTGGGGCTGTCGCCGACAAACCACTCAAGGGCGTCCACTGAATCGCATTCCAACCCAGGCAGCACTTCGACGGGGCCGTGCGGCACGCCCGGGTAGATCAGCATGACCGGGGGGATTGCTAACGCAGCCGCCAAAACCAGCAATTCGGCCAGGTCCATTTTGCCCTCGCGATGGCCGGTTTCGATCTTTCCGATCGCGACCCGCGATACCGGATACCCCAGCTCCGCGGTGCGTTCGGCCAGCCCGGCCGCCGTGAGGTCCAGAGCCTTTCGGCGTTCCCGGACCGCGCTGCCCGTCCGCGCCGCCAGCTCCTTTTGCCACTGCTTGGCAGTCACATCGGTTTTCGGCAAAGCGACACCTTTCATTAGACCTATATGCATTACGGCGAATCTCGGCGTAAGCTCGCCATAACGGTAACAAGAATACATGTTCGTGTCGCATTCTGGAAACATCTGAGGATCGCATGACCACCGACCAACAACTACGGGACGAGGTCGCCCGCCTGCTGGACGACGTCGCCAGACCCGCCAAGCTCAACGAGATTCCCGAGGCCATGGAAAAGCTCAAGGTAGGCCGGTCCACAGTCTTCGCCCTGATGGCATCCGGGCAACTACGTTCCGTGAAAATTGGGCGGCGCAGGCTAATTCCAGAGCAGGCGCTCCGCGATTTCATCGCCGGCCTCGAAGACGCATGACGGTCGAACAGGTCGCCTGGCATCCGGTCCACCAGTATCTGAACCGGCTACGCCGGCGCACCGGGGCGATGGACACCTCAGCACCAGCGCTGGGCACGCCCGCATGGTGCGCCCTGCACGACGACCACCCCGACAAGCTGGCCGGGGTCCTCAACGCGGCCGAGGGTCTGGCATACGGCATCTGCTGGGAGCAGGCGGCAATGGCCGAGGCGGCGAAGGCGGTCGCCGCAGCAGCGGACTGGGCGCGGGTCGCGACCCGCTACCGCGAACGAGCCGACTTCGCCGCCGCACACCCATGGACGAAGCGGGCGGTGACCGCATGAACGCCGATATCTGGGAGCGACCAGAACTCGCCCACATCCGCGATTTCGCGCGATCGAGAAGGGCAAACCCACTCTCCACGCTGGGCGTGGCCCTAGTACGGGCAACATGCCAAATCCCCCCGCACGTCGTGCTCCCGCCCACCATAGGAGGCAGGGTCGCCATCAACCTAAACGTCGCCCTCGTCGGCCCACCTGGTGCGGGCAAGGGCGCAAGCGAGGCCGCCGGCCGCGACTGCATCCAATACCTGGACCCGGACTTTAAGCCAGCCCCTCGCCCGCCCGAATTCTCGCCCGGCAGCGGCGAGGGCATCGCACGCACGCTGATGGAGATGGACAAGGACAAGCGCACCGCGCTATTTATAGCGAGCGAAATCGACTCCCTCGCAGGCTTATTCGCCCGCCGCGGCCAGACCCTAGAGGCCGAGCTGCGGAAAATGTTCATGGGCGAAAGCCTGGGATTCAGCAACGCGAACAAAGACACCAAAACCCGCGTCGAGGCGCTGACCTACCGCGCCGGCCTCATCGTGGGAGTGCAGCCGCTGCGCGCCAAGGTGTTACTGGCTGGCGCGGATGGCGGCACGCCGCAACGTTTCGTGTGGCTGCCGACCCGTGACCCTGATATGCCCGAAGACCGGCCGGCCGCGGTGGGCCCTCGCGTCATCCCTCCCATCCCATTTCCCGACCCTGCAGGCGATGCCCTGATCGATCTCAAGGTCTGCGACGTCGCCCGCGAGGCCATCGACCGCCACCAAGTCGGCTATCACCGCGGCGCTGGCGTCGACCCGCTCGACGGCCACGCCTTGCTGACAGGCCTCAAAGTGGCGTGCGGCCTGATGGTTCTCGCCGGGCGCGATGAAGTGACCGAAGAGGATTGGGAGATAGCGGGCAGCCTCATGCAGGCGTCGCGGGTGACGCGTGCCGGCATCCAGCGGGACGCCGATGAGCAGCGCCGCCAGCAGCGGCTGGCCAGGGCCGCGGACGCAGTCGCGCACGACGAATACGTGTCGGACGGCAAACTCAATCGGGTTAAGCGTTCGCTCGCGGGGTACCTCGCCAAGTTGTCCCCGGGCGAGGTGATCACCAAGAGCGATCTGTACGGCAAGCTGCGCGGGGATCTGCGCCGCGATTACTTCGGTCCAGCAATGAGCGAATTGATTGACGAGGGCGCTGCCTTCAAGGTGCCAACGCAACGCGGAGAGGGGTATACCGCGTCCACCCCATCCACCCTTGTCCAGCCCACCCGACCTGCGGATTCTAAGGGTGGACGAGGGTGGACGCCGTCCACCCCAACACCACCGGACGCCGAGACCCGACCTGGGGAAACGTCGAATCTTCACCGCCCCACGGGTTTCACCCCACCGATCAACGGGATGGACCCGACGCACGCCAATTCCAACCCGCCAGCAAACGAACTCCAACCCCCAACTCGCGTCGAGAGGCATGTGCAACCGGACCTGCCTCCTGACGCGCCCACGCCGGAGACACCCGGCTACACCGACAACGTCAAGCGTGTGCTCGCCTCTGCCCGACCAAACACACCGACGCCCGGGAACTGCTCCGTGTGCGATGAGCCTTTGTGGGCGGCGGCATCCATCGACCGCGGACTCTGCGAGCGCTGCCATCTCGCCGCGACGCCGGACATTGCCGAGCGCACCGACCCAGAGCCGGCGACCTGATGGCCCAGCTCCCTTTCCAGGCCCAAAGACTTAGCCGGCCGGAGACGGCAGCCCAGCGGTGCGGCATGTGCCGCCAGCCGGTCCCTGCCGGGCAGTGCTGCTGTGATCGATGCCACGCCGCGGGGTGGTCGATCCTTTTCTACAGCGGCGTAGGGGAGGAGCATTTCGACGCGGAGCTGTGGCTCCCGGCGCGCGGTTTCGAGGACTCTTACGACGTCTCCACGTTCGGCCGGGTCCGCAACCGCCGTACCGGCCGCATCCTGGTCGCGTCGGGGCGATACCCTTCCGTGCGCTTGGGCGGGCGGACCGTCGCCGTCCACCGGCTGATGGGCGAGACCTACTTGGGTGGCGCGCGGTCCGGCCAGGTGGTGCTGCACGACGACGACGACAAGACCAACCTCTGGATCGCCAACCTGCGGTACGGCAGCCACAGCGACAATCTGCGTGATGCCCACCGGCACGGCGTCCGAAACGCCTGTGCTCGAGCGGCCGCCACCGACTTGTGGGCGACAACATTTTCATCCGAGGCGACGGCACCAGGGTCTGCATAAGCTGCCTCCGCGAGCGGGCCGACGCGGCCAGAGACCCCAGTAGGCCCAACAAACACGACAGTTTTTGAACCGGAGAGCGATTCGGCAATTAGCGGCTCGACGCTGTACCGAGCCACCGGTGTGAACGACGATAAAGCTCGCTTGTCGCCACTAATCTATTTGTGAGCGGCTCGGTTAGAGTGGCGCATTCAGCAGCCTGACTTCAGTGTGGTGCCTGCACGAACCAGGGATAGGCTCCGTCGCATGAACACCTCGGGGGACGCCGGGCTAGTACAGCGCCCTGACGAGTTGCGCGTCGACGGTTCCTATCGCAACCTGAGCAACTGGAAGGACAAGCGCGATGAGTTCAACCGCTTCTTCCGTTTCTCAGACGGGGTTGGCATAGCGAACGCTCAGGGCTTCAGACCTAAGAGCCTCAAGAACGGCTCGACTGCGATCGAAGATTGTGGATTCTGTCTGCTGGTAACAAACTTCGGTGAGCCAGAGTGGCCGGATTCACTGGATAGCGAGACAGGTCTGTTCACCTACTACGGCGATAATCGCAAACCGGGCAACAGAATCAACAAAACCCCTGTCGGCGGCAACCGGTTACTTGAGAAGGCGTTCGAGCTGCGGCACGACGGCGACCGCGAAGCCATCTGCCCCTTCCTCTGCTTCGAAAGTTACGTGGGTGCTGGTGGCAGCTATATGCGTTTCTTGGGCCTCGCCGTTCCCGGTGCAGAGGGCCTCTCAAACTTGGAAGACCTCGTGGCAGTATGGCGGCGCAAAGGCCACGAACGGTTCCAGAACTATCGGGCCGTGTTCACAATTTTGAAGGCGGAATCGGTGCCGTATTCCTGGCTAGAAGAGATCGTGTCAGGCGCCTCGCCAGCCAAGGCCAAGAGTTGTCCTCCTGCGTTCGCAAAGTGGGTCGACACAGGCAAGTACGATCCGTTGACAACACCACCTGCTCGCGTACCCCGCAAGAAAGCCGACCAGCTTCCCAAGCTGCCACGCAAGGAACGGGAGGAAAAGGCGCTGGAGGCGGTGCGATCTCTCAGCGACCGCCAGTTCGAATATTTCACCAAGGCGCTGCTGCGACTGATGGATCCAAAATTCTTCGATCTTGAAGTGACCCGCAAGGTGGTTGACGGGGGGCGAGATGTTGTAGGTAAGTACAGAGTGGGCCACGACGATCATTTGATTTCGCTGGACATTTGCGCCGAGGCCAAGCACTGGAAAAAGGCTATCGGGGTCAGGGAAATGATGCGCCTGATTTCCCGCATCAAACATCGAGACTTCGGAATCTTCGTCACCACATCGCATTTCGATATAGGCGTGCAGAAGGAACTCATCGAAGACGGTCATCCAGTTGTTCTGGTTTCTGGCGGCGACATAGCGCGGATTCTGATTGCCAGGGAACTCGAGGGGGCAGCACTTGACCGCTGGCTTGACGGCATCCGACAAGAGGACGCAGCTGCCGAGTAAAGGGCGATTACTCTTCTTAGCAGCCACAGCAGTCCGCCGCAGTCTTCGGCGACGAGGTCGGCATTGCATAGCGGGTTGCATGGTTGGGCACCCTCTCTGCAGCAGCATAAAGGCTCAGGCGGCAGTCTGCGAATCAGTTGTTGAATTGCTGTGCAATGGTTGAGCCCGGGCAGGGGAGGGGAAACTTGTGCCTTATGACAAAGACGGTAACTACCTGTCGCTCGACGCGGCGATTGATGTGTTTCTGCCTGTCGCATTCGACGAGCTAGTCAGGACGGCAAAGGTCTACAACGCCGTCATCACTTACAAAGAGTTGGCTCAGAAAGTCAAGGAAGCCACAGGCATTCGGTATGACGCCCAGCTCTATTGGCTTGGGAGGTTGCTTGGTCCGCTCGTGGCGCAGTGTGCGAAGGAAGGTTTGCCACCCCTCACGTCCCTAGTCGTGCACGCGGAAGGGACAGTCGGCGCCGGCTACCGTGAAGTTCTCGAAGTCGCCGGCGAGCCGATACCGGACGATCTTGACACTCTGGACGATCACGCCGCACTAGCCCGCCTTGAATGCTACAAATTCTTCGGCGCGGAACTCCCGCCCGACGGTGGAAAGCCGACACTGACGCCCCGAGTAAGGGCGACTCGGGACTACAAGCGGGCGCAAGCCAAGCGGGATCAGCTGCCGAAGATTTGTGTGGGATGCAACACGGTTCTCCCGGCGACTGGCATCTGCGACAACTGCGGCTAGATGCTCCTCTGAATGGTTGGACCGCAACACAATGCAACGAAATGGCGATCACCATGACTGACACGGCCAATCAGCTCGCGCACATCCTCCGCGACCTGATCAACGACGCCGTCACCAACGGCATGGGCATGGGAAAGCTGGACCGCCCCAACATGACTGAACAGCAGCTATTTGAATACCTTCACCATGAGCAGGACCTGCCGGTGACCCGGCGAATGATCCACTACGCCGTGATGCGCCGGGAAATCGTGCCTACGCGGCTGGGTAACGGCAACTACTTCTCCAAGCGGGACGGACTTCAGTGGGTCAGATCGCGCAAGCGATGACGCGCTGGTTTCGTCAACAGGCGCGCGCCGAGCCTGAGGGGCGTCGTCATGCTGCACCGCCTTAGCCGGTAGCCCGTAGCCCGTCTTCTAAACGTTAGCCGCAATCGCTGGCTCGGTCCGTAGGCTGGGCACATGGTGGAGTCGGACCCGGTCGAAGACTACTTACACGCAATCGACCGGCTGAGCGATCTGAGCTCAGCAGTGGCAGCACAGCAGTCCCAGGAGGAGGTACTCGACGCCATCGTCCGCCTCCGGCTCGCGGTCATCCGCGCCTACGGCGGCAGACGTCCACGGCACCCGCACGGCAGGGGGGCCCGTGGACTCATCCTCGAATACCTCCTGGAGCATCTCGGTGAGTTCGTCTACGGCGAGGAACTTGCGGCGATTTCTGGCATTGGCGAGTGGGCACGGCGCGTTCGGGAGCTACGCGTCGAGGAGGGCTACGAGATCGAAGAGGACGCTGGCCGATATCGGCTTTGCTCTCCCGACCCCGACGCCGAAAGTCGCGAACGGTGGCGAACTGTGACAGCGCTCCGGGAGGCACCGGGTGAGGCAATCGATCGCGTTCGATTATTATTCGAGAAGCTACCTCAACAGGTCGTCAACGTTGATGAGCTCGATCGCGTCGCTCGGGCGCAAGACGGGGTCCGTCTTGCACGGGAGCTACGAGAGCGCGAACTACTCCCTATCGAATCTTCAGCTGACGCACCCGATTTGATTGCAGGTCAGTATCGATTGGCATCCCCGTATGAACGCGACCATCTGGGCACGTCGCAACGACTCTTCCCGGAGGACATACGGCGTCAGGTGTTTTCTCGCGACCGATATACGTGCTGGTCCTGCCACAAAGATCGGTACACGGCGAAGCACCTCGCCGAAAGTCCGTTCTTCTTGGTCGTTCGGCACCTCGACGTGCCCCCCGATCGGCTGGTTGACGTCTCCGTCGATCGTCTATCCGATCTGACGCGCCTTGCTACATCCTGCAATCGATGTGCTACCAGTTAGCGGATGCTGATTCAGGTCGCCGTCTCGATTCGACTAGAGCCCTGACCGGCTCACACGTTGATCCTCCGAGCAGCGTCCTCCTGCATCAGCTGGATAACCGGCTCAAAGTATCCGGGTGTTTCGTCGCCATCACCGACGAGGAGCGCTCGGTCTAGCAGCAAATTGCTTCGCTCGCATGAGGTCTCCGAAACCAAGGCGCAACCATGGCATGCGGCCAGGTTCATGCTGCCGAGGCCCTGTCCGCGGCTCTCTCGACATAAGGGATCCGACGAGCACCACGCTGCACTCTCCAATGCCGACGACACTGTCCGGGCAAGTCGGGGTGCCTCGCCTTGGCGGACAAGGCCTCCCAGGGTTCCCTCTGAATCGCCGGCAGCGGTGTAGATGAGCAGACCGCTTTGCGGCGAAGGGCCGGTTGACGCATAGACCCTTTCGCGCAGCGATGCGGCTGAATACCCGCACGAAAACGCCAGTTGCCTCATCAAAATGTGCGCAAGGGTGTGCAACAGCACCAGGCGCGGAGTTGCCTCGGGAAGCCGAGATCCGATCAGCGAATCCCGACGCCGTCGCTCGATCTCGCGCACCCGCTCGATGACGGGCTCACGAGCCTCCCATTGGGTAAGACGAGATTCTCTTAGTGTCAAGAGGATTCCCTCGCCAAAGGATTCGACAGCTGGGAGCCACCTGCTACGGCTTCGCGGCCCGAGGTCAACATCGACGAGGTTAGCCTCGAGGTCGTAGCGGCGAAACCCGTGCAGTACCCGCACTTCTCGAAGGCGATGCGCCAAGACCACATCCCCGATGAGATCTGCCAGCGCCAGCATGGACGCGTTGGCTTTGTCAGCCAGAAATGGCGTAACCGACACATTGAACGTTGGCGTGCCCGTCGGCTCCCCCGGGTTGTCAATCGCCTGCTGAAATGCCATCCACTCATCGGCGAGCAGGCCCTCACGCGCAGCCATTACCTCGTCGTTCTGGCTCGCGCTCGACGTAGCAACCCTGAGCACCAATTCTGGTGCCACCGCCAGGTCCTCGGCGATTAGCCCAATGAGGACTTCGGCCCGGGGCCCGCTTGGCGCGGACCGCACGTCTTCGAAATTGCGGTGTTGCCGAATCTCCGCCTCCACGTTCCGCACCGGGACAGTCGGTTCTGGGACGTCCAAAGCGGTCGTAGTCTCGCTTATGGTCACATTCGTTGCTCCACGTTGCAGCACTTCGACACGCTCATCGCACCCGGCGGCGTTGTAGGCCTGCCAGGGTTGAGTCCCGCTGCATCGAAAGCCGATCCTTTGCAGGGATTCCCGGGAGGTGAGGTCTCCCAGGTCTCGGTTGGCCGAGCACGTTGCGCAGCGAACCACGAGGCTGGCCAAACCCTCTGTGCCGCCGCCTCGAGTCTGAAACAGTAGATCCTCCTCGCGGCAACGCGCTTGATCTTCTCCCTCCGGTTCCGAATGTGCCCACCAGACCCACGGAACGTCCATCGCGTGGCCGAATTGTGTGCCAACCGCGATGAAACGCATCGGGACCATTGGGCCGGTGCAGTACTGGCAACGGGGCGGCTCACCGGTTTCCTCACGAAGTGTCATGCGGTGCATGCGACGGCAGTTTTGGCAAAAAAGCCAGGATGGAAATCGTTTGTATGGGAGACCGGGCGTTCGTGCCGACGGCCACGACGGCACGCTTGGCGGTGTCCGCAGCTCAGACACGCCAAGACTGAGTTCCAGGCGCGGCGAACGAATTATGGTGGTTCGCGCAACTTGCCATTGACTGATGTCAGCCGCCATCAAAGACTCACCCTCGACATCGAGGATGGCGCCTACTCCGAACGGGCTGACCGTCTGGCTCAGCCGGGTCTTTCTCACAACGACTCCCCGATGGCAATAACGCGGACGGATCGATCAACCGAGCGCATCGAATGCATTGCCGGCCAGCCGTCCTTTCGCTCGCCGAAGTCTCGCAATAACGCAGGGTAGTCGCTATCGCTGCTCCGATAACGTAACGGTGTCCCTGTCGCTTCCGCTTCAAGGGCACGTCGTTCCCACTCAGCGACGAGCCGGCGCAATTCAACCTCGGTCTGAGCTCGAGCTTCCGGTTCGGCTTCGTTGACCGCGCTCAATAAGGTCTCTACGGCGCGGCGAACGCTTCGGTCGTCGGCTCTGAATCTCCCGGCGTCTTCATTGGCCCGTAGTCCAGCGCCGTGTCGGACCAGCATTACCAGCGCCGCACGCAGCGATCGGTCGCGCGAGGCGGCCGCCCACGGCGTAACGCTCGTCGGTTCAACGTACCTATAAATGGATTCGTGGTAGGCCCTGAATGACTCGTAGTGAGAGCGGTCGCGCGGCTTGCTGGGACGCAGCAACGTGACGACCAGGCCTGGCACAGTTGAGCGACCCACGCGACTGGTCGCTTGGATGTACTCGGAGGTGGTTTTCGGTTGGCCGTTGACGAGCATGAGGCCAAGCCGGCTGATATCGATTCCGACCGACAAAAGGTTGGTTGTCGCGACCAGGTCTACGGCGCCTCCCTCGTCGACGCGGCGTGCCAGCCGATTCATGTACTTCACCGCGAGGTTGGGGCTGACGTTGCTGGTTAGTTCGATAACGCCATCGCGCTGGATTCGCCTGGCATTGACGCCCTTCACCGCTGCGCGAGCGGTCAGCATGCTTTCGACATCGTCGCGCGCGATGGTCACGGTGCGCCCAAGTTCACGCAATGAATTGTGGTACGCCACGACCGTCCAGTACGCGTCGAGCTGTGACAGCTCGGACTCCACTGCCAGGGGTGCCTCCAGGAGTGCCGCGCTGGCAAGAACTGTAGCGAATGACTGGGTGTGCGCTTGTGGCATGAGGCCCAAATACATACGGCCGGGGGAATTTTTGTCTACCTGAGCGAAGTAACTGTTGTCGGCTTCGAGTCCGCTCGGTGGGAACAGCGCGACCTGTGAGCCGTATAGCCGCTGCACCTGTTCGGGTGCAGACCGGATAGTCGCGGTAGACGCAACCACCTTGGGGCGGCTGCCCTCCCAGCCGATTAGGCCCAAAACCGCTGCCTCGTAGAGCGCGACCGTCGTGCCCAGCGGTCCTGACAGGAGGTGTAACTCGTCTTGGATGATAAGGCCAGGCGGGTCGTAAGGCACATTTCCTTGGCCAAGGATAGCGCCCGCTTCAGCCTGCCAGGGCAGCCTGGCGAACTTATCAACCGTCGCGACAATCAACGTCGGAGGATCGGCAAACATCTGCTCGTCGATTACTTTTATGGGAAGTTCTTCGCGGAATGGGCACTCTGGGTGCGGACAGTTGAGGTCGAAGCTGTAATTGGTGGATGTGACGCCATACGCAGACTTGTCGGTCGTTCGCTTCTTCGGGAGCAACTCAGTACCGCACCACGGACAATTGGTTATCTGGAATGGGCTCTCGGGTTCCGATGCGTTGAAAAGCTCCTGCGTTAGGGAACGCGCGGACCGATAGTCATTGGGTGTGGTGTCAGCGCCCACCCACAAGCCAATCGAGAATGCAGGCGTTCCCGCCAAGCGGTCATCGAGTTCCCTGAGCTGCTGCAGTGCACAGATCAAAGTTGCGGCACGTTGAAATTGCTGTGCCGTCAGCATGCGGAGGGTGTAGCGAGTAAGAACCGCAGTGCCGCCGCCGCGGGAGCCTCGGGTTAGGCGGCGATAGATCATCTCGAACGCCGCAACGGCTAAATAGGCCTCCGTTTTTCCGCCTCCGGTGGGAAACCAGATCAGGTCCACAGTGGAGCGGTCGGGATGCGACGCGCTTGCGGTCGAGGCGATCGTGAGGAGTTGAAAGGCTAGCTGGAACGGGTACCACGCTGGTTCCGGCAAGTCCGACGACCGCGGTTCAAGCGGCCTACCCCGCCGCCCGGCCGCGCTCTTGACGTGGCTCGACTGAAGAATTTGCTCGCGCATCGACCGATTTGCCAGTCGGAACGCAGTTCTGACCTGAGGTTCTGACCCCAAGATGGAGATTCCCTCACGCATCCGTTTCAGTGCGACATCCATGCGCCCTGTGAGCCGCCCTGCCGCGGGTGTGAAGTTAGCCCCTAACGATTCGGCCTCGTTTTTGCGCGCATCGATCCAGTCGGCGTATCCATCGACGAATGAGGTCAGCTCGGTGACCAAGTCGTTGGTCTGGATAGTGTCGTTGGACAGGAATTTAAGCCCCAGAACTTTGCGGTCTCGGTCGCCTGGGTATACGCCGGGCACCGTCACCCGCGGAAGCATTTCGGTCGCGACCCAGGATTTAGCGGTTCCCGAATCGTCCCACGTGACCGAACATCCGTGACCTACGCCGTAGACGTTCCGGTTACGGTACAGCAGCTTGAGTTCCTGGTCCTCCTGATCGTCGCTGAGCAATGAAACAGACGGGTACGGACGAATTTGACCGCCTTCGACTGTGCAGCGCATTTGGACCTGGAACAGGCACTGCTCCGTCGGTGGGGGCGATTGCGCATCGCGGTGGACTGCTGTGTTCTCGATAGCTACCGTCACCAGCCAGGCATCGCCCAACCGTCTCCAGGCGGCCACAATTCGCGCCGCACGGTCGAGGACCGGGACCGGTTGGGTGCCGGGCCCGATCTGCAAATCGCTTTCAGTCATCGGCTGCCGTTGCCACCCGGAACGGTCGGGCAGCCGTCGGTAACGCGCCGCGGACACGTCGCATGAAATTTCGGGTGCGTCGTGCAGGAATGAAACAGCTGCTGATGCCGGGTACCACGCGTTGGCGAGTTCGATCGGCTCGTCGAGTCCGTCATCGTAGCCGTCGTCGCCGAGGACATCACCATCCAGGTTTTGGGCCGCCTCACCCCGCGGATATAGGGTGCCGACCAGGTAGACCCGGTCCGGGCGGTCGCGGACAATTTCCTCGTCGCCCCCCGCCGGGCCCAGATATTGGCCGCGCAGAAACGTCGCGACATCATCGCGGAGCTGTGCGAACGTGCGCGTTGGAATCATCCCTGAGTCACCTCTGATCGCCAATCAACTGATGCCATGCGCGGGGGTTAACCGCAAGCCACAACGAGATTCGAGGTCTTGTCATGGCGACATAGAACCGCGCCATTCCGGTCGCATTGGCGACGTCATCCACGTCGACAACCAGGACGTGCGGCGCTTCCAAACCCTTGATCTGTTGTGCCGTAGTCAGTTTCGCTATCCCAGCGCTAGTGGTGTCATGGGTGGGGTCTGCCACTATCAGCTGCCGGCGCGCAAATGCTTTGCTCTTCACCGCCGAGCTCGATTTGACATCGTCGCGCAGCGTGACAACGACGATGTCAGACAAGTCGACGTCCTGTTGCCGAAATTGCTTCAGCCGTGCGTCAAGGAGCGCTGCCGCGTCCTCGTCAGAAGCGGGCTTGACGTATTCCACAGCCGGGCCGTGGCCGGCCTTGGCGACTCCGAGGTCTGCCCCGGTCAAAAGCTGTGTCTGCTGAACAACCGCGGAGGTGTTACGGCAGTTGTACGGCAGCGTGTATTGAACACCTTGGCTTTTTAGCTCTTCGAAAATGGATTGGTCGAATGACCCGTCCACGTTGGCCTGGTTGTTCGGATCGCAGAATATTCGCCAACGACCGTCAGCAAGACCGCCGACCACGAGTTGATCGAGCTTCAGACAATCATCAACCGACATAATATCCTGAGCCTCGTCGACGACGATCACGTCGAAGGGAGGAGAACCCGAAATCTGCGACCACGGCAGACAAGTAACCTCGCTCCCGGACAGTGACTTCCGCATGACATCAATTACTCCGGTAGAACGGCAAGTCAGCAGCACCTTCGCACCGTCGGCGGAGGCTCGGCGCGCAGTCTCCACCGCGAGAAGAGTCTTTCCCGAGCCAGCGCCACCGGTGCAGAAGATCCGAGTATTCGTTTCGCAGCCCCGCAGCATGTCGTACTGCTCACGGGCCAGAGCTACATAATCGGCTTCGAAGGTATGCGCCAGAAGCGAGAGCCGTGGAATCCGATCAAAGTCGGGTCGGACCACCTTCAGGATCTGCTGATACTCGTTTTCAGCCGGACGTTGCCGGTTTTGGGCTCGCCAGTGGCGCGCAGCAGCGCGAAGCGATGTTTGGAGGTGGCCAACTGTCATGGCCGTCGGGCCAATGTACTCGACTGGGTCCCATTCGATGTCCGGGTCGAGCACTTGATCGGGTGTAATCACCACAGCGCCGAAAGCGCTTGCAAGCCCACGGATCCGATGTTGGAGCGTATTCTTCAGGGCGTACATCGCAGTCCTGGCTTGTTCGAACGGCCCTTCTCGTTTCTCGTGGCTATCGCCGTATCGGTCCGTGAAAACCCAAAGGCCGTCACGACGGGAAATTCGACCTCCCTTGACTTCGATAACCAGCATCACGCCCTTCATCACGACCAGGAAATCGATCTCAGCCATCCGCTTGTACTCGTGGCGTGGCATGTGCACGGAGTAAAAGCATGTTGCCGGCTCCCCGAGGTCGACCTGATGAAGAAGCTTGGCGACGCGCGCCTCGGCGGCGGACTGGATCGTTCCGAATCTATCTATGGGGGGGACGATCTTCACGACCGCCCGGCTCCTTGGCGCTCCCAGATGTAGTCAAACTGCGTGTAGGCCAACTGCTCCCCGAAAGCCTCGAAGGTGTCAGCCATGTTGACTACTTGGCAATCGGGCTTACCTCCGTTGAGCGGACCGCGAAGGCCTCGACCCACCATCTGTATGTAGGCGTTTGGACTGAAGGTTGGCCGTGCAATGTATAGAGCCCTGACGGCGGGTGCATCAAAGCCTTGGGTCAAGACATTGCAATTCGTCAAGACACGAATCTCGTTGGATCGAAATGCATCAATGGTGCGTCGTCGCTC
Organism: Mycobacterium sp. 1423905.2; assembly: GCF_001673155.1. Classification (GTDB taxonomy): domain Bacteria; phylum Actinomycetota; class Actinomycetes; order Mycobacteriales; family Mycobacteriaceae; genus Mycobacterium. Next base: position 46,000 of record NZ_LZLE01000202.1, on the reverse strand, counting down.
ACGCTGGGGCGTCGAACCACTGACGCTGCTCGACTTGATGCCGCGCACTCGAAGAAGTGCGGAAAGCGTCTGCGCGGCCAGGACCGACGAAGTGAATACAAGAATGGGCCAGTCGTCGGGCTGTTCAGCAATGTCGCGGAGCAGCGTGAGCGTACGGTCGCGGTCGCGACCGATGCGGTCGAGCACTGACTGGGGGACGTCGCGAAATGTCTCGAACTTCTCACGCTCTGCCACGTTGAGCGCATACGAAGATCCGCGCAGCACCCTGTGCTCGACTCTGGCCAGCACGCCAAACTGCTGAAGCGTTCCGTACGGATCGTCTCCCAGAACATTGAGTAGGCGGCTGCCGAAACGGGTCGCGAGGCGATGCGACTCGTCTGCCGATCCTTTGAAAGGTGTCGCTGTGAGGCCCAATAACGGCCTCTTCGTTTGTCGTTGATCTATTCCGAGCCAACGAAGCGTCGCGGTGATACCCACTGCGGTTGCGCCGTGGGCCTCGTCAATAACGACTGCGGCGGCGTTGCGCAGCCACTCGTAATCGTCTTTCTCGCGAACCTTATCGAGCTTCGCGTCGGTCGCCACGACCACATGGGCGTCTGTATCGCTTGCGGCGACCTCATTGGTGCTCCACAGTCTGGATAGGTTGAGGGGTCGATCGCCGAATTCTCTCCAAACCGTGGACCACGTCTGCACCGCTTGTTCGCACAGTTCCTCCGTCTGAGCTATCCAGAGCACCGGTCCAATTAGTTCGCGATCGAGGAAAGAACGACTGATTGCCTCGACAGTGACTCGTGTCTTGCCAGCTCCTGTCGGGAGAAAGAGCAGCGCTCGGCCCGGACTGTCCGTGGGGCGGAGAAGCTCCCGGATCTGGGCTGCCAACTCCTTCTGATAGGGATGAAGCGACTCAAGGTTGGGCGGTCCCAAAATGGTGAGATCCGATTCGAGTTGTTGTCCTCCTTCTCCGCCGTACTCGGCCGGGAACCCGAGCGCACGCACGAAGGCAACTGCAGGTCCTGCGCCAGCCCATTTGTCGGGGACCGGGTAACCGGCCGCCTTGAGCTCGTGGCGCAGCTCACCAAGCACGTTGTAGCCGTGGACGTGAAGCAGTAGTTCTGCGATCTGTCGGTCACCTTCGTCGCCTGACACTGAACGAACGATTTCCAGCAGGCCTATGGGAAGCTTTGCTTCGAGTGTCGCCGCTGGCAGGAGCGCGAGCAGCCGGCTCGGGGCGTCCGGCTGCACGCGCGAAGCTGCCATCGCAGCCTGCACTTGCTCACTCTGGGCGTCTTTGAGGATTCGGTCGATCGAGGCGAGATCGAGGTCGAGCGCGAACTCATCGGAGATCCGTTCGAGGAGATCCTCATTGTCCATAGCGTTCTCGAAGTAGATCGTCTTCGCGTGAGCGGCGAATTCGTACGAACGGCTTTCAGTGCCTGTCGGCTGGGACACGACGAGCTGCAGAGCCGAACAGCTGACCATGTCCCACCCATCGAGTTTTCCGCTGGCATAGTCACGAAGCCGTCGGAAGCGGTCCAGGACTATTACCGGCTCGCTGGGTGTGTCGGGCACAACCTCGACCCTCAGCGTTTCGGAAGCCCGCTTGCATCCCCAAGCTTCGATGAGAGCTTCGGCAGCATCCGCATCTTTGACCGCTACGAAGGCCAGGCCTTCCTGTGTCAACGCCCGGATCTCATCGTCCTCGTGGGCAATGATCAGTGACGTTGGCGGTACTGAGTTGAAGGCTGATCCCTCGACCGCAGGAAGGCGCTGGGGGGTCTCATCGGACGGCAGTCGCACGAACGCGTCGGCGATGAGCTCGCCAAGCTGCACCGGGCTTCCGCCGGTCGGCATGCGGGATAGAAACTCCCGCCACATGTCGAGGGGTACATCGTCGCTACTTTCGATGGTGTCCAACTTGCTGGCAACTGCCCAGGTTGCAACAGGAAGCATCGGTGCCAGGTCGGTCTGGTCTGGGTGTAGCGCCTGGTCGGGTTCGCGTGGCCCCCATGCTGTGTCAATGAGGCCATAGTGCTGAGCCGCCCATAGATGCGGTGCAGTAACCGTCGTTGGGTCCACTCTGCTCGAAGCATAAGTCCAAAGCGTCCACGTGGGATGGGCGCGTATCTCCAGAAGTTCACGCGTCCAAACGGTGCGAGCCCTTACGTCACCTGTGTCCGCAAATCTGCGTAGAACGTGGAGTGGGGCCGGCCCAGCGTTCTCAACGAAATCAAGTGTTTCGGGACTGGGTCTACCGCGACGTGGCAGTGTCGCAAGAACTGCTTCTCTTATGAGACGCCGGTATTCGAGAAGAGTCAGATCCTGCATTGCCGCCGGCGTGATGACGGGTCTGGATCCGACGCCGATCGCTGCCAGTAGGCCCAGGTGAAGCTCGTGATATTGGTCGTCGACCGCAAGGTTGGACGCCAACGGTGCAACAACACCAGGCACCACGACGCCGCCAACGTGCTGCCACGACCCGTCTTGGCAACGCACTTTGAGGACAGCACTTGATTTGATGTGGTCCAGCAGGATTTGTTCTGCGTCGTTCACGCTCACCTCAAGTACGAGTTGCCAGAATTCCTCCCACTGCTCTGGGGCCCATCGGTTGGCCGCTGTCGTTGCCAGTCTGCGAAGTTCGTTCGCGGGGTCCACGTCGGCGAAGCCAATGGACCGTAGACGTGCTTCCACATCCTGGCGGGCGAGAAAACTAGGCCGCACGAGGCGAATGCCCGCGGCGGTACTCAACGGATTTCCACGCAGAAACAAGTCAGACGTCTGGTTGAGGCGCGCAAGCATTCCGTCGACATCCGGAATTACCTCGGCACGCGCCATCTCGTTTCGGGCATATTCATCCGTTACAGAGAAGTACACGCCCAAGGCGGAGTCGCACTGTGCATCGGTGCCGTCGGGCACCAGCTCCTCTAACCACTCCGACGCGCTGAGTTCCGCGGAGGACGGCCGTGTTAAATCGCCCCGTACAAGTCGACGCAACCGCGCGCGCCGCGTGTGAGTCGTGTAGCAGGTCCAATGGGGCGATCTCACTGGTCGAGCTGGGGCGTTGTGCCACTGGATGAACGAGGCCACCTCGATCTTCAGGTCGGTGTTGGCGTAGTCGAGCTTTGTCGGTTGGCGAAGTATTCCGTTCGCATCCGGAACACACGCCGTGGCAACAGCAAGTGCGGGGACTCGTTCGATTAGCTTCAGGTCGCCGAAATTGTCGGCCTCCTTATCGCGTGCTGGCATGTAGTCCAGGTGGCGGGCCGGATCTTCATCGGTAACAAGGTGGGGCAGTGCACTTACGACCAGGGCGGCGAGGACTTCAAGGAGTTCATCGTTGAATTGACCGGGCAGCAGGTTCGTGCGGTCGTCACTGATGTGCCACGGTGCATTGTGGATGCCGCGTGCCGAGGTGAAATCCATGAGGGGGAAATAGGCCCAGAAGCGTCCCAACTTCTGCGTCTCGTCCTGTGGGGCCGCATAGGTGACTGTAACCTCGGGCCGCCGGATTGCCTCGCTTACTTCGGCCAGTGCTGTGTCTGATGGTCGGTGCGTTTGATGCCAAACCATCCAGTCAGACGACTTTCCGTCCGCCCCAACAAGCTGGTAACGGTTTTGTCCGCAGCTGTCGCATCTGAACTCGCGCTCGCCAACGCCCTCGACATTGATGTTCAACGTATTCACGAAGGGAGCGAACAAAAGAAACTCGTGCGGAAAGTCGGTTAGGTCTTGGGCCAGCCTGTCGATGTCGCGGGTGAGCGGCAGCTTGACGATCGTCTGCGCCCACCGGCCGAGTTGCTCGAGCACTGGATCGCCTTCAAGCACCGCCGGCGCATCGACGAGGATTGGCAGACGAAGAACTGGGTATTTGGTGGTCTTGGGAGCCACCGAGGTCAATGCTCGCCGACTTTGCTCTGCGTCGAATGAAAATGAGATCGAACGGCTGAGTACCAGGGGAGCATCTGTGACGCCCAGAACCGACTTGAACCCCAGACCAAACCGGCCCATATCATCGCCGCGCTTGTCGCTCAGGTACGCGTGGCAGACCGCCTCGAGGCCGTTGCGCGTGAAGGGCGCACCCTCGTTGGCGCAGTAGAGGCTCCCACCCTGTAGAACTAACTCCACACGACCGCGGGTATCCGACCGACGCAGCGCGTCCGCCGCATTCTGCACAAGCTCCAGAACCTGCCGGTGGGCGTACCCGCCGGTGCGGAAGCTGTCCTCCTGCCTGCCATGCTCGCCGACGAGGAGGGGATTCGCCTTGTAGGCGTCCATCGCTCGTTTTCGATGACTGGATATCCACCCCTGGAGGCCTGCGTCGGCTTTCCCCCAGCCGTAATCACTCGGCACGCGCTCGATTATCGCCACCACCGCCGACGATTTTCCACAATCCGGATCAGATTTTCCGAACGACTGGACCTGGGGGTGCCCGCTGCGGACTAGGTGCGTGTCCTGACCCCCGGTGTCGTACGGCCGACGTACGATAGGCGCGATCGCGGGCGGAGGTGGGATGACGACAATCCGAACGCTTGACCTGTTCGCCGGTGCTGGTGGACTTAGCCTCGGTTTCGAGATGTCGGGCTTAGGATTCGTTCCTGTCTTTGCTGTCGAGCATGATTCCGCCGCCGCGCGTACCTACAAGCGGAACTTCGATTGCTCCGTTCATGATGGCGACATTGAAGACGTTGACAGATTCGAGCCCGCAGACCTGATCCTTGGAGGTCCTCCCTGCCAGGGCTTCTCGCCGCTCGGCCGAGACCGCGACAATGTTTCTCGAGCGGCCCTTAATGAGTTGTGGCGGCATTATCTCCGGGCCGTCCGGGAGGTGCAGCCCCGCGCGTTCGTGATTGAAAATGTTCCCGAGTTCCAGCGCAGTGCGCAGTTCCTCCGCCTGCTCGCCTTGCTTGATGAGGACCCGAAGCTGGCACAATACGCCTACGCATTCGGTGTGTTGAATGCGGCAGACTACGGAGTACCTCAGACCCGACGCCGAGGAATCCTGATCGCGGTAAAGGGCCACGACAAAGTTCCTTGGCCACCCACACCGACGCACGGGCCGGACTCACCAAAGGGACTGACTTACGTCACGGTGCGTGATGCCATCTCCGATTTGGCAGCCTATCCGAGTGGCCGCGATGTCTCACCTGGCCCGGACGGCAAGCAGGACCTTCATTTCGGTAGGAACCCAAGACCGATGAGCCTGGAACGCTACAGGGCAATTCCGGAGGGCGGCAACCGATTTGATCTTGCTCGTAACAGACCTGATCTGCTCCCGCGCTGCTGGGCGGAAAAGCCGACCGGGACCGCGGATGTCATGGGGCGCCTGTGGTGGGATCGTCCGTCGTTAACCATCCGGACTGAGTTCTACAAACCCGAGAAAGGTCGTTATCTGCACCCGGTCCACGACCGCCCCATCACGCATCGCGAGGCCAGCCGCCTGCAGTCATTCCCAGACTCGTTCGAGTTCGAAGGCACAAAGATCGAGATCGCTCGGCAGATCGGCAATGCAGTCCCTCCGCTACTCGCTACCGCGATCGCTCGGCATGTCCATACTCTCCTGCGATAATTCGAAGCATGGCGAGCGTTATGGGGTCATACCGGCCGCCAGCATCTTCGACTCGTGTTACTGCGCAGATGAAGGTTCAGCGGCGGCGCGACACTCTTCCGGAGGTTCTGGTACGGCGCGCGTTGTTTGCTCGTGGAGCCCGCTACCGAGTCAATTACCCGGTGCCGGGTAATCGAAGACGGACGATTGACATCGCTTTCACCCGATCAAAGATAGCTGTTTTCATCGATGGCTGCTTTTGGCATGGTTGTCCCGACCACGGTACGAGTCCTCGCGCCAACGGCGAATGGTGGACATCCAAGATCGCAGCCAACAGCGCCCGAGATCTCGAGACCACTCACAACCTGATAGAGCAAGGGTGGCTGGTTCTCAGATTCTGGGAACACGACGAGCCGTCCAAGGTCGCAGATTCCGTCCTTGGCGAAGTCCGCGGACGCCAAATGGGATGCCAGCGGCTATCCCGTGGCGGTCATCTTTTCGGGTCTACTCGGACGCTGCAAGGGTTTGCCGGCACGGCAACGGGATCGACGCGGCGGCGATCCGTCCCTTTGTAGAAGTAGTAGCGGCCCTCCGCGATTATTTCTGCGTCGGTCTCTGTCTGCCGGGGGCCTCAACTCATCGCGTTACTTGGTTCCACCTTGGTACCTGAGACAGAAGGCGGCCGTCCTGGCCGGTGCGTCTCAGAGGAGTGCATGACCATCCGATCAGCACCGACGATTCCGCGACGGCGAAGACCGCCCACCCCTCGCCTCCCACCCGACCCGCCACGCAAGGCCTCCATCAGCGAACCTTCCCTCGACTTTCATGCCGACAATAAAACGCTGGCCTCCTGCGACGCGTGGACCCGTGGTGTAGCGCTTTGCAAGCTTCAAGCGAACTGTTTTTCTCGGTCTCTTCGGTGGCGACTTGGACACTGCAGCTTGCAGCTAGTTCGCGCTTAACCGTGAAACGTCGCGAGAGAAGGCCAACTCGAAATTGATATGCTCGTAATGTGAATGACGTCGGGGAAGGGAATGAATGGACTGATATCCGGAAGCTCTGGAAGGAGGGCGCCGGATATCACGGCGACGAGGATGGGCCGGATTTCTCCCGCCCAATGACGCACCCCGAAATGGTGCAGGTCTATTGGGAGACTGCGGATTACAACCCTGACATGCTCGCTGACCTCTACGTGAACTTCTACGAGTTCGACCAAGTTGAGTTCATGATCTTTAAGGACAGGTTGAGTGCGGCGATCCTCGTCGCCAACTCGACCCGGCAATCGGTCGATAAACTGAAGGCCCAGTTCGAGCAAGAAAAGACAGATGGCTCTCACCGAGTTCCTGGGTGGGAGGGTGAATCTGACATGAGCCTTGACGAGAAGCTGTCCATAGTTGAGAACGCCCAGGAAATCTCAATTGGCGCGACCATGCTTACCGCGACGGCGGCGCTAGAAAGCCTGCTAAGGGACTTAACACAGGATGGCGGGGAGTTGCGAGGCGGACTTAACCAGCTTGCGAAGGCATTCGTGCTTCGACACGACGCTACTTCCGATGAAGAAGACAAGATCATGGCGATGGTGTCGAAGGTGGGTAAGCGCCGAAATGCCTTTGCACACACACTGACTGGCTCCTACTGGGCGACGGAAGAGCCAGAGTTCAAGTTCGACGTTGCCACCATGCATGACACGCTATTCACTATCGGCGAGATAGCAATCGCTATCCAAGCGCTGATAGATGATCGATAGAGGGTTAGACAAGCTGCTGATCCGCCGCGTGACTTCTTCGGCAGCCTTAGGGTGCAATGGTATTGGCTGGCAACTGCAGTCGCGTTTGTTAGCGTGAGGGATCTGACGCCCGTCCACCCATCCCGATAGATGCTTTACTGCAATGTAATCCGCTTACCACCCCATCACACTGATGAGGACGTCCCCATACCACACCCGCCGAGGATGGACGCCGCTGCCCGAGCCCCGAGGGGGGTCCACCCCCTCCCGCCTGGCAGCGGGCACCTGGCCAAACAGGATGATTCGGGGGGGCACGCAGAAACGCAGGCCTGAAGGGGTCAGTCGATGCCGTGGTTGATGCGGTCGTAGTCGCCTGTGCGGAATGTCGGCCAATAGGTGATGTGGGGTCGGGCGCGGTCCAGCAGGTCTTGCAGCGCCCGGCCGTGCAGAACGCGTATCTCTGTGGCGTTCTGTTCCCTTGCGACGTTGTCCACCACGTAAACATAGTAGTTGTCTGGGTCTTCGCGAGCGGCCTGGAATTGTCGATCTTCGAGGGGGATGGCCGCTCCTCGTGCAGAGCCACCGAATGCCTTTACCTCAATCTTTCGTGGCGGACTTGCGATGTCATACGGCTCACCCTGGAGATGGACGTCTTCGGGCCGCCGGCCTGCAGCCCGCTCAAGCGCCATTACGTATTCGATGGCGATGCGTTCGACCTCCGAGTTAGCCACGTACCTTCTTCCGCTGTGGTTGTCGCCGGGAGCGACTAGAATACCTGATCATGAGCAAATCCCCAGAGGCGCAAGCGCTTCTGGCCGCGTTGGACGGGGAGCTGGCCGCGTCGGCAGAGCGCTATGGGCGTGACCTGGTGTGGTCAGCAGCTGAACGCGACATTCTGGGAATGATTGGCGCTGCGGTGGATCGGCGTGTGGAGCTGTCAGCGGCGTACGAACGGTCTCGCACACCTCTTGCGACGAAGTTGAAGATCGCGACCGAATTGCGGCTGACGGAACAGGCTATCGCGAGGCTCTACCGGCAGGTGTCGACTGCCGCTCCGGCCCCGATGTCCGTGGTGAGCCAGAAGGCGCAACGTGCGGCCAATGCTCGCTGGACTCGCGAAAGGATGAGGGGCAATGCCAATTTATCTGCAGGGCAAGGAATCTGATGGCTCCGAAAGTTTGCGTGTGCCGGGGGTATACGAGTCGGTGCTGCGCCAGGCCTGTCTTGACGAGTCACGGCGCGCCTCAGGTACGTGGCTAGAGGCTAGTGACGATCCGGTGCAGATGGCGCAGCATGAGCGTGACGTTGCAGCACAAGCCGAGCGGCTATTCGCGCAGCGTGTTGGTGTCGGTAAGCCGGTGATCGCGTGGTGGTACTGGTTGCCGTTGCCATTGCCGCCTCCACTGGACAAAGTGGGCCGCGCGGCGGATGCGCCAAGGCGATTGCGGGTCACCGCCGACGATATGATCGACCCCGCGGGGCGAGATTGACGAGCGAGATGATGCGTTTCGCATCAGTACACCGGTAGGGAAGCGTGGTCGGTTCTCACCTGGCTGAATTGCGTTGGGGCGTAGGAATGGCGGTCCTCTTAGGAGTTTGGGTTTAGATGCCGGTGCTGTAGTCATATGCAATGGGTGACAATCGGCCCTCGTTGATCTCCCATGGCATCACTAGACCAGTTCTCCGCCGCTGGCAACTGGTCGATCACCACTTCGATTGAGGGTGATGTTGCGAACAACCGCGAGGGCGTTGTTCGGATACTCCAGCCGGTGGAGGTTCACCTCGTTCCTGGTCAAAACAACCGCTGCGCCGTCCGTGGTGGTGCCCTTCACCTCAACCTTGACGACCTTTCGCCTCTTGGTCGCGTGCACGTCGTAGGACAACGTCGCTCCGACATCCTCAGTCGTAAAACCCAACTTTTTCTCGAAGTGCTCGCGCGTCACAAGCACGGCCCGCGCTTCGATGGCCGCGTTCTCCTCTGCGGTGAAGCACCTACCGAATTGCCGTCGCGGATTACTCTCCGATCGACGACAGCGATGGCATCCTCGACCTCTGGAGACGCGCTGAGGCCAAGACCGGCGAGGTGGTTAGACCACAGCTCCTCTAATCGGTCGGCAGGCTCATCCTTAATGGACCTTCCGCTGGCCGGGTTGACCAGTAGAACTCAGGAATCGTCTGCTCCAGATCATCTGTCGATATACCTTCCTCGACGGAGGACGTGTTCCCACCCAATGTCAACGGTCCATGCAATGTCCTGCGGATGGTTTATCTTGTCCCAGTGCGGGATTGGGTAGGTTCTGCCGTTCCCCCCGCGATGACGCCCCTGCCCTTGTCTCCCGGCTGCAGCGGAAACACCCGTTCTCCGCTCGCCACACAAGGAATCAGCCAGACACGAGAGGATGACTACTCCAACGTAAAGCCCAGACGGATGGCTTCCTCAGCGACCTTGTGGAGGATGTGGCTGGATACGCTGGCCGACTTGAAAACTTCGTAGACCCGCTGAATCTCGTGGCCGCCGAAGAATTGGCCGTCGGTCGACTTCAATAGGTGATGTACTAGCTCGGCAACTTTCTCTGGGGCGCGGGCTATGCGGTCATCAGAAAGGTCGCGAAAAAACAGGTCGTGGAGACTGAATCCTGCAGTGTCGACTTGAAGCACCATGTCGATGGCAGCGGGCATCGAGTCAGTCAAGAATGGGATCCAGCCGGCCATTGCAGTTGCTTCGGTTGGGTCAAGGGTGCGGGGGACGCTGCTCACCCGATCGCTGAAGTAATCGCGCATCCAACGTTCCCATTGCTTCTCCACCGCTTTGGGGCCGAGAGCGTCGATCTGGAATCTGATGGCCTGGGCCCAGACAACTCGGTTGGGCACCGAGCTCTTGGTGATGAGACCCCTTATCCAGGAACGTGGTTCGATGTCCGACTGTATAGCGATAGCGGCCAGCAGTCTCGGCAAGTTGCGTTGCCCATGCGTGTCGAGGTCGTCGGTATGGGACGTCGCCGGTACGAGCATCTCGAGGAACCCGTCAGCCAGAAGCTTATTCGACCAACCACCATGTCGTAGGAAACCGCTCCACGCTTGCCTTGCATGAGAGCTGTTGTCCCAGTCGAGAAGAGGATACAAGTATTGCTTGCACCACTCGGCGTCAGATCGATAAAAGAAATCTAAGTAGCGGCAAAAAGCGATCTTGACTACCTCGCTTCTCGTACCTTCCTCGGCGATCAATTCGGCAAGGTAGTCGGCGACGTCAGGCGGAATGCCTTTCCAACTCTCGCTCGCGGAGCGCCATAGATGACCAACTTTCTCGACCCAGAACTCCTCAAGATGACCCGCGGGATGGTTGATCGCCATCATCGTGTAGTCACCCGTTGACGGGGAAGTGCTGTGGGCTGTTGGCGGGATGCTGTCCCAGCATTTTTTGGCCAGTTCGTCACTCTCTGCAAACGAATACCATTCCACTGGCTTTGAACCTGAGTTTGCGAACCCGCCTAGCATCGCCGTCACTGATCCCAATATCGGTTCGAGCTCTAACGCCGCAATCTGGCGAAGTATTCGAGGAACTAGCTCCGTGTCGGGATCCGATGTCGTCCACCCTCTGACGACTGCTTGATCGATCGCCGCATGGCCGGAACCTACGGCTTCAAGTAGGTCGAGGCCGACTTTGGGCCACGTTTGTACTACTGCGGTGACTGCGCCAGCAAGTTGGTCCCATCGGCGTTCATCGTCCCAATTGGTGACCGTAGCTTCGCATGCGATCAAAGCCTCTGCAGTTGCTGCGAGGTCCTCGGTGAGGCTGCGATGCAACTCTGTCTTATCCGTAGGCGGCGCTGCGGACCACGCTGACTCTTCGCTTGGTCGTTTTGGCTGACGATCTATGACTTCGGGATGGGCCGCGGCTAGCGCAGCTAGTGCCTCTGAGACGATCTCATGCTTCATCTTTGAGGACCTTCTCTAGCGACATCAGCAATTCGTAGGCTCGGTGAGGCGCGTACTGGTCGTCGTTCCAGTGTTGACGGATGTCTTCGACAAGTGCAGCAATGGCGTCCTCGTCGGCAGTACCGCATGTGGCTAGGATCAGGCGGGTAGCTTCGCCACGCAGTTCGTAGTTATGCAACCATCCGGTGGAAATCAACCAGGTGATCTTTTCTTCGGCCGTTTTGTCAGAGCGTATCGTCCATCCATATACAGCCAACCGGCGCAGGAGCGTGACATCGCTTGCAGCCCATGCCCGTAGGCGTGCATCGGCGTTTAAACTTGCTGTTTCGAGTAGTGATTCCAGGCTCTCGCGGGCCATGTCGACGAGAAGTCCTAGTGGGCTGCTTAGGTCGCGGTCGTCCGCGACGATCCAAGTGCGCCAAGTACTCGGTCGTTGTCTGTCGGATTCACCTGCGAGGGTCAGCTGGAGATCAGCGCGACGAATGTGGCGCTCGGCGATGTCGATCAATCGACTCGCGTACTCGCCGATAAAGGGCCGAAAGGCAATCTGCCACGCGTCGCGCAGGGTCACGTCACTGTCTCGCATCACTGCTTCAAAAGCAGCTCCGAAATTCGGAGAATACATGCGGGAAGGGAGGATTCGTGGCTCGACCAGGTAGTCGAGTAGACACTACGCTGTGTCAGGATCGGCTTCTAGTGCTGAATTTTCGAGCATCGAGCCGAGAAGACTGGCCGTAAAGCGGTTTGCTGGGCTGTTGATGACGATGAGGAGCCACCGTCGCATGCGTTCGGACAACGGCAATTCATTGCGGGCCAACTGTCGACTAATGGCGAACAACAGATCGCTACTTGGCGGCGCTCCAGCGTCTGCAACGATTTGAAACGCGGCGTCTGTCAAATCACCGTCGGTGACGAAGTTTTCGGCGAACCAGTTCGCGAGTTGACGAGGAACGTCCTCATCTACGTGGGGCGACGGATAAAACAACGTTGCGAATTCCGGTCTTCCGGCAGTCCACTGTAACCAAGCCGCGCCGCGCGCGTATTCGCAGAAAAATCTGAGGGTGTCCTTATCGCCGACCACCGTCTCCAAGTAGGACGTAGTTTCTGGTACAGGAGACGGATCCTGTTCGGCAACAAGGCTTTTGATGCGGCTGCGATTGCCGAGAAGTCCCTCGGAAGGTCGAGTGGCCCACTCGCTCAGCAACTTGGGTTGGTCATTGCGCGCGCATTGGATTGGCGTTATACCCAGTCGGCGCCAGAAAGAAGGGTCCGGGTCGTCAGTCAACGCGTAACGCTTCTCGGATCGGCCACCGAGTCCGCGTGCCAAGTACTTCATGATCGTGTCGTTGTGGCTGTACCCCACAAACAGGACCGGGTATTTTCCAAACATGCGGTCCAGGAACCGGGCCGCCCAGGCGTCGTTCAAGTACGCTTTGCCGAAGTCTTCGTCGGTAGCTATCAGTCGATGGGGCTCCTGGTCGACGCGACCGTGGATGTACGCGATGCCGGCGAAGTCATCACCCATAGGCAGAGCCGGCGCGAGGTACTCGGCGACGTTTTGCCCTTCCAACAACGTGGATAGGTGATGGTCGTAGTTCGTCGTCACTATTCGCACCCTGACTGCGGAGGCTAGATCGACTACCGCCTTGTGCAGCGGAGTGGGGCGCGAGGTCGCTTTTGAGATGAGTTCCTGTACGCGTCTGTGGACGTCGACTCCGTAATCATCGTTGATCCTGCCGAGGATTTCGTCAAGGGGCTGTTCGTTCAGGTCGTCGTCTGTGAAGACATCCGCAAGGTTGCTCGTGTCGCGGATTAGCTTCACAAGGTCCTTGAAGCCGGGGAGAGCGGAGGGTGGACCCATCGACGCGCCCGCGCCGACGAAAATCACTAATCTGCCTTCCGCATGAGCCTCAATGAGAGGCGCTGGCACATCGACGCCACTGATGTACATAGCCAAAGATTACAAACCCGGGCGGCCTCTAATCCCTGGCGGCTTAATGACCGGCTGGCAGCCTCGAAGGGATCAAGTTGGTTGGGTAGAGAGATCCTGACCGTCGCTGGCCCTTCGAGCTTCGTGCAGTGCGTTGTTGAGCGGTGGCCCGTACACCGTGCCTTCGCAGGTTCTGCAATGCCACAACGTGTGGCCGCCGCCGTGGCCGAGGCAGGCGACGTGACCGACCAGTACCTCATTCGGGCCGAGCGGATGGCCGTTCGGGCAATGAGTCGGGCCCAGCTCATCCACTTGCCGTCCGTGGCCCGGACGTATCTCCGACGACTTACATGCGCCCAGCGTAAGAGAGTGGAAAGTGTTACACGTGAGATCTAGTTCACATACGGTTAGTGCGCTAAGTCAATTCGAGGTAAGGGGATCCAGGTGTGAGCAGCGTCCCCGGAGATGAGACGGGGCACCCGGCTCCTCCGAAGAACAAGGGCTTTTGGAGCAAGGTAGGAACCATAGCGTGGATGACCCTCGTTTGGTTCCTTTGCACAGGCATCGGATCTACGGTCCCGTTGTTCTTCCTCGCGATGCATGACCACCCTGGACTGGGCGCCGTCGCTCACATGTTCAATAACAAGTTTCTGATGAAGGGTGAGTTGCTGCTGATCGCGATTGTGTTGATCGCGGCATCCTTCGGCGATCTCATATACGCATGGACCGAGGGTAAAGTGAAAGGTCGCCGCATCGGAGCGATCATTCTCGGCCAAGCGATAGTTTTCGCGTGCGCAGTCGTCGAGTACTTTTCGGCGACGTCGCCGGACGGAGACGCGACGTGGGGTGAGAAGAACGCAGGGTCGGTCGCTGGCATGTCGTTCCTTTTAGGGTCCCTTGCGATAGTCGTCGGGTGGGCTACCCTGATGTTTAGATCGGCCGATGGCAGAGGTCGGACCGAGGAGGCCAGCTAGTGGAACCCGTCACCGCAATCTTGGCTTCCTCAGGTGCGGTTGTGGCCGTTTACGGTGCGATCAGGGAAATGCTCCAGAGGAATCGTCAAGACCAGGAAAAAGAGACCGCTACCACCGCTACGTCTGAAGCGCCCGGTCCCCCTGCATCCAGCCCAAAGTAGAGAAGATCGGCCCCTCCACCAGTGGCAGTTGGTGGCGGGCCGAACCGTAGATAGGACGCGGGTATAGCTGGCGGTTTGGTTCCTAGCGGCTGCAATCCGGTCGAGGCAGTCGGCGGCCTCGAGCAGTGCTTTCGCGAGCGTCCGAGCATTCTCGCTGTTGAGCACGTCGTCCCGTGCAATCCGCCGACCCTGATACACCGACTTTCGAATGTCCCGTCTCGAAGCTGTGTCCCTTGGATCCACACGGCGGATCTCGGTCGGTGAAGTTCCGCAGTGGTTTCGACATCAGCCCAGTTGGACACGTCCACGGCTCCGGCAGGCATGGCGACATCGGTCATCAGATCACCTGCCAGCCGACGCCGTGGTGCGGTTCGATGCGTAGTCAGAAAAGCTCATGTGACCTGTATGGAACGTGGTGCGCGATACTGGGATTGAACCAGTCACGGCTAGGCATGGCTAATGCAATCTTGGAACGCCAGTGGTCGCCCTGACGCCCGCGATCTAGCCTGGCAGCAGACGGCGTTGCTGGCTCGCGAGTAGTTTGCCTCGCCAAGTAATAGCCACTAGATCGCCAGCGACTCAGTAGGATGGTCAGCAATAGGCTCTGACCTCCCGTCAAGCCTGTGCCCCCGGCAGGATTCGAACCTGCTGACGTGGCATCCCATCGAGGCTGCACAACGGGAGCATTCATTCCAAAGATCGTGGTGACACCCACCCCGGTCAGGAGCTAACTGCCGCCGGCATCTGCCGCATCCGCACCAAGGATCCGTTTAGGGGGACGTCGCGGCACTGCGTAAGTCGCAGCGGCCGCGATGTCCAGCAAACGGATATCGGTGGCACTCGATGACACATCGGTGACACAATTCGGAACGACTTCGGCGGATCTCTGTGGACTTACATGGCTGGGATTCCGCAGTTCGGGGGCTCAGCAATCATCGTCGGGCCCGTGCGGACGGCTCGACTCAGCTTCCCAAGCTGAATACGCGGGTTCGATTCCCGTCATCGGCTCCACTTGATACCCCGGCCATCGGACTCTCCGAGGGTTTTCCAGCCACCCCTCCCCCGCCCGGTTTGATCTGCACATCCGGCGGGGAACACGTCATGGCGCGCGCCGCGTGGCGTGCGCCGCCGCCGCAGGGCACCCCAAGCCCGACGTCCTGCCGACGCAAGCCCACTAACAAAGGAGAGGCTCCATGGCACTCGATGACGACGACATCACCACCAGCAGCGGAGGCGGCGAAGGCACCGCCGACGGCGGCTCGAACCCCGAAGGCCACGACGGCGGCGCCGACGGCACCGCAGGCGGCGAAGGACCCGCTGACGGCGGCTCGAACCCGCAGGGCCACGACGGCGGCGCCGACGGCACCGCAGGCGGTGAAGGAACGGCCGACGGTGGCTCGAACCCCGAGGGCCACGACGGCGGGGCCGACGGAACGGCGTGACCGCCCAGCAATGCTGAGCCGCTGTATCGCCACCGATGCCGGGTCGTTCGCGACCCGGTATTGGGGGCGTCGGCCCCTGCTCAGCCGCGCCGAAGAACTCCCCCGCGACTTCGACGACCTGCTCTCGCCAGCGACCGTCGACGAGCTGATCGCCGAACGAGGCGTGCGCGCCCCGTTCATCCGCATGGCCAAGCACGGTGAACTGCTGGCCAAAGACTGCTTCCTCGGCCCAGCCGGCTTCGGCGCGGAGATCCCGGACCAGGTCGACTCGGCCAAAGTTCTCGCCCAATTCTCTTCGGGCGCAACAATTGTGCTGCAGGGCTTGCACCGCCTGTGGCCGCCGCTGATCGACTTCGTCCGCGCCATGGTCGACGACCTCGGCCACCCCACCCAGGCCAATGCCTACATCACTCCGCCGGATAACCGCGGCTTCGACCCGCACTACGACGTCCACGACGTGTTCGTGTTGCAGATCGCCGGCAGCAAGCGGTGGATCGTGCACGACCCCGTCCATGTCGACCCGCTGCCGTCACAGCCGTGGACCGATCACCGCGACGCCATCACCGAGCAGGTGCGCAACGAGCCCGTCATCGACACCGTGCTGTCCCCGGGCGATTCGCTGTATCTGCCCCGCGGGTGGCTGCACGCGGCCGAAGCACTGGACACCACGTCCATCCATCTGACCATCGGCGTGTCCGCGCTGACCGCGGTCGACGTGGTACGCGCCATTGCTGACGTGCTCGCCACCATGCCCGAGTTCCGCAAATCGCTGCCGATGGGCATCGACCCCGCCGACCCGGACGAGATGGCGTCGCTGACCACCAAAATCGCCGCCGAGGTCGTCGACACCCTGCGCTACCGCGCTGCCGAAGTCGGTGAAAGCACCGCGGCCCGGTTGTCGGGACGCCACGCCAACCGGACCCGGCCCGTCGCCGTGCGTCCGCTGGCCATGCTCGCCGCCGCCGAACAGGCAGGCACAACCACGGTGCAGTGGCGCCACGGGCTGATCGCGACGCTCGACGAGCAGGACGGCAAGCTGGTTCTGCGCCTCCCCGATCGCACCATGACCTTCCCGACCTTCTGCGCTCCGGCGGTCAACGTGTTGCATCGGGGCGCCGTCGCCGACGCCGACTCGCTGCCCGGCCTCGACCACGCCGACGCGACGGTATTGATCCGACGACTGCTGCGGGAAGCCGTCGTCGTCCCGGCAGGCCCAGTCGCTCGATGAGCGAGGCCAGGCGCACCCCGTGCAGTGACCAGTCGCTGGCCCGCAACGACCCCATGTACGGCACCGGGTCGGCCGGCGCCCGGTGGATGCTGGTCGAATTGTCCGGCGGCTGGGGACCTTCGGCGTTTCTGCAATCCCCCTCGGTCATCGATCCCGCACTCGGCCGCGCGATCTGTCGCCGGGTCGAAGCGGCCGGCATGCGGATCACCGCCATCCGTCGCCCCGGCCGCCGCTCCGCCGTGCCGCGATGGCGGTGGTTCCTGGCCGACGCGCGCGAAGGCACCGAGTCACTCATGGCCGGTGAGGTAGCCGCCCCCACCGACTTCCTCGACGTCGCGCTGGACGGATCGGACGGGCAACGCCACGACGCGCCCCTCATCGCCGTCTGCGCCCATGGTAAACACGACCAGTGCTGCGCCGTGCGAGGTCGCAGCGCAACCAAGGCCATCGCGGCGCAATATCCCGAATTCACCTGGGAATGCTCGCATTTGGGCGGCGATCGATTCGCCGCCACCATGCTGATCCTGCCCGAAGGGCTGTGCTACGGCCGGGTCGACGCCACCGACTCGGCCGAACTGGTGCGGTTGTATCTGGACGGCCGGCTGCACAACGACTTCCTGCGGGGGCGCACTTCGCTTCCCCATGCGGTGCAAGCGGCGCAGTACTTCGTCCGTAAGGCCACCGGCGAGGACCACATCGCCGCCTTGTCCCCGCTCGAGGTCAGCCACGAAGACCACACCATCCGCGTCGTACTGGCGGGCGCTAAGCAGCCCACCGAGGTGGTGCTCGCCGAGCAGATGTCCGAGCCGCTGCTGTCGATGTGTCGCGCCTCGACCCCGGGCCGGGTCCGCACGTTCACGTTGGTGTCGATGACGCCGGGATAGCCGCGAAATATGAATCCGACGAATTCCGGGTAGCGGCGCCGCCTCTTCCAGCTAATCTGCGCGCATGCTACGCCGCGGTATCAGCAAAGTAGTCGTCACACTCTGCACCGTCGTCATCGTGTGCACCAGCTGCCACAGTGGCGCTACCAGCAAGTCGGGAGGCACCGGCAGCGCAAAACCGAGCACGGGGCCGACCGCGGCCGCGCCGGGAGCGTTGTTCGAAGTGGCCGAGCCGTTCAGCGGCAACGTCAGCGGTTCACCCGTCGCGCAACGCAGCGAAGCGATCATCCAGGCGCTCACCACCGCGGGCGGCTGGGGCAACGGCAACGCTTTCCAAATCGACTTCTCCATACCCGTCTTCTACGCCGACGGCCACACACCGCGCATGCAAGTCGTCGGCGCCGACGAATACTGTTTCAACGGCCCGGACTGCGACCGCGTCCCAGCCCGCATGCCGGTGCCGGCCAACGCCTACATCGAGGGTTCGAAGGACCTGACGTGCGACCCGTCCGGCAACACCGAAGGACAGGGTGACTGTCACCTGCTCGTCGTCGAGCGCGACGAGCACAAACTCTACGAAATCTACCAAGGCTCGAAGAAGGGCGATTCCATTGCCGCGCAAGGCTTTTTCGTGTGGGACCTGCGCAAGGCCTATCCCGCGACGCTGCGGGGCGATCAGTGCACCAGCGCCGACGCCGCCGGATTCCCGATCGCCGCGCTGCTGCCGACCGCGGACGAGGTTGCGGCGGGCGCCGTGAACCACCCGCTGCGCTTCATCCTGCCCAACAGCCACATGAAGGAAGGCGTTTACGTGCGTCCGGCGACCCACGCCGGTGGCCCGCAGAACTCCGACCCGAACGCCCCGCCGTACGGTGTGCGATTCCGGCTCAAGGCCGACTTCGACGAGTCGAAATACTCCACGTCGGAAAAGGTGATCATCAAGGCGCTCAAGACCTACGGCATGCTGCTGTCCGACGGCGGCGAAATCCCCCTGACCTTCGCCGACGACCGGACGAGCACCGCGAAGTGGTCAAACCTCGGAATCAGCCCGGCGTCGTTCAGCAATATCGGCGTCGACCAGTTCGAAGTCGTCGAACTGGGCCCCGACATCAACCTCACCTACGACTGCGTGCGCAATCCCTGAGCGGCTAGTGCGGAGCGTCGGGACACAGGTTGGTCGTCGCGGCGCTGACGAACAACGTGCCCTGACTGAAGTGGTACCGCTGCTCGACCTTGCTCATCTCGTCGAGGATGGAGGTACCGCCCCGGATGTCGCCGCACGTCTGGTAGCCGGCATTGATGACCTGCGCCGGCGTCATGTTGGGCGGTTGAGCATTGTTGGTGCGCAACTCATCGAGGAAACTATTGGGGTCGGCCGACGCGCCGGGCGCACAGACCACAGCGCCCGTGGCCAACGCGGCCAGGGCGGGGGCAACGATTTGCAGGCTCAGTTTCACGGGGGGTCCTTCCCTTAGCTATCGATGAAAACCACGCAGGCAGTTCCCTAAATTACTCTTCGCCAAACCTTTTGTTGTAAAGATTGCGAGAATCGTCGCGGTATGACCCTACGAGGCGGCAAACCGGTGCGGCTCAACCGGGGAATTCTGGGTGACCTCTCGGTTCCGGTTCCGCGTTATGACCGCGAGCGCGTCACCGTCGGCATCGTGCATTTCGGCGTCGGCAATTTCCATCGCTCGCATCAGGCGTACTACCTCGACCACCTGATGAACAACGGCCTGGCCCTCGATTGGGGAATCTGCGGTATCGGCGTCCTGCCCGACAACAAGCGCATGCGTGCGGCCCTGGATCGCCAGGACCACCTCTACACGCTGATCGTCAAACATCCCGACGGCACCGAGGAACCGCGCGTCATCGGCTCTATCGTCGACTTCCGCTATGCGCCCGACGACCCGGAGGCGGTGATCGAACTGCTCGCCACGCCGAGCACCCGGATCATCTCCCTGACCATCACCGAGGGCGGCTACCAACCGCCGTTGAGTCCGGTGTTCCCGCTGGTGACCGCAGCGATGAACCGGCGGCGCGAACGAGGTCTTCCCGCTCCGACGATCATGTCGTGCGACAACATCGTCGCCAACGGCCAGGTGGCGCGGCGAGCGTTCGTCTCCTATGCCGAGCGAGTGAATCCGCAAGCGGCGCAGTGGATCCAAGATCGAGTCAAGTTCCCCAGTTCGATGGTCGACCGGATCACCCCGGTCACCACCGCGCAGGTGATCGAGCACCTGGCCTCGACACACCACATCGACGATGCCTGGCCGGTGATCACCGAGCCGTTCGTCATGTGGGCACTGGAAGACGATTTCGCCGACGGCCGTCCGCCGCTGGATGAGGCGGGGGTGCGCGTGGTCGACGACGTATCGCCCTACGAGCGGATGAAGTTGCGACTGCTCAACGGCAGCCACCAGGGCCTGTGCTACTTCGCGTACCTGGCCGGGTACCGCTTGGTGCACGAGGCCGCCCAGGACCCGGCCATCGCCGAATTCCTGCGCCGTTACCTGGATTTGGAGGCCGCGCCGACTCTCAAGCCGGTACCGGGTCTGGCCGAGTTCCGGGACGGTCTGTTGGGCCGCTTCACCAACCCGTATGTCCGCGACACCGTCGCCCGGTTGTGTGCCGACTCTTCCAACCGCATCGTGAAGTGGTTGCTACCAGTGGTTCACGACAATCTACGGTCGGACGGCCCGGTCCGGTTCTCGGCGGCGATAGTCGCCAGTTGGGCGCGCTACGCCGAGGGCATCGACGAGCACGGCGATCCGATCGACGTGGTGGACGAGCAGGCCGAGGCGCTGATCCCGATTGCGCGCTCCCAGCGCGACAACCCGACCGCGTTCCTGGCGAACCGGTCCATCTTCGGTGACCTCGTCGACCAACCCCGCTTCGTGGCGCCCTATCTCGAGACGCTCGACTTACTGCACCGCGCCGGTGCCCGAGCCACGCTGCGCGCACTTCTCGAGGAACAGCCGTGACGCTGGTCGCCGGCATCGACTCCTCCACCCAGTCCTGCAAGGTGCTCATCTGTGACGCCGACACCGGCGCGGTGGTACGTACCGGGCGTGCCCCTCACCCCGGCGGCACCGAAATCGACCCGCACGCTTGGGAATCCGCCACGAGCGGCGCGATCGTCGCCGCGGGCGGACTCGACGACGTCGCCGCGGTCGCCGTCGGCGCGCAGCAGCACGGCATGGTGTGCCTCGACACGGCCGGTCAAGTGGTCCGGCCCGCGCTGCTCTGGAACGATGTCCGATCGGCCGACGCGGCCCGCGCCCTGGTCGAGGAGTTCGGCGGAGCCCGCGCCTGGGCACAAGCCGTCGGTGTGGTGCCGCTGGCCGCCGTCACGGTGGCCAAGTTGCGTTGGCTCGCCGACCATGAGCCTGAGCACGCCGACCAGACGGCGGCCGTCTGCCTGCCGCACGACTGGCTCACCTGGCGGCTGCGCGGTGACGCCGACATCGCGGCCCTGACCACCGACCGCAGCGATGCCAGTGGCACCGGCTACTACGACGCCGCAACCGGCAACTACCGCCTCGACTTACTCGAGCTGGGCATGCGGGGACGCCGACCGCACCTGCCGGAAGTTCTCGGCCCGTCGGACCCAATCACGGCGGGGTCGACGACTTTCGGTGCCGGACTGGGCGACAACGCCGCCGCGGCGCTCGGGCTGGGCGCCGCAGAGGGTGACGTGATCGTCTCGATAGGGACCTCGGGTGTGGTGGCCGCCGTGGTCGCCGACCCGATTCGCGACGAAGCCGGGTTCGTCGCCGGATTCGCCGACGGCACCGGCCGCTACCTGCCGCTGGTCTGCACGCTCAACGCCGCCCGCGTGCTGGATGCCGCCGCGACCATGCTGCGGGTCGACCATGACGAATTGTCCACGCTCGCCCTTGCGGCAGCGCCGGGCGCCGCCGGCCTGGTCCTGGTGCCGTACCTGGAAGGCGAACGAACTCCCAACCGCCCCAACGCCTCCGGGGCGTTACACGGCCTGCGTCTAGCCAACGCCACACCGCAGAACCTGGCCCGCGCCGCGGTGGAAGGCCTGCTGTGCGCGCTGGCCGACGGGCTGGCCCAACTCACCACTCACGGCGTCGTGGTGCGCCGAATCCTGCTGATCGGCGGTGGCGCCCAGTCTGCGGCCGTGCGCCGAATAGCCCCGACAGTGTTCGGCATGCCGGTGTCGGTGCCCACCCCAGCCGAATACGTCGCATTGGGCGCGGCGCGCCAAGCCGCGTGGGCACTGGCCCGATCGCCGCACCCGCCACCTTGGCAGCCCCCGGCGACCGACGAATACACCGCCGACCCGGCCCCGGCCGTCTGGCAGCGCTACGCCGAAGTGCGTTACTTGACCGAGGGCAACTGAGGGTCAGGCCCGCGGACGGTACACCGACAACGCCCGGTACATCGCAGCGAACGTGGCCTGGTCATATTCCTCGCCGACCTCGCCGTCGCGGGCGATCACCGTCGGCGCGTCGACGACCTTGAAGGTGAACTGCGGCACCTGCATCTCGTGGTACAGCGGGCTGCGCTCCAGCCGGCCGAACATCAACGCCGCCACGATCCTGGTGCGCGCCAACCGGCGACCCGTCTCCAAGATCCGCACATCGATCAGGCCGTCGTCCATGCGGGTGCGCCGAGACGGCGCGAAACCCGTTGGCAGATAAAGCGAATTCCCGACGAAGAACAGCGACGTCTGTAAGGTCTTGTTGTCGTAGGTGATTCGCACCGGCTGGTCGTGCCGCAGCGTCTGCAGCATCGCGTACAGGCCGGCCAGCGGTTTGCCGATCCGCTTCTCGAGCTTTTCGCGTTTCTGCACGAACAACGGGTAGGCGCCGATGCTGGCCGTGTTGACGACCATGCGACTCTCATTGAGGCACACCAGATCCACACACGACACCGTGCCGCGCCGGATCGCCTTGATGGTCTTGGCGACGGTGTCGCAGCCGATGTCTTTGGCGAAGTGGTTGAACGTGCCCGCCGGGAAGACCGCCAAGGGCAGGCCCGCGTCGATCGCGACGGCCGCCGCCGTCGATACCGTGCCGTCGCCACCGGCCACCCCGAGCACTTCGGCACGTTGGGCGGCGCTGCGCAGGACGTCCAACGGCTCGTCGTCCTCACCCAGTTCGATGATTTCGGCTCGGGGCAGTTCGGCGCGCACCTCGTCGGCGACCCGGGCGCCGGTGCCGCTGCCCGAGGCCGGGTTGACCACCAGCACCACCCCGGAGCCGTCGGGCCGTTCGGGCGAATCGACCCACAGCGGCTCGGTTTTCGGCAATTGCGTCTCCACCACCGGCGGCACCAGCCGGCCGCCCAGCACCGCGACTCCCGCACCGAGGCCGAAGCCGGCCAGCACGTCGCCGGGGTAGTGCGCCCCGACCGCCACCCGGGACAGGCCGACCAGGCCCGCCAGCAACGCCAGCCCGAACCCGATTGGTGGGTTCTCCAGCCCGACGCCGACGGCGAACGCGGCGGCGCTGGCGGAGTGTCCGGACGGGAAGGAATTCGACGTCGGCCGGCGACGCACCTGTCGGATCAGCGGGACGGTGTCGTAGAGCGGCCGGGCTCGCGGGCGCACCCGCTTGGCGACCTGATTGGCGAACAAACTGGTCACCGCGAGGGTGGCGACGCCGCGAACGGCGCCGCGTTGCGCGGACTTGTTCCGCGAGGCGAACAACAGCCCGGCAAAGACGAACCACAGCTTGGAATGGTCGGCCGCGCGCGTCAGCGGGGGCATCACCCGGTCGAGCAGCGGGGTGGGCGTCTCGGCGATCGCCTCGAAGAGCTCGCGGTCCAGGGCCCCAAGGCCCCGCGTGATCTGTTTGATGCTGCGCGCACGCTGCCACGGCCGACGATTCACCCGCACCACCCTAAGGGCCCCGGCTGCCCGGGCGACGGCGACTAGCGTTTTCGGCGCAGCGTCCAGGCTGGAACCCAATGGGTGACGGTTTTCCGCTTGGCGCCGAACTGCACCGGATAGGTCACCAGACCCCACCAATCACCTTGTTCGCAGATTCCCCAGCAACTCAACCGGCCCTCGACGACCTTGTGCAGCTGCAGACCGTTGGGCTGGTACCGACCCGTTCGGTGCGGCTCACGCGGGAAGAGCACGGTCAGGTCGACCAGCACCGGGATCGGCGGGCGCACCAGGCGAAACGGCCCGCGCACCGGCTGCCCGTTGTAACCGATCGCGGCGAGCTCGCCCATCGTTCGATCATACGTTCGATGGGTTTATCTCAGCGAGGACTTGGGCATTTCGTCGCCAACGAAAGGAGACGCAGGTGAGGACGGTAATTGCGGCAGGGTTGCTGGCACTGGGCGGGTTGCTGACCGCCGGGGTGGGGGTCGCCAACGCCGACGAAGTGCAGGTGGAGGGCAACTACGCCACGTTGGGCGCCTGTCAGGCCGACGGCCCCCACGTCGAGATCACCCACAACGACGGGGCCTACACCCACTTCGATTGTCGGCAACACGACGACGGGCTCTGGTACCTGTACCTGACCAACTGACGGTCAGCCCAGCCGGATCGGGTCGTTGGGATGCGGGCTCAGCGGCGTCGTCTCGATGGTCATCCACCCGGAAAGCGGTAGCGATTCCAGGATGGCCATGAGTTCGCCAGGATCGCGAGCTCGCCACAAGCCCAGGCTGCGCCGCCCGTCCGGCCCCGTAGGCAACGCCCACAGCCGCACCAGGTGCCCGCGCCCGGCCAGGTCGCGGGCGCGCCCTGCCTCGCGCTGGGTGGTGTCCTGCACCACGTCGTCGGGGGTGTCGGGCGGCACCGTGATCGTCATGGTGATCAGGAATTCCGGCCCTCGGCCCGGCCGGATCGGGATGCCCGCGCTGGTGGGGTCGTTCGGGTGGTCGGCCAGCGGCGTGACCTCGTCGGTGCGCCAGATCCGCAGCGGCATCGCCGCCAGGAGCTCTTCGAGTTGATCCGCGTCGGCAGCGGCGAACAACCCGAGGGTGCGCCACTGGCCGGGTTCCAGCGGTGGGCGCCACAACCGCAGCAGATGCCCCTGCGCCGCGAGCCGGCGCGAGTTCGCGGCCTCCCGCGCCCGCACCTCGGCGACCTCGTCCTCGGTGGTGCCGTCGGGCACCTGAGTGCTCATGACCACCAAGAACTCGGTCATGACGGTTCGCCCGGCCAGATCATGGTCGCCGCGTCGGTGGCCATCGGCTCGCCCGCAGCGTTGGCGAACCGGTCGAAAGCCGTCCTGAGCGCCTCTCGGTCGTCGGGCTCCATGTCGCCGAGCACCCGCACGATGGCGGTGCGTCGATGCTCAATCACCTTGTCCACCAATTGCCGCCCCGCCGGGGAGAGCGTCAATGTGATGTTGCGTCGATCGTCGGCGGATTCTTGCCGGTTGAGCAGGCCCGCCTTGATCAGGCGGTCGCAGATGCGGCTGGCGTTGGACGGGTTGACATTCAAACCGGCCGCGACGCCGGCCAGGTTGAGCGGCCCCCGGGTGTCCACCATCACCAGCACCCGCAATTGCGGCACGGTGACCGTGTCGTCTACTTCGGCGATGGACGCCGCGGCGATGCCGACCATTGCGCGGGTCGCCCGCAGCACAGCGTCGATCTGTTCGGGCGAAGGGCCGTCAGCGGACACGGTTGACCGACTTTAGAAGACGCGCACCCAGTCGACGAGCATCTCCTGCGGGTAACTGCCCGTCGCAGGATCACCGCCCCCCGAACCACCGACCGCGAGATTGAGAACCGGGAACATGGTGTAGCCCGGGTCGTTGAACGGCCATTCGCGGATGGGCTCGTTCAGGTCTTCAATGCCGGTCGCGGGAACCGAGAAATAGGGCTGCGCGCCGTCGGCGTAGTCCATCCAGAAGTACATGCCCGCCGGGTCCCAGCGCACGCGCCAGTTGTGCCAGCCGCTGTCCACACCGAACGGGCAGGTCTCGAACGCCGTGCCGTCGGGGTTGGCGTGGACGGTGGTTCCCGAGGGCCAGGTTCCGTTGCCGTACCACTCGATGAGGTCGACTTCGCCGCTGCGCCCGGGGTCGTCGTTGGACAGCCACCATGCCGGCCACATGCCCGGTGCCAGGCAGTTGAACTTGACCCGCGCTTCCCAGGTGGTCCCCACCCCGCCGCGCCACAACCCGTGCACCAGGCCGCCGAAGTAGTTGTTGCCGTCCTTGGTGGCCCGCAACACCAGATTGGACTTGCCGTCGAGGAACACGTTCTGCCGGTTGTCGCGGTACTGGCCCCAGAACTCGGGCCGGTCGAATCCGACGGGGTTTCGGATTGGGGTGCGGAAGTTGGAGACCTGCCACTTCGACGGGTCGGGCGCCGAGCCCGCGGGGCCGTCGAACTCGTCGTGCCACAGAAATCCGCCCGCGGCACCGGTAGCCGGTGCGGCCGGGACGGGATGGGCGCCCGCGTGCGGCGTCGGGAGGGCGGCCGCCAGCGCGCCGAATCCGGCCATCATGATCATCTGGCGACGATCGATCTGCGGCATAAGCAGCAGACGATATCAGCTGGGTTCGCTGAGCTTGACCAGCGTCTTGCCGATGTTGGCGCCGGTGAACAACCCGTTGAGCGCGTCGACGCAGGATTCGATGCCCTCGAAGATGGTCTGCCGGTGCTTGAGCCGACCGTCGGACTCCCATTGGCGCAGGTTGGCGAACGCTTCGTCGAAGCGGCCCCATTGATCCAGCGCGTTAAACCCTTGCATCAGAGCTGTTTTGGCGAGCAGATTCACATAGTTGGCCGGTCCGGGATGTTCGCCGGTCAGGTAGCTGGAGATGACGCCGCACAGCACCACCCGCGCCTTGTGCGCCAGCCGGCCCAGCACCGCGTCCAGGATGGGGCCGCCGACATTGTCGAAGTAGACGTCGACCCGCTTGGGGCAATGCTCCTTGAGCGCGGCGGCCAGGTCGCCGGTCTTGTAGTCGATGCACGCGTCAAAGCCGAAATCTTCCACCACTGCTCGGCATTTGCGCGGACCACCCGCGATGCCCACCACGCGTGCACCGGCGATCTTGGCGATCTGTCCGGCCACCGACCCGGTGGCGCCGGCGGCCGCCGACACCACCACCGTCTCACCGGGCTGCGGCCGGCCGATGTCGGTCATCCCGAAGTACGCGGTGGCTCCGGTCGGTCCATACACCGACATGATGGCCAGCTGATCGTCCGCACCGGGAATCGGCGTGCTGAACACGTCATCGCGGATGAGGACGTACTCCTGGAATCCGGTCAATGTGGTGACGATGTCGCCCACCGCGTAGGCATCACACCGGGAGGCGACGACCTCGCCGATCCCCGCCGCGCGGATAACCTCGCCCAGGCCGACCGGGGGAAGGTAACTGGGCTGGTCGTCCAGCCAGGTGCGCGCGGCGGCGTCGATGCCGACATAGGTGGTCCGCAGCAACGCCTCCCCGTCGGCGGGCTCGGGCGCTGGCGTGGTGACCAATTCCGTGTCATCGGGGGCGACCAGCCCGGTGGGGCGACGACGCAGCAGGATCTGGCGGTTCAACAATTCAGGCACGCTGCGAAGCCTATTCGGCAGCGATACCGGTATGGGAGCATCTGTTCATGAATCCCGAGGATGACCCGGAAGCTCGCATTCGGCAGCTGGAACAGCCGCTGGCCGACGCGGCGCACGCGTCGGAGATGGGTGGTCTGGGCGGCTATCGACCCCCGCCGGGGGCGGTTCCTCCGCCGCCGGGCCCGGTGCCGCCCCCACTGGGACAGACGTCTGGGCCCTCGTACGGCTACGGCAGCCCATACCCGGCGGCGACACCGCGGTCCTCCTCGGGCTCCCGAGTGTTCTGGATTCTGGCTGCGCTCTTCATCATTGGCGTTCTGGTTGGGGTTGGGGCCATCGCCCTGTATGCCTCGCGACAGTTGCACCGTGCCGACATCGTCGTCACTCCCCCAAGCGAGAGCACCTCGGCGCTCAACAGCCCACCGGGCAGTGCCGAGCCCAGCCAGACCACCTCACCCACCGCGGCGCCCGGTGCCAGCGTGACCGTCAGCGGGATGAACGAGAACCGGACGCTGGCCTGCAACGACAACGTGGTGACCATCAGTGGGATGTCGAATACCGTTGTGATCAGCGGTCATTGCGCCAAAGTCGCTGTGACGGGTATGAACAACTCCGTCACGGTCGACGCCGCCGACACCATCTCGGCGTCCGGCCTGAACAACAAGATCACTTACCACTCCGGTTCACCGAAGATCAACAAGTCGGGTAATAACAACGTCGTCGAGCAAGGCTGACATTCGCGCGTCACGCCATCGAATCGGCCTGCGCGCACGCCCCTTGGAATTCGGCCGCGAGCGCCGCGGCCCGGAAGCGTTGCAGGGATTCGGCGTAACCGGCATCGTCGCCACGCGCCCGGCACAGCAGCGCCTGCAGCCGCAGCACCGGCAATTCGTGCAGCACGAACCCCGGCTCGGTGGGCACGGCCGCCAGCCGGTCGACCGCCCGCTGCGCGCGCTCGAGGTCACCCTCGGCTCCTCGGGCCAGCAGCGCCTCGACGAACACCGTCATGGCAGGGCCGCGGAAGATCATCTCCCCGGTCTCGAATTGGTCGTCGAGAACCCTTGCGCCCAAGGCGATGGCACCATTGAGATCCCCGACCCTGGCGCGCTCCCGAGCCACTTCGATGTCACACATGCGCTGCAACGTCACGATCAGCTTCTGATCGACGAAGATCTGCCGGGCCTGTTGCAGGAAGCCGAAACCGGCTTCCCGGTCACCGCCGCTGTGGATGAGCGTGGTGGCGCGGTTGAGCAGCGCGTAGGCCAGCCCGACGTTGTTGCCGGACCTTTGTGCGGCTGCGAGCGACTCCGCAGCCTCGGCGACATCGCGCTCGTCGGGCAGCACGGCGCAGTTCTGCACCGCGGCAGCGTATTTGTACAGGTGCACGAACGGCGGCGCGGCCGGATGCACCGACAACGCCATGGCGATGCCCGCTTCCAAGTCCTCGCGCCACCCCGGCTGCCCCAGGAACATGCGGGAGGCGCCCTTGACGGTCAACGCCCAGGCCAGCGGGGAGTCGATGATGAAATCGCCCATGGTCGGGTCGCCGCCGGCGGTATCGATGATGTGTTGGGTCAACCGCAGACTTTCGCTGGCTTCACCGGCCTCCCATTTGGCTTGTGCCGCAGCGTAAAGCAGCCCGACCGTCATCGCCGGGTCACCGATCGAGTCGACGAGTGTGGCGAACTCCGACGCTTTCTGCGCCGCCTTGCGGTGTTGAGAGTTGAACGCCAGGGTGGTCAGATAGCCGGCCATGCCCAACGCCAGCGACCTCTTGTCACCGGCGGCCGTGGTCAGGTCGCGCAACTCCTCGAAGCCGGTGTCCGCCGGTGTGCCGCCGACCTGGAACGCGCTGCCACACAACAGTGCTCGCGGAGCGATGCGCATGGCGAGCCGGTCCGGCTCGTCGTCGGGCAGCTGGTCGGCCACCCGCAGCGCTTGTTGCCAGCTGTCCCGAGCGGCCTGGATGTCGCGCGCGCCGTACCAGGTCGCCGCCTGCATGTGCCAGTCGAATGCGTCGCGCAGTTCACCGGCCGCGGCGTACTGGGTGGCTACGATGGCCGCCTCCGGACCGGTGAAATGGCCGCGGGTGCGCTGCATCACGGCCGCGACCCGCCGATGCAGGTCGGAGCGTCCGGACTTCAGCTGTGATTCGTAGGCCACCGCTTGGATCAGCGGATGGCAGAAGGCGTAGGTGGCGTGTGGGGTGAAGCCGACCTGCTCGACGAGCTCCGCCTCCACCAGTGGGGCGATATCGATTGTCTCCAAGAGTGATTCGAGGAGATGTACATCGAACCGGGCGCCTATCACCGCTGCCGCGTTGAGGGTGCGTTTGGCCGTGGCGCTCAGGCGGTCGATGCGGGCACCGATGATGGCTTGCAAGCTGGCCGGCACGTGGATGTCGCGCACTTCACGCGGGCAGCGGTATTCGCCCGGAGCGCCCTGCAGTTCGCCGCGCTCCACCAGGTCCCGCACGATCTCCTCGGCGGCGAAGGGGATGCCGGCAGCTCGTTCGGTGATCACTGTCGTCAGATTGCGAACGGAAGGATCCGCGCCCAGCAGTTCGGTGAGCAACTCGGTGACGTGCGAATCGCTCAGCGGCGCAAGAGTGAAATGTTGTGCGCCGGGCAATTTCGACAGAACACCCGAATACTCGGGTCGATGGATGATGAGCAGCGTCGCCCGCATCCGGGGAACCGCCGCCGCGAAGTCGACGAGCAATGACTCACTGACGCAGTCGATCCACTGCACATCCTCGATGATGTAGAGGGCGGGCTGCGGACGGGCCAGCGCGACGGTGTTGACCAGCGTCATGAGGTGGCGGCGGCGGGCATCGGGACTGATGTCGGGCAGCGGCTCGTTGGTGTCGCGGATGCCGAGCACGTCGTCGAGGGAGGCCAGGTGCTCGGCACTGGCTTGCAGCATCTTGCCGTGCACGCGCGTGCGCGCCTGCTCGGCCGTCAGGTCGCCGACGGCGAAGGCGGAGCGCAGCAGCCGCGACAGGACGTGGAACGGGATGTCACGGGTGTGGGACTCGCAGTAGGTGACGAAAACGTCGAAGCCGAGGCTGGTCGCTCGGGCGATCGACTCCCGCGCCAGCCGGGTCTTACCGACGCCGGGAGGACCGGCGACCGTGATGATGGTTCCACTGCCGTCGACGGCTTGGCGGAGCAACTCGGCGATCGCATCGGTCTCGCGCTGGCGCCCGACGAGTCGGGATTCGTGGCGCGGTTTGCGCCGGCACTCCTGGTCGACGGCCAGCAGCCGGCGCGCCGGGACACCGGCGTCCGAGCCCTTGATGCGGACCGTCTCGGGCTCACTGAGCAGCGCGCGGGGCTCCACCAGCCGGGCCGTCGACTCACTGAGCATCACACCACCCGCCGGTGCCACCGACTCCATCCGCTGGGCCATCCCGACCTGGGCACCGACCGCGGTGTAGCCCAGGTGGGTGGCGCCGACTTCACCGGCGATGACCTGCCCGGAATTCAGACCGATCCGCAGGCGCAGATCGATCCCGTCGCGGCGCCCCACTTCAACGGCCAGCTCCTGAGCCACCTGCTGAATGTCCAGCGCCGCCAGACAGGCGCGAAAAGCGTGATCTTCCAACGTGATCGGCGCTCCGAACAACGCCATGATGCCGTCGCCGGTGAATTTGTCGACGGTGCCGCCGTAGCGCTGTACGACGGCCGCCGACCGGTCGACCAGCTGGGTCATCACCTCGCGCAGCCGCTCCGGCCCCAGCATCGCGGCGATGTCCATCGATCGCACCACGTCGGCGAACAGCACCGTCACCTGTTTGTATTCGGCCGGGTCGACGACGACCGTCAGGGGCGATCCGCAGGCATCACAGAACCGCGCACCCTTGCGCGGTTCAGCGCCGCAGGAACGACATACCGACGACGTTGCGGCCACAATCAACAGAGGATAGGCCGCTGGCGCCGTTATGTGGGCTCGTCGGACGTTTCACCGGGCGGATCGTCCAAGACGCTGACCGCGATCCCGTAGGGCAGGAAGCGAACCTTGCGCTTGGGGTCGGTGTTGTTCTTGTTCGCCCGCAACGCATCGAGTTCGGTCGCATACACCTGTTCGACTCGCGCGCTGCCGTCGTCGTCGACGGTGAAGATGGCCCACACACCGTCACCGGTCTCGCCGGTGGTCTCCGGTTCGGGCCGGGCGCGCCGGCCCGGATCGTCGAACAAGAACGACCACCCGCCGCGACCGCCGGGCGCGCCGACGAACCTGCTGACTCGTTCGAAGACGTCGCGCAGGCTTTCGCTGCCTTCCCTGATCACTCGATCGAATTCGTCGGGATCGAATCCGAACGGACCGTTCTCACCCACACCGGCCTCCTTGCCGTTGCCAACCGTTACTGCACAGTGTGCGCTCTGGTCGGCCGGGTTCGCCACGCTACGGCTCTGGCGGCGCGGGGGGCGGCGGCGGATTGATCGGAATCGGCACGCTGACGAAGGGCAGGTGTAGGTACATCGTCATGACCGGTGACGGCGGCGGCGCCACCGTCGGTGGGGGTGGTGCCGGCGGTGCGGCCGGTGGTGCGGTGGCCGCCGGCGGGGCCTGCTGAACCGGAGCCGGTGCCGGCGCCTGGCGGGTCGGCGCGCGGCGTGGTTGAGGTGCCGGGGGCGCCATGTTGACCACCGTCTGCGGCGCTGGCTGGGTAACCGTTTGCGGCGGGGGCGGCTGGATGGGCGGCGGTGCCGGGGGTGCGGCCGCCTCAGCAACGGGAGGAGCAACTGGGGGAGCAACTGGGCTGGGCGCTGCGGGGCTGGGACTGGCCGGCGGCAGCTGGACGCTTTCATGCTGGCTGGGGTGCGTAGCGGCGGGCCGGACATCGGAGGCCAGCGACACCACCAGGGCGCCGGCCACGACCGCTGCGATGCCGCCCATGGCGCCCGCCGCCAGCGCCAACGGCCGGCGCCGCGCCGGTTCCGGCTGGTAGAGGTCGGTGTCGTCGTCGACGGCGCTGTAGGCGAGCGCACCGGGTTGGGCGGTGGCACAGACGTCGAGGTAGGTGCTGAGCCCGCGGGTACTGACCTCGCCGGTGCCGGGGTCGAGTGCATAGGCCAACGCGGCGGTGGAGGCCGCGAACAGCGGCGCGTTGGCCGATGCCAGCGCCGCACCTCGGGCCAGGGCCAGGTGCGGCTCCTCTGGCACGGACACCACCAGCGATGTGGCGGCCTCCAGCGCGGGCTTGACGCCCATGATGTCGACTCCGCAACCGACCAGAAGAACACCTTTGGCGCGCGACCCGGGTGCATCCAGCCCGGCCACCATGGTCGCCAGTTCGGCGGCCAGCGCGCTCGGCGCGGCGCCCACCGACCGGCGGTGCAGGTCGACGATGGACCCGTCGGCGGTGTCGACGACGGCCAGGGTCGCACCACCGGACTCCACGAGCACCAGCGCGATGTGGTCGTATGCCAGCGCCGCTCCGACTGTCTGCGCCAACGCGGCCGCCGCCAGCAGCGGGGAGACCAGCATGACATTGCCGACCTCTTGCTGGGCCAGTTGCTCGCGCAACGGCGCCAGCTGGTCGGGTCGGGTCCAGGTCACCCCGACGGAGGTCAGCTGGTAGCCACCTTCGCTGGCCCCTTCCCGGGTGCCGACGATGGCGGCAAGCACCGCACCGGCCGCACCGGAGGCCCCCGCATCCCGCGCCACCTCGAAATTCTCTTCTTCGACAGTGACCCCGTCGGCGTTTTGCCCCTCGATCAACACCAGCCGGACCGCCGTGGCCTCCATGGAGACGCCAAGCACGATGTCCATAACCCCTCCAGCGCATCGCTTGCTGGAGTTTTAACGCGATTTTCGGCTCGTCGCAAGGCGGCCGAACGGCCCTACTGAACCCCGGGGTAGTAGTACGGATTCTGCGGCACCGGAGCCGGCATGACCGGGGCCGCAGGTGGCGGCGCGGGGGCCTGAGTAGCCGGCACCGGAACCGGAATGGGCACCGGAACCAGCGGCAGGTGCAACCACTGGGTAGTCATCTGGACCGTCGAGGTGGTGGTCGGCGGGGGCTCGGTGGTCGTCGGCTCGGTGGTCGTCGGTTCGGTGGTCGTCGGCGCTGTGGTGGTGGCCCGAACCGGCGGCGGGGTCGTGGTTGCCACCGGCGGCCTGGTGGTCGTGCGCGGCGGCGGAGGCGGCGATGGTGGTGGAGGTGGTGGTGGTGGCGTCTCTACCGAGGGCGGTGGCGCGACACTGGGCGCGGGCACTTCGGTCGGGGGCGGCGGGACCGGGCTGGGTGGCGCCGGGCTGGGCAGCAGGGCACTGGGCGCGACCGGACTGGGCGGTATGGAGCTGGGCGGCGCGGGTAGCGGCGCCACCGTGGGAACGGTAGGAGTATGCGGGGCCTGTTGCCGTTCTAGGGAAGTCAGTGTGATGGCCACCCCGCCAATGGCGGTGACCGCCACCACGGCGCAGGCCCCGATCAGCAGCTGCGACAACCGGAACCGCCGCCAGGGTGGGTCCTTGGGCGGCTCGATCAAGTTCAGCCGCATCGAGAAGCAGGGGCCCTCTTCGCTGAAGGCGTCGCCCACGAACGGCGCCGGAGGTGCGACCGGGAATTCGGTTTGCGACCAGGCCAATTCGCGGTCGGTGAGGGCGTCCTGGTCGATGACCATGACGTCACCGGCGGGCACGTCGAGGATGTCGGCGCGCGGAGCGCCCGCGGCCGCCACGGCCAGGCCGATGGAGGTTCGAGTGCGGAAGCTCAGCTCGCGTCCGCGGCCGGCGAGCACCAGTGCGCCCGCCGCGGCCGCGCAGGCGGGCTGCGCCACAGTCAGGACCGGTCGGCGGGTGTGCACCGAAAGCCGCTCGGTGACAAGGGGAATGTTGGCACCGCCACCGACGGTGACCACGGCCGCGAGGTCACCGAAGGACGCGTTGTTGCGTGCCAGCATGTCGTCGAACGCGTAGATGAAACCGGTCAACCGGTCCTGGATGAGGTCCTGCAACTGGTCGCGGCTGAGCTGCAATGTGCGGTTGCGCCCGGGCAAGTCGACCGCCAGCTCGGTAACGGCGTCGGTCGACAGCCGCTCTTTGGCTTCTCGGCAGTTCTCCTTGAGTTGAGCCAGGCGTCCCAGCGCGGTGGTGCTGGCCGAGTCGAGGTCGCCGCCGTGTCCGATCTCCTCGAACACATGCTGCAGCAGGGCCTGGTCGATCTCCTCGCCGGAGAAATCCCGGTACCGGACGGTGGCGCTGATGGGTTCGAAGTCGGTCTTGTGCGCCAACAGGGTGACCGAGGTGCCGGTACCACCGAAATCGAGGAGCCCGATGATGCCGTCCTGCGGCAGGGTCAACTCCGCGTGGGCTGCGGTCACCGCCGTCACCGAGTCCGGCACCAATCGAGGCGCCATGCCGCTGCGTACGAAGCCGACGTGCGTGCGCAGCCCGTTACGAAGCGCCTGAATCGTCGCGGGCTTCCAGTGCGCCGGAATCCCGATGACGATTTCCGAGCAACTCGCGTCGGCGCCGACCGACACCACCATCGCGTCCAGCGCTTCGACCATCAGCAGGTCGGGGTCGTGCGCGGATCCGTCGGGTGACACCAGCGCCACCGAGTCACCGATGCGCTCGACGAAGCCGCTCATCAACATGCCGGACTGAGTCGAGTCCGAATCCTGCGGATACACACCGACTTTCGGCGCGCAATGCGGGTAAAGCGTCAGCACCGCGCGACGTATAACCGGAGCTCGTCCGTTACCTGCCGCGACCAGGTTGGTGGACCCGATCGACAACCCCAGCGGGTCGTACATAGTGCGATTACCTTCGTCGAAATCGGTCAAAGGCCAGCGTCAACCATAGCCGCGACAGTCCCGAATCCGATTCGGCAGCAATGTTATTGGTATCGCCTCGATGCCGTGTCGTCACCGAAAAGGTACCTATGCCGACTTGACAAGTGGCGGCGATTCCGGGATCGGCTGATCGAGTCGACACGGGGTGTGTTGCAATGACGGGATGAGCCTTGTCGAGGATGTTGAAGCGATCAAACGGGTCAAGTACCGCTACCTGCGCGCTCTGGATACCAAGCACTGGGACGACTTCGCCGAGACGTTGACCGAGGATGTCCGCGGCGACTACGGACCCTCGCTGGGCAACGAACTGCACTTCACCAATCGGACCGACCTGGTCGACTACATGCGCAACTCGCTGGGCCCGGGGATCATCACCGAGCATCGAGTCACCCACCCGGAGATCACCGTCACCGGTGACACTGCGACGGGCAATTGGTACCTGCAGGACCGGGTGATCGCCGCGGAGTTCGATTTCATGCTGATCGGCGCGGCGTTCTATCGCGACGAATACCGGCGCACCGATGAGGGCTGGAAGATCAGCGGCACCGGCTACGACCGAACCTATGACGCCACCATGTCGTTGCAGGGGCTGAACTTCAAGCTGAAACCCGGCCGCGCCGTAGCCCTGTAGCCGGCGTTACTTCGCGATCGCGATGACCGCGCCGGGGCGCAACCAGCGGATGATCTGCACCAATTGGGCGTCGTCGATCGCCACGCAGCCCGCGGTGGGACCACCGTCGGTGGTGTGAAAGAAGAACGCCGAACCGCCGCCCGGGGTCTTGTTCTTGTTGACTCCCATCACCACCGAGTGCTTGTACTGCGGGATCTGCAGATTCTCGCTCTCGGCGGTGTCGAACGGGCATTGCGCCTTCTGGCATACCTGCATGCTGTTGAAGGTCGGGCTGTGGTCGTCGCCGCTCCACCAATGATTGGGCCCCACTTGGGTGTACGGCAGCCCACCGCCAGGATTGGGGGCGGTGCCGAATGCGGAGTCCAGGCTGTACACGCCCATCGGGGTGGCGGGGTAGCCGCTCTTGGCTTGCGGTGCCATACCCGCGGATCCGACGTGGGTGGTGATGCCGGTCTTGAGCGGCTGCCAGCCCGCGGCGGTGCGCTGATAAATGTCCATCTTGGCGTTCGAGCCGCCGGTGCTGACCACCGAAACCACTTGTGTGGCATTGCCAACCGAGTTCGCGAACCACGGACTGCCGGCCGCCATCGTCACCGGCGCGAGCGCCACGGTCGCACCGGCGATGCAGACCGCAGCACACAGTAGAGCTACCAGTCGGCGCATTAATTCATCGTCAAAGCCGTTGCCCGTGAGGTCAAGTAAAGCTTGAGACCCGATTAGGTCACTGCGCCGTGACCAAGGCACGCCGGGTCGCAGCCGGCCGAAAGATCCACAGACACAACATGAAATAGACGTAACCCAGCGCCCAGCCGGCGACCACGTCGGAAGGGTGATGCACGTTCAACGCCACCCGGGCGATGCCGACCAGCACCGCGGCCAGGCCGGACACCGCGATCACGGCGCCGCGCAGCCGCGGGCCTTTCATCAGGGGCAGCGCAAAAGTCAGCAGTGCCAGCAGGCTGGCCGTCGCCTCGAGGGCATGTCCGGAAGGGAACGACGTGGAGGACGCGTAGACCAGCGCGGTGGCCGGTCGCGGCCGGCCGGCCAGTCCCTTGGCCGCCGTCGTGACGAATCCGTTGAGCGGCGCACAGGCCAACAGCAACAACCCGATTCGCACCTGGCGCTTCACCAGCGCGAACAACGCGGCGGCCAAACCCAGCAGCCGCAATGGGATTGGGCCGAACACGAAGGAGACCACCGACCAGAATTGCACCCACCCCGGGTGTTTGATCCCGACGTCGTGCGCCGGCGTCAGTAACGACCAGTCGACGGTGTGCAGCCAGCCCCAGTTCTGGCGGTGCCCGACCCACAGCGCGGCATAGCCGGCCAGGGCGGCCACCACGCAGAGCACCGCCACCTTTTGCGGTCGTGTCATCGCTCCACCGTTACCAGCATCGGTGCGCGCAGCACCAAATCACTACATACTGGCCTCATGGCGGTGATTCTTCGGAGGTTAATCGGCCTGGGCAAATTGCCCGCGGATCTGCGCGACCAGGTCGAGGCGGAAGGACTGATCTACCTCGCCGAGCATGTGGCGGTCACCAGGCGGTTCAGCGGCGCCATTCCCGGGCTGCGCTCGCAGGGCAGCATCGCCAGTTACGTCGGCTGCTTGGCGTTCAGCTCCCAGCGCGTGCTGGCGACGCTGTCGGTGGTGCCCAAGCTGGCCGGTCGTGCCGTCGACGTTCGGTGGGACCAGGCACAGACCGGGGCGGCCCGCGCGGAGATCTCGGCGACCGGTCTGCAGCTCGAACTCGACATCGCCGAGGTGGACGAGCGGTTCCACGGTCATCTGTCGATGCACTTCAAGGCCACGCTGCCCGAGGAGGTACTCGCGCGCCTGCCGCGCCGGTCGCTGGCCTTCGACGTGCCGCCGGAGTACGTCTTCCGGGCGGTGGGCGTCACCTATAGTCCGTGATCGTGGGTCACGCGTTCACTGCCCAAGAGCGGCAGGCCGTCTATCGCGTGATCTCGCAGCGCCGAGACATGCGCCGCTTCGTCCCCGGCGGCGTCGTCTCCGAGGAGGTGCTGACGCGTTTGCTGCGCGCGGCACACGCCGCACCCAGCGTCGGCCTGATGCAGCCGTGGCGGTTCATCCGCATCACCGATGAGCAGCTTCGCCTGCGTATTCACGCACTGGTCGACGAAGAACGCGCGCTGACCGCCCAAGCCCTGGGTCCCCGCGGCGACGAATTCCTGGCCTTGAAGGTCGAGGGAATCCGGGAATGCGCCGAGCTTCTGGTGGTGGCGCTGGGCGACGACCGCGACCGGCACGTCTTCGGGCGACGCACGCTGCCTCAGATGGACCTGGCGTCGGTGTCGTGCGCCATCCAGAACCTGTGGCTGGCGGCCCGCTCCGAGGGGCTCGGCATGGGGTGGGTGTCGCTGTTCGACCCTGGGCGGTTGGCGGCCCTGCTGCAGATGCCCCCCACCGCCGAACCGGTGGCCATCCTGTGTATCGGCCCGGTGCCCGACTTTCCGGACCGACCGGCATTGGAACTGGACGGCTGGGCGTTCGGGCGGCCCCTGACGGAGTTCGTCTCGGAGAATCAATGGGGAAAGGTAACCGACTTTGACGGCTGAGACGGCGGCGCACACCCCCGCCAACGTGCTGATCGTGCACTGGCACGATCTCGGGCGGTACCTGGGCGCCTACGGTCACGCTGACGTCGACAGCCCCCGACTGGACCAGCTTGCTGCCGAGGGGATCTTGTTCACCCGGGCTCACGCCACCGCGCCGCTGTGTTCTCCATCGCGAGGTTCGCTGTTCACCGGCCGCTACCCGCAGAGCAACGGGCTGCTGGGCTTGGCCCACCACGGCTGGGAATATCGCAGCGGAGTCCGCACCCTGCCGCAGATACTGTCCGACTTCGGTTGGCACTCCGCGCTTTTCGGCATGCAGCACGAGACGTCCTACCCCAAGCGGCTGGGCTTCAACGAGTTCGACGTGTCCAACTCCTACTGCGAGTACGTGGTGGACAAGGTGCGGAATTGGTTGCGGCACAGCGACGTCGCCCGCGGTCGCCGACCGTTCCTGCTCACCGCCGGATTCTTCGAGACCCACCGCCCCTACCCGCACGACCGGTACGAACCGGCCGACAGCGCGGCGGTGGACCTGCCCGACTACCTGCCCGATACGCCCGAGGTGCGGCAAGACCTCGCCGACTTCTACGGTTCGATCGCCACCGCGGACGCAGCCGTCGGCGAAATACTGGACACTCTGACCGAGACGGGGCTGGCCGATAACACCTGGGTGGTGTTCTTCACCGATCACGGCCCGGCGTTCCCCCGTGCGAAATCCACGCTGTACGACGCCGGAACCGGTATCGCCATGATCATGCGGCCGCCCACCGGCCGGTCGCTGGCCCCCCGCGTCTACGACCAACTGTTCAGCGGCGTCGACCTGGTTCCCACGCTGCTGGGCTTACTCGGGGTGCACCTGCCGGCCGACATCGACGGTGTGTCCCACGCCCAGGCCTTGTTGACGCCGGAGTATCCCGGCGGGCCGGTGCGCCACCACGTGTACTCCGCCAAGACCTACCACGACTCCTTCGACCCGATCCGGGCAATTCGCACAACGGAATTCAGCTACATCGAAAACTATGTCCCCCGCCCGATGTTGGACTTGCCGTGGGATATCGAGGCCAGCCCGTCCGGAGTGGCCGTCGCCCCGTTCGTCAAGACGCCGCGGCCGCAACGCGAACTGTACGACCTACAAGCCGATCCCACCGAAACCAACAACCTGCTCGCCGGTGAGACCACCCAACAGGCCAATGCGATCGCCGCGGATCTGGCCGATCAGCTCTACGACTGGCGGCAACGCACCGGCGACGTCATACCGTCAGACTTCGCCGGAACCCGGATTGCCGAGCGCTATACCGAGACCTATTTGCGGATTCACCGCAC
Source organism: Mycobacterium sp. 1423905.2 (assembly GCF_001673155.1). Classification (GTDB taxonomy): domain Bacteria; phylum Actinomycetota; class Actinomycetes; order Mycobacteriales; family Mycobacteriaceae; genus Mycobacterium. The sequence continues at coordinate 6,330 of NZ_LZLE01000202.1, read as the reverse complement.
CGCACCGACCAGCAGGTCGGCGATTGCCGTCGACCGCGGCATCGAGGAAGAGGCCGCGCCGCCGAGTCAGGATCGGTGACCGCCGCCTACCTCGGCCACGATGAACACCCGCCGGAACGGGAAGATCGTCGTCCCGTCCGGCCGGGGCGGGTAGGCGTCGTCGAGCAGCGGGATGAGCTCGCTGCGGAACCGTTCCCAGCCCTCGTCGTCGAGCCGGTCCCGCACCGGCACCAGCGCGGTGCCGGTGATCCATTCCAGCACCGGGTGCGCACCGGTCAGCTGGTGGAGATAGGTGGTCTCCCAGACATCGACGCGGCAGCCGGCGTCCATCAGCAGATCGGCATAGTGGGTCGGCGGATGAACCACCGCCCCGACGCGAAACGGTATGTCGCGCATGATCTTTGCGTACGGTTCCCGACGGGCCAGGGCGCGCACCGCGGCATGCGACGGGGTGTCGAAGTTTCCGGGCAGCTGAGCTCCGATCCAGGATCCGGCCGGCAGCTGGCTGACCCAGCGCAGCAGCAGGTCGGCGTGTTCGGGAACCCAGTGCAGCGCGGCGTTGCTGACCACCACGTCGGTGTCGGGTTGCGGCTTCCAGTCCCGCAAGTCTCCGGTGGTCGCCTCGATACCGCGTTCCCGCGCGGCCGCGACCATCTCCGGTGAGCTGTCCAGCGCCTCGATCACCGCGCCGGGCCACCGACGCGCCAGGTATTTGGTCAAGTGGCCCGGTCCGCAGCCCAGGTCGACCACCCGCCGCGCGCGCTCTGCGCCTACCCGTGACACCAGGTCGTAGAACGGACGGCTGCGATGGTCTGCGAAAGCCAGGTAGACGTCGGGATCCCACATGTCGGTCCTCCTGATCTACACCTCGCCCGGCGGGTGCTAACTCAACCGTATTACCGGACCCGTCCGTACACCCACCCAACGCCTATTCCCGGCGCTACCATCACCGAGATGTCCGAGACTTCCGGGCGGTCGCCGCAATCGGATCCGATCACACTGCCCGTGCCGCTCCCCGAGGTGCCCGGTGCCGATGCCGGCGCTGAGGGTCTACCTCCGCTCGAGGCGCTGTCACCGAGGCAGCGCCTGGTGGTCGAGTCGTCGTCGCTCAGCGACATCGCGTTGCGCACCGCGGTCGCCTCGATACTGTCGGTCACAGTGGCCCCGGCGGTGCTGGCCGGTTCACTGCGGCGCGCTGACGGCGGGGACGAGCGCAGCGATCTGCAGTTCTACGCCGAACTCGCCGCGCACGGCGATGCCCAGCAGTCGTTCCCGGCGCCGACGGCGCTACCCGAGGTCGTGTCGCGGCGGGCCAGCCCGCTGGCCGAACGGGTGGCCGGTGGCACCGTCGACAACATCTTCTTCACCAGCAGCTTCCGGGCGATCAATCCCGCGTTGCGCCGACGCTGGAGCGGCTTTCGCGCCAACACCACTGTGCGAGCGCAGCATTGGCGTCACGCCGACGGTCCCCGGCCGACGCTGTGCGTGATCCATGGCTTCATGGGCTCGTCCTACCTAGTCAACGGACGCTTCTTCGCGTTGCCGTGGTACTACCGGTCCGGGTACGACGTGCTGTTGTATACGTTGCCGTTTCACGGCAAGCGAGCCGGAAGGTTCGCGCCGTTCAGCGGATTCGGCTATTTCGCCGCCGGGTTGAGTGGCTTCGCCGAGGCGATGGCCCAGGCGGTGCACGACTTTCGATCTGTCGTCGATTACTTGTGCCACAGTGGCGTGCAGCGCATCGCGCTGACCGGCATCTCGTTGGGCGGCTACACCTCAGCGCTGATCGCCGCGGTAGAGCCGCGGCTGCAAGCGGTGATCGCCAACTGCCCCGTCGTCACGCCGACGACGATGTTCGACGAGTGGTTTCCGGCCAACAAGCTGATCAAGCTGGGGCTGCGGTTGTCCGGTATCAGCCGGGAGGAGATGGTCGCGGGGTTGTCTTATCACAGCCCGCTGAACTACCGACCGCTGCTACCGAGGGACCGCCGGATGATCATCACCGGACTCGGTGACCGGATGGCACCCCCCGAACAGGCGACTCTGCTCTGGGAGCATTGGGATCGCTGCGCGCTGCATTGGTTTCCGGGCAACCACGTCTTGCACGTGAGTCAGCTGGACTACCTGCGGCGCATGACCCCGTTCCTGCAGCGCGTCATGTTCGACTAGCGGCTTCGGTCAGCGGCGCCCGGTGCGAGCCCGCTGACGGCGTCGGCCAGTCCAGGCCGGTCAACACATCGGCGGGCACTGCCGTGTGGCCGTCGAGTCGTTGGGTGGCCAGCGGGGTCAACGCCCGCAGGGCCGGTAGCTGGTTCCCGCGTTGCGGAGTCACTCCGGTCAGCGCCAGGGCACCGCCGGGCGTGTCGGTGCGAAAGGCGCAGGCCGCCGCGAGCGTGTATTGGCCTGCCGACCGCGCCGCTGCAGCGATCTCCAGCGCCGTCCAGGTTTGGTTCGCCTTGTGCTCGCGGATGGCGGCCAACCGCTCGGGCAGTGCGTCGTCTATTGAAACGCGATATGCGGCAAGGTAATTCGAGTCGCCCTGGCGGACCACTGACCAGCTTTCGTGCGCGCCGGGCGCCAGTAATGCGGGCACCTCGTCGGGCGGAACCGGGTTGGCATCCCAGCCTAATTCGCGCAGATGGTCGGCCAGCCGCCGGGCGGCCACCTGCGCGGTCTCCTGCAGCGGAATGCGCGGCGAACGGGCCTGCAACGCGGCCAGGTTGTCCGCGGCGTCGACGGTCAGCCCGACCCAGGTCTGGACGGCTCCAGAACCCGTGTGACGGTTGGTGATTCGGATCGTGTCGGCGCGGACGCCGTAGCAGTTCAGGTAGCGGGCGAGCAGCGGCAGCGGCAGCACGTCGGTTCCCGAGGGGGGCGCACCGATACGTACCACTGCGGTGATGCGGGTGTCGGCCGCCGGCGCCGATCGACGCCCGCCCATGATCGCCAGCCGGCGACGCAGCAGAGTCGTCCAGTGCAGACCCTTCCACCAACCGAACAACACGACCACGACGGCCACGGCGATGCCGACCAACCAATAGTCCCGCGTGGTGTGCCACGGATAAGCGAGCACCGCCGGCACGACGGCAAGCAACGCCAGGGTGATGCGCCCGGTGCCGGGCGCAGCGATCGATCGGCTCACGGGGTGGGCTCCTTTCGTCGACGGGTGATCGCCACCGCGGCGGCGACCGCCGTCACCAGCAACGCCAGCGCGCCGACACCGGCGAAGGCGACGTTGCGCGGCGTGGGGTCCTTGGGTGCCGGCGGGGGCGGCGCGGCGACCGGCCTGGTGGCCGGTGCACCGGGTTGGCTGCCGGCGGACAGTTGCCAGGTGAGCGCGGCCACTGGGTCGACGGCGCCGACGCCGACGACGTTGGAGGGGTCGCGGGCACCGTTGTGCGCCGTTGCCGTGATGCGGCGTACCACGTCGGTCGCTGACATCGCGGGGTACTTGCTGCGCACCAGGGCCGCGACACCGGAGACATAACCGGCGGCATAGCTGGTGCCGCTGAGCGCGACGAGTTGCTGATGTTCGTCGGGCAGGCCGTTGGCCAGGCCACCGCCGTCGGCGTTGCTGACCGAGGCGATGTTTTCCCCCGGCGCGGCGATGCCTACCCACGGCCCGGCCATGGTGAAGGCGGACGGTCGCCCTTCGGGGTTCAGCGACGCCACGGACAGCACGTAGGGCTGCCACCACGACGGGATGGACACCGAGGTGACTCCGGCCCAATTGCGCGGATCGTCGGGGCGACTCAGGTCGGTGAGCGGGTTCGAGTCGCACGACGTTCCGCCGGCGACCGATCCGGTGGGTCCGCTGTTGCCGGCGGCGGCGACGATCACCACGTCCTTGTCCACTGCGGCGTAGCGGATGGCCGCGCCTAGCGCCGCCTGGTCCACCGGCCGGTCAGCGGGCAGGCAGGTGATGGCGGAAATGTTGATGACCCGGGCGCCGAGGTCGGCGGCGTGCACGATCGCACGGCCCAGCGCCGCAATGTCCAGCGACGCCCGCGCCACCGTCGGGTCGCCACCGGCCAAGCGCGGCGAGAACTTGGCCGATGTCACCCGAATCGACAACAGTCGGGCCGCGGGGGCGACACCGGAGAAGCCGTCGTCACCTGGTTGGCCGGCGATCACTCCGGCGACCAGGGTGCCGTGCCCGTCGCAGTCACTGAGGCCGTCGGTCGATTCCACGAAGTCACCACCGGCGTCGACGTTGGGCAGGCGCGGGCCGGGTCGCACACCGGTGTCGATGATTGCGACCAGTTGGCCGTCACCGCGGGAGAACTGCCATGCCGAAGGCAGACTCAGCATCGTCTGACTGGGCGTCGGCACCCCGGGGTCGGTGCCCGGAATGATCCCCGAGACGCTGCACGGGCCGCGCTGCTCCATCGGCTGCACCGGTCCGGGGCTGCCGCTCGGCGGCGGCACCCCCGGGTCCACTTCCGGTTTGGTGACGGCCAACGCGGCGGGTGCAGTCCACACCACGACGGCCAAAGCCGCAGTGAGGCAGGCTAAGCCACGCTGAATCATCGATTGAGAACCCAGGCGAACAGACCGACCAGATAGGCCATCACGGGAATCAAGGACGCGTCCAGGCCGGCGGCCACGAAGCCCAGCAGCCGGCGCAGCGGCAGCGAGTAGCTGTCCGGTGCGGCGATGTTCGGGTTCAGCGCGACCACGACCCAAGCCAGCGCGAGCACGGTCAGCACCAGCACCGCCCCGAAAGCGGCGACGTAGTGCCCGGTGACGGTGTAGATCACCAGCAAGATCGCGGCCACCAGGAACGGCTGCGCCAGCAACCACGCCTTGCAGGTGGCCGAATCCCATACCCGGGCCCGCAGTGTCGCGGTGGCCGCCGTCGCCGCCACCACGTACCAGCCGATCACGCTGAGCACGTCCGGGCGCCAGGCGATAGCCACCGAGCCGAGCACGCTGAGCAACACGGCGGCCGCGATGAACCCGTTCTGGTGGGCGTCGCTGACCCGGACCCGCCGCGGCAGGTCTTCCAGCACCCGCAGCGAGGGAGCCGACGGAGTGGGGTCCCCGGGCGCCGGAATGTTGGGCAACGGGAATCGCGCCCACAGCGCCGAGAGCTGTGCCGCCTGGATGGTGACCAGCAGCGCCGCCACGATCAACCCGCAGCCGATGCTCAACAGCGACAGCCGCCAGAGCAATTCGGCACCGGCGGCCAGCGCCACTGCGGCGCCGACGACCGCGACCGCGGTGAAGAATGCGACGACGCGCTCGCGTTCAGCCGTCGGGACGATCAGCGCGATCACCGCCCAGGCGGTGACACCCGCGGCGGCCAGCAGCACCTGCGCCGCCCCGAACCGGCCGGGTACCGCCAGCGCCAGGGCACCGGCGATGGGCACCAGCGCGGCGATGGTCAGCGCATGGCCGGCCCGCGGCGAGCGGGCGGCCACCAGCAAGCCGGCCACGGCGATGACCACCGCGATCGCGCTGACCGCGAGCAGTCCGGCCAGCGCACCGGTGGCGACCCGGTGACTGACCGCCAACCCGGACGCGACCAGCGCGACGGCGATCACCGCGGCCAGCGCGCCGCGCCGAATGTCGCGGGCACCCCATGGCTTTTGCCGGGAGGCGGAGAAGATCATCGCCGCGTCGGCGATGTCTTCGACGATGCCCGGCGCCGCCGGTCCGCTGGGCACCGGCTGCAAAGCGAGCAGATCACCGTCGACCACGCCCACGGTGTCCAGGCTGGCGTCCAAACTGAACGGCGCGCCACCGATGGGTGCCAGGCTCAGCTGGACCGCGGAGATCTCCGCGTCGCCGTCGGCTGTGGTTGGGGCGGCCAACCGCTCGACGGCGGGCAGGATTTCGCGCAGCGGCAACTCCGCGGGCAGGGCCATCTCCGTCAACCTGCTGTCCGCGAGGATGGCGACGCGGACTATTGGCATGACGGTTCCCGACGTCATCGGATCCTCGATTTCGGGTGGGACCCTTGCTGGTGCATCGTGCTCTCTTCTCTATCTCGTTGCTACTTGTGAGGGTTCGGCGCAGAAGTCTCGGGATAGCCGGTGTTCGGGGAACCATTGCCCGTCCGGCAGATTCGCGATCAGCTGTTCGACCGCGACGGCGGTCGCAAACGGCGTACCGGGGGCGAACGTCGAAATCGTGGCCGGCTGCAACCGCGACGGTCGGCACACCACCACCGAGGTCGGCGTCAGCCTCGTCGACACCACCGCGGGCCGGGTCTTGGTAAGCCCGTCCAAAGCCTTTGACGGCGAATGGGTTTCGACGTTCGCCCCCGGTACGCCGTTTGCGACCGCCGTCGCGGTCGAACAGCTGATCGCGAATCTGCCGGACGGG
>NZ_LZLE01000201.1 GCF_001673155.1 Mycobacterium sp. 1423905.2 | reverse complement strand
GCAGCGCGCTGCGTGGCGCGGTGCACCAGATACCGCAACCCCGCGTCGGCGTCGGCCGGCAAGCCGTCGGCGGGCCACCACCGCAGATCCATCGACTCCTCGCTGATCGCCAGCTGCGCGCCGGCCGGCGCGTGCGCCAGGAACTGCAAGTCGAGGTGGCGAGTCGGCACGCCCAGCGAGCACCGCACCGGGTGCACATGGATGGCGGCGAGCTGCGGCTCGATCCGCAGCCCGGCGATGCCGGACTCCTCGGTGGCCTCGCGCAGTGCCGCGGCGGCAATGGTGTCGTCGCCGTCCTCGCAGTGCCCGCCCAGCTGAACCCAGCGCCCGATGCGCGGGTGCAAGGTGAGCAACACCTGCCCGGCATCGTCGAGCACGAGCGTCGACGCCGTCACGTGGCCGGGTACGCAGTCGCGACGGCAGGCGTCGGTACGGGCTTCGACGAAGGCCAGCACCGCGTGCCGCACCGAGTCCTGGCCGGGATCGGGCGCCGGCCAGTCGGTGAGGGCGGCGATCACCGAGTCGCGCAGGCTCACCGGGCGCCGCGCTTCCGGCGCCGGTCCCGCAGCGCCGCCCAGGCCGCCCGGCAACCGGCCACGGCTTCCGCCGACCAGCCCAGCCCGTCGAGCAGCACCCGCCGGTCGACCAGGTCGAGGGCCTTCTCGCACTCGTTGGCCCGCAACAACAGGTCCACCTCCGCGGCGAGTCCGCTGTCGGCGTGCTCCGGCGCGGGCAGGGGGAGGTGTTCGGCTTCGGCGGGCTCCAGCTCCAGCACCCCGCCCCCGTAGCTGCGGCCCATGATTTCGGCGAAGGCGAAAGTGGCGCTGTTGTGGAACACCGCGGCCAGCGCGGTCGGGTCGACGCCGGACCTGACCCGCACCCGATGCACTGTGTCGGTGCTGGTTGCGGCCGCGGCGTTGACGGTCAGCCGCGGCGCCCGGTGGATCTGGCGCAGCAGGAACAGGTCGGGTATCCACGGCGACGGCGTGCGCCACCACGGCGTGCGGACCGAGCACTTGTAGCCCAGGTGCACACCGTCGTGTTCGCCGGCCGCAAGATGGGCCAGCACGGCCGGGTCGGCCGGCTCGACCGGCGCATCCAGCAGCCAGGTTCGGTGCTGCGTCGCCAAATCGCTGCTGCGACAATCCAGGTCGTAGATCAAGCCGCTGAGCTGGGCGCTGCGCGAGACCAGGGGGACGCAGTGGTCGCGCAGACCCTGGGTGCGCGCGTCGGCGTCGGTGAAGGTGAAGAAGCTGTTGCGGCCGGTCACGATGCCCACGTCCACCTCGGCCAGCCGGCCCAGTGTGGTCAGCGACCCGGATTGCTTGAGGCCGCGCAGCAGTTGGATCGCGGCCGGGTCCAGAAAGTACTTGGTCCACTTCTCCTGCTCGTGCAGCAGCGCCGGTGCCCACTCGACCTGTAGATCCGCCTGCGCCAATTCCTCGGCATCGCGCAACTGCACGGTCCGGGTCCGCGCCGGTCCGCGACCGACGACGCCACAGAACACCACCACCTCTTGCAGCACGCCGTCGAACACCAGCCGACCGAAGCTGATCAACGTGATCTCGCGATACCGACGCAGCAGGAACTCGCGCAACTGCGCGGCGTAGCCGACCTGTAACAACTCCGCGGGCAAGACCAGCCCCACCCGTCCGCCGTCACGCACCAGCGCGGTGCTCGCCACCACGAACGGCACCCACGCGTTGGTCAATTTGGTCGGGCGCAGACCCTCGTGGCGCAGCAGCGCCAACGCGGGCTCGCGTTGCTCACTGGCCCAGTTGCCGAAGCGGATGTAGGGCGGGTTGCCCGCCACGCCGTCCCAGCCGCCGCTGCCGGGCAGCCAGGTGAAGAAGTTTGCGGCGTCGACGGGGGCGAACCGGCGGGCCTTGGCCGCCTCGTCGGCGTCGAGTTCCACGCCCTGGACCTGCGCGCTGCGGTCGGCGAGTTCGCGCAGGATGCGGCCGTCGCCGCAGGACGGTTCGAGGATGCGTGGGCCCGCCGCACACACCCAGCCGGCCAGGAACCGCGCCACCGGAACCGGGGTGTAATAGCCGCCGCGCACCTTGTCCGCCGAAGCGGCCACCTTGCCCGCGAACGTCGTCACTTGCGGATCAACAGGTCCGAGACGGCCACCGGCTCGCGTGGCCCGGCGGGCTCGGCGGGATAGCCGATGGCGATGGCGCCCAACGGTTCCCACTGCGCGGGCAACTTGAGCACCTCGCGAACCAGGTCGGCGGCGAAGATGGTCGAGCCGATCCAGCAACTGCCCACGGCGCGCACCGCCAGGGCCACCAGCAGCGCCTGTACGGCCGCGCCCACCGCGACGGTGAACATGGTGTGCTCGGCCTCGGTGCGGCCGCCGTCGGGGTAACTGTGAGCGCCGTCGGGAACCAGGAACGGGATGACGACTTCGGGTGCGTCGTAGAGGATCTGCCCGCGGGCCACCCGGCGTTCGATGGAGTCGGCGGGCCTGCCGTCATCGGCGAGGTCGGCGCGCCACTTGTCTTGCATGCGGTCCAGTAGCCGAATCCGGGTGGCCGCGGTGGTCAGCCAGACGAACCGCACGGGCCGAGTGTGATGCGGGGCGGGGGCGGTCAGGGCTTCGGCGATGGCGGCTTCCACGAGGTCGGCCGGCACCGGCTCGTCGTTGAACCGGCGCACCGACCGGCGCAACAGCTGTGCCTGCCGGCGGCCGAGCTCGATGGCTTCGGCCGTGCCGAGCCAGAACAGGTCTTCTTCGCCGGGGCGCAGCAACTGCCGTGCCGTCGAGCCGTCGTCGGTCAGATTCAGTCCACGGACCACCGCCACCGGCATCGCGGTCAGCTTGCCCTTCACCAGATCGGCCGCGGCGGCGATCTCGTCGGCCACGGCTATCTCGGTGACCACCAATTCGTTGCCGTAGGCGTCGACCGCACCCGAGTAGTTGTGCAGCACCGGCAGTCCGGCCGCACCCACGGCGGCGTCGATCTGTCCGTTGCGCCAGGCGCGGCCCATGGTGTCGGTGATGACCACCGCGACGGTGACCCCGAGACGCTCGCGCACAGCGGACCGCAACGCCGCGGCGCTGGCGTCGGGATCCTCGGGGAGCAGCGCCAACTCCGAGCGCTCGACATTGGATCCGTCCACACCGGCGGCCGCCTGGATCAGTCCGAGCCGGTTCTCGGTGATCAACGTGCGGCCCTTGCGCGCCAGCACTCGCACCGCTTCGTCTTCCACCAGCTTGCGGCGCAACTGGTCTCGTTCCTCGTCGTCAGCCGGCGCGGGCACCAGGCGGCCTTCGCATTTGGAGATCACCTTGCTGGTCACCACCACGACGTCACCGTCGCGCAACCACGGCGCGGCGTCGACGAGGGCCGCGCCCACGTCGTCGCCGGGACGAAACTCTGGCAGCCCGGCCACCGGCAGTATCTCGATCGTCGCTGCCGCGCCGTGCTCGCGGCGCGCCGGCTGCCCACCGGTCACGGGGACACACCCGCAAGCTCGAGGCCCACGCGCACCATCTCGGCGGTCGCTTTCGGGTCACTCATCAGCAGCGGTATCGATCGCACTGTCACCCCGTCGATTTCGGCGTGATCACCCTCGTGCACCAGCCAGCAGTCCAAGATTCCGGTGGTCCGGCGGGAACCGTAGTGCCGGCCGACCGCCTCGGCGGTGGACTCCACGCCGATGACAGACAGGCAGGCGTCGGCCATGCCGCGCAACGGTTTTCCCCCGATGATGGGGGAGTAGCCGACGATGGGCGCGGCGGTGGAGCGCAACGCCGCGCGGATACCCGGGACGGCCAGGATGGCACCGACGCTGACCACCGGATTGGACGGGGCCAGCAGGATCACGTCGGCGTCGGCGATGGCCTGCGTGACTTCGGTTGTGGCGGTGGCTTTTTCGGCTCCGATGAAAGCGAAGCTGTGGGTGGGCACCTGGGCGCGGTGACGGACCCACCACTCCTGGAAGTGAATGGCCCGGGTGGTCTGGTCGGCCGGGTCGGTGATCACCACATGGGTTTCGCAGCGGTCGTCACTGGCCGGCAGCAACAGCGCGCCGGGCTGCCAGCGGTCGCACAACGCCGCGGTGATCTGGGTCAGCGGATAGCCGGCGTTGAGCATCTGGGTGCGCACCAGATGGGTCGCCAGGTCGCGGTCACCGAGTTGGAACCAGTCGGGCTGCATGCCGTAGCTCGCCAATTCCGCCATGGCATTCCAGGTTTCGTCGCGGTGGCCCCAACCCCGCTCCGGATCCACTCCACCGCCCAGGGTGTACATGCAGGTGTCCAGATCCGGGCAAACGCGTACCCCGTGAATCCAGGCGTCGTCGCCGATGTTGACCACAGCGCACAGCTCGTGAGCGGTTCTGGAATCCGGTGAGGCATACTGGCCTAGCCCAAGCAACTGCTGGACCCCGAGCAGAAACCGGGCGCCGCCGACTCCACCGACCAGAACGGTGACCTTCACACCGCAGGACAGTACCTGCCGGTGCCGCACGGATCTTCGGCGCTAGAGCCCCTCGGGTGACTTGTGATCAGTAACACCAGACACGCCGGTATACGTTCACAACAGAAACGCCGAAAATTGGTCACGAACTGATATGGAAATACCGCGAAACGCTTGCGCGAACAGGTCAACCCGTGTCTAATCACATCAGTGTCATTTCCCGGTTGGCCGGCCGGTTCCGGTGTCGCAGACCGAGATTCGATCACTTGTTCGAATTAGGGTAACTGTACATCAAAACAGTGGCAACCATTCACTCTATTTTGTGAGGAGGCGGAGGCATGTCCTATGAGCACCTTCGGGGCCTGATGGGTACCGCACCGCAGACCACTGCCGGCTCGACGACGGTGTCATCCGTGGCACATGTCCGTCCCCACCTAAGCGTGGTTCCCGATGCGCCAGTCGCATTCGAGCCGGAACCCGAACCGGTACCGGCCGACCAGTGGCAAGACCGCGCGCTGTGCGCGCAAACGGATCCCGAGGCGTTCTTCCCGGAGAAGGGCGGCTCGACCCGCGAGGCGAAGAAGATCTGCCTGGGGTGCGAGGTCCGGCACGAATGCCTGGAGTACGCCCTGGCTCATGACGAGCGTTTCGGCATCTGGGGCGGACTGTCCGAGCGCGAGCGTCGCCGCCTCAAGCGCGGCATCATCTGAACGCTCAGTCAGTCAGTCATCGATCGTCGGGTCGATGACCGAGGGCTCCACGTCCAGGTAAATCGCGACCTGGGCCACCAGGATCTCGTGCAGTAATTCCGCCAATTCGACGGTGTCTTTCGCCCGTCGCTCAATTGGCCTGCGGAACAACACAATTCGCGCGCGCGTGGCGTTGCCGCGGACGTCGACCCCGGCGGGGATGAGCCGGGCCAAGGCGATCGGCCCGTCGGCGATGACCTCCGGCGGCCACTGCACACTTTCCGGATCCTTGGCCGCGATCCGCGGAATCTCATCGACCGCCACGTCCAGTTCGGCCACCCGGTCATGCCAGCGCCGCTCGATGGGTTCGTATGCCTCCAGCACCGCCATGTCGAAGCGCTCGGCACGGCTGCGCCAACCGGGCACCGTCGGCGGCAACAACGGACCCCGCACGTCTCGGCCCCGCCGCTGGCCCCGGTGCCTGAGCGGCCGGGTCGACCCGCTGTCGGACCGACCGCTGCGCGGGGAGCTGCGCGGATCGCTCACGCGCCGATCGTAACGGTTCGACATCGTCTGACGGATGCGCGTGTCCGTCCCTTCGACGGGGTTGCCGCACGATAGCCTTTCGAACGTGAACGTACCCCGTCGCTGCTGCCGGCCCGGGTGTCCGCACTACGCAGTGGCCACGTTGACGTTCGTCTACTCGGACTCCACGGCCGTGGTCGGTCCGCTCGCTACCGCGCGGGAACCCCACTCCTGGGATTTGTGCGTCGGTCATGCCGGGCGAATCACCGCGCCACGCGGGTGGGAGCTCGTGCGCCACGCCGGACCTCTCGCGCTCGAGCCCACTCATCCCGACGAGGATGACCTGGTGGCGCTCGCAGATGCGGTGCGCGAAGGCGGTTCCCGCGCCACCCGGTCCTACGCCGGCGCTTCGGGCGCGCCACTCAATGGCCACCGCAGTGGCCATCAAAATGGCCATCAGAACGGCCATCAAAACGGCCATCAAAACGGCCATCTCAATGCCTACGAGGCCTACGACGGCTACGGAGACGACGTCCCCCCACCGGCGGTGGGGATGGCGGGGGACCCGCAGTCGGCCGGAGCGCATGCCGCCGCGCCCAGTGGTGGCGTGCTGGCGCCTCCCGCGCATCGGTCTGGGCGACGGCGCGGACACCTGCGGGTGTTGCCCGACCCCGCCGACTAACGGTCCGACCGTTTGGGTCCGCTGCCGCGCGGGGCGGATAGGCTGACGCCAAGAGTCGAATACACCCAAGGTCGTCAGGAGACCGGAGAATGTCTTGGCCAGCCGCGGCTATCCACCGTGTCATCAAGGCGTATGACGTTCGGGGGCTGGTCGGCGACGAGATCACCGAACCGCTGGTCAGCGACGTCGGCGCGGCGTTCGCCCGGCTGATGCACGGCGAAGACGCCCGCCAGGTGGTGATCGGTCACGACATGCGGGACAGCTCACCGGCGCTGGCCGCGGCCTTCGCGGCCGGGGTCACCGGTCAGGGGCTTGACGTGGTGCGCATCGGGCTGGCCTCGACCGATCAGCTCTACTTCGCGTCAGGATTGCTGGACTGCCCCGGCGCGATGTTCACCGCCAGCCACAATCCGGCTGCCTACAACGGCA
>NZ_LZLE01000200.1 GCF_001673155.1 Mycobacterium sp. 1423905.2 | reverse complement strand
GGCCAGCGCGCCGGGCCGGACGTGCGGCCCTTCGACGACCGGGTGGAACTGGCCAAGGCCCTGGAGGAACGCGTGTGATCGAGCTGACGATCGCGCAGATCGCCGACATCGTCGGGGGGCAGCTGGCCGACATCTCGCCGGCCGAGGCCGCCCACCGCCGCGTCACCGGCACGGTGGAATTCGACTCGCGCGCGGTCGGGCCTGGCGGGCTGTTCCTGGCGCTGCCCGGCGCCCGCGCCGATGGGCACGACCATGCCGCGGCGGCGGTGGCGGCCGGAGCCGTCGCGGTGCTGGCGGCCCGACCCGTCGGGGTGCCGGCCATCGTCGTGCGCCCGCGACCGGCGCCCGACGGCCGGGCCGGCGTGCTCGAACACGACACCGACGGCTCGGGCGCGGCGGTGCTGGCGGCGCTGGCCAAACTCGCCCAGGCGGTCGCCGCCGAATTGGCGGCCGGCGGACTGACCATCGTCGGCATCACCGGGTCCTCCGGTAAGACCTCGACCAAAGACCTGGTGGCCGCCGTGCTCCAGCCGCTGGGCTCGGTGGTGGCACCGCCCGGATCGTTCAACAACGAGCTGGGCCACCCGTGGACAGTGCTGCGCGCCACCCGCGGCACCGACTACCTGATCCTGGAGATGTCGGCACGCCATCCCGGCAACATCGCCGCCCTCGCCGACATCGCCCGGCCCGCCATCGGAGTCGTGCTCAACGTCGGCACCGCGCACCTGGGCGAATTCGGCTCCCGCGAAGCGATCGCCAAGACCAAATCCGAGCTGCCCCAGTCCGTCCCCGCCTCCGGCGTGGTCGTCCTCAACGCCGACGACCCGGCCGTCGCCGCGATGGCCGAGGTGACCCCGGCCCGAGTCATCCGGGTCAGCCGCGCCGAACGCACCGGCTCCGGACCCAGCGACGTGTGGGCCGGCCCGGTGACCCTGGACGCGCTGGCTCGCCCCCGCTTCACCCTGCACACCCACCGCGGCACCGCCGACATTCAGCTGGGGGTATACGGCGACCACCAGGTCAGCAACGCCATGTGCGCGGCCGCGGTAGCCCTGGAATGCGGGGCCACCCCGCAGCAGATCGCCGACGCGTTGACCGCGGCCGGCCCGGTATCGCGCCATCGGATGCACGTCAGCACCCGCACCGACGGGGTGACGGTGATCGACGACGCCTACAACGCCAACCCCGATTCCATGCGAGCCGGGCTGCAGGCGCTGGCCTGGATTGCCCACGACGGTCCGGAGCCCAGGCGCAGCTGGGCGGTGCTGGGCGAAATGGCCGAACTCGGCGACGACGCGATAACCGAGCACGATCGCATCGGGCGGCTCGCGGTGCGCTTAGATGTGTCACGACTCGTTGTCGTGGGAACTGGGAGGTCGATGAGCGCCATGCACCACGGCGCGGTCATGGAGGGCTCGTGGGGAGCCGAGGCCGTCACCGTGCCCACCGCCGACGACGCGCTGGCCCTGTTGCGCTGCGAGCTGCAACCGGGTGACGTGGTGCTGGTCAAGGCGTCCAATGCGGCCGGGTTGGGGGCGTTGGCCGACGCGCTGGTGGCCGACGATGCCGACGAGGCGAGGGCATGAGACAGATCCTGATCGCCGTCGCCATCGCGGTGACCGTGTCGATCCTGTTGACCCCGGCGCTGATCCGGCTGTTCACCAAGCAAGGCTTCGGCCACGAGATCCGTGAGGATGGACCGCCCACCCACCAAGGCAAACGCGGCACACCGTCGATGGGTGGCGTGGCGATTCTGGCCGGCATCTGGGCGGGCTACCTGGGCACCCACCTGGCCGGCCTGGCCTTCGACGGCGAAGGAATCTCGGCCTCCGGCCTGCTGGTGTTGGGGCTGGCCACCGCGTTGGGCGGGGTCGGGTTCCTCGACGACCTGATCAAGATCCGGCGGGCGCGCAATCTGGGGCTGAACAAGACGGCCAAGACAATCGGACAGATCACCGCCGCGGTGCTGTTCGCGGTGCTGGTGTTGCAGTTCCGCAACTCCGCCGGCCTGACCCCGGCCAGCCCTGACCTGTCGTACGTGCGGGAGATCGCAACGGTCACCCTGGCGCCCGGACTGTTCGTGCTGTTCTGCGTGCTCGTCGTCAGCGCCTGGTCCA
>NZ_LZLE01000199.1 GCF_001673155.1 Mycobacterium sp. 1423905.2 | reverse complement strand
AAGTGCCAGGCCGGTCCGCCCCGCCAGCCAAGACGCCAGTTCAGGTCGCCACGCAGCCAGCCTGGTCCGCGCAAGTTGATGCCCAGCTCACCACGGGGTCCGAACCATCGCGCGAAGGGTGGGGCTCCCAGACCGCGGAAGGCGGCTCGGAAATTTCCGGGTGGGGTGCCGAAGGAGTGGAACCCGCCACGGAAATCGGCGCGGGGTCCAAACGGCGCGCGGAACGCGCCGCGGAAGTCACCCGCCGGCGCTCCGAAACCACGGAAGGCGCCACGGAAGTTAGCTCCCGGCCCGCCCGGGCCGCGGAAGCCTCCGTTGAAGCCCGCATTGGGACCGCCCGGCACCCGTAGGCCGCCACGCAGCTGCGTGGCCGGCGGTCCGACATTGCGCCACTGTGGTCCAACCCCGCCGGGACCGCCGCCGCCGGGGCCGGCTCCGCCGGGACCGCCGCCGTGCGGCCCAGGTCCACCGCCCGGGCCACCGCCACCGGGGCCACCGCCGTGCGGACCGGGACCACCGCCAGCTTGCGGCGCGGGACCACCACCACCGGGGCCGCCACCGCCGGGACCGCCACCGTGCGGACCCGGATTACCCCCGCCAGGGCCGCCACCGGGGCCACCGCCACCCGGGCCGCCGCCCTGGGGACCGGGATTACCACCGCCCGGGCCGCCGCCACCGGGGCCACCGCCACCGGGGCCACCGCCA
>NZ_LZLE01000198.1 GCF_001673155.1 Mycobacterium sp. 1423905.2 | reverse complement strand
CGACGGCGTCATTGCTGTTCCCGCCCAGGCGGATTGGCTCGATCCCATGGTGGCCCTCGGCTTCGCCGCTGCCGCCTCGAGCCGTATCGGCTTGGCCACCGGCGTCTTGCTGCTGCCTGAGCATAACCCGGTGATCGTGGCCAAGCAGGCCGCGAGCCTAGACAAGCTGAGCGGCGGACGGCTGACGCTGGGGGTGGGCGTCGGGTGGTCGAGAGAAGAGTTCGCGGCGTTGGGCGTGCCGTTCGAACATCGCGCCGCGCGCACCGCCGAGTATGTCGAAGCCATGCGGACACTGTGGCGCGAGGACGTCGCGTCGTGGCGCGGGAAATTCGTCGGGTTCGACGCGATCCGGGTCAATCCCAAGCCGGTCCGCGATCGCCGAATCCCGGTGGTGGTCGGGGGCAACTCCGACGCGGCGCTCCGACGGGTCGCCGCGTGGGCGGATGGCTGGTACGGCTTCAACCTCGACGGTGTGGCGGCGGTGGCCGACCGGCTGGAGACGCTCGAGCGGCTCTGTGCTGAATCTGGGCGCGCGCGTGGGGATTTGCGGGTGGCGGTGGCGCTGCGCTCCCCGCAAACCGATGATGTCGGCGCGCTTGCCGGTCTCGGCGTCGACGAACTGGTGCTCGTCGAGGCGCCACCGGACGATGCGAAAGCGGCCGCCGATTGGGTGCGCGAACTGGCCGACAGGTGGATGCCCGATTAGGGACTCGACCTGTGTCAGTAGTCGTGCTCGGCGAGTTGGGTTTCGGCGCGTAGCGGCGAGCCGTCCAATGAGAGTGCGGCGGGCACCATTTCGCTGGTGACCAAACCATGACGGGCCGTTAGTTCGTCGACGATGGGAAAGCAGCGGGCGATGGCCTCGGGCGTGTCGACGATGATGGTGGTGACGGGAACGCGGCGTGACAGCTGAAATAGCCTGTCGCCGTGCGGCTTATGGTTGTCGTGGAATCCCCAGATGCCGCGCAGCGCGGTGGCACCACGGGTTGTGCGGGTCTGCATCAGCTGGTGGATCAAGGCGCGGTGAATCGGCTCACCGTCGTGAGAGCTTCCTTCGGAGGTGTGCACCATCAACTTCTGCCACAAGGGTCGGCCGTGGTGATCGGTGGGCGGTAATTCCTGGGGGCGGGCGAACAGTTCCCCGTCGCGCTTGCACAGTCGCACCCGTTCGACGGTCAACAGGGCGTCGGGCAACGCAGTGGACAGTTCGGTCAGGGCCGCCGAAGCCTGGCTGGTTGACCCGACGGCGATGATCATCAGCGGCACATTGACATTGCGGCTGAAGAAGCGGGCTCGGCAGCGCTGCCCGTATGTTGTGCCGTCGACGCCGAGAAACACTGTGGCACCGTCGAATCCGTGGCGGTGCAACAGCTCGCACACCGCGGAGTAGGCCGCTATGCGGGCAATCTTGACCTGCCGGCCGACGTAAACGGTCAGCTTGGCGGAGTCTCCGTTCTCGTTGTCAATGCCGCCGCTGGGTTGCTCGCGCGTCACCATCCGCGCGCGTTCCAGCGTCACGAGGCCGCGACCGGTCAGCGCCGTGACGTCGCCGATCAGGGAGCGGATCTTCGGTTCGAGGTCGACGGCGGCGACCGTGACCGGCGGGTCCTCGGAGAGGCTCAGCGACTGGTCACTGCGCCATTCACCTTTCGGGCCGAAACTAGTTGTGCCGCGCAACATTACGCTGTTCGCCACCTGACGGCTGCCGAACAGGTCGAACATCGCGTCGGCCAGAAATCGCCTGGGTTCACCGACGACGCGCTGCCGCTCGCCGAAGTAGGCGGTCAGCGTCGTGCTCGGTCCGCTCATATATGCTCGGCAATCCATTGACCGGCCAGCACCGCCGCC
>NZ_LZLE01000197.1 GCF_001673155.1 Mycobacterium sp. 1423905.2 | reverse complement strand
CAACATGTTCTGCGCAGCAACGGCTTTGGTGGCTTTGGCGCCGAGCTTGGCGGCTTGGCTGCGCAGCGCGGCGGCCTTGCGTTCGGCATTGGAGCGTTCCCGGCGGCGACGCTGCTCGTCGGTGGCGCGCGCGTCGAGATACTTCTGCCAGCCCATGTTGTAGACGTCCATCTCGCCGCGCACCGCGTCGAGGAACCAGACCCGGTTGACCACGTCGGAGATCAGGTCGACGTTGTGGCTGATCATGATCAGGCCGCCGCGCTGCGCAGCCAAGCCGCCAAGCTCGGCGCCAAAGCCACCAAAGCCGTTGCTGCGCAGAACATGTTGCGTCGCGCCGACCGAATGATGGCCGCGCTCGACGAAGAGCGTGTCGCCGACAAGGTGGCCCGCATCAAGTTCCCGGAGCCCGCCGCGTGTGGGCGTACCCCCTTGGTGGCCAAGGGGCTGAGCAAGTCCTACGGATCCTTGGAGGTCTTCACCGGCGTCGACCTGGCTATCGACCGCGGCTCCCGCGTCGTGGTGCTGGGACTCAACGGCGCCGGCAAGACCACGTTGCTGCGCCTGCTGGCCGGTACGGAGACACCCGACACCGGAGGACTGGAACCCGGCCACGGCTTGCGCATCGGCTACTTCGCGCAGGAGCACGACACCCTCGACAACGACGCAACAGTGTGGGAGAACATCCGCCACGCCGCGCCCGATTCCGGTGAGCAGGATCTGCGAGGTCTGTTGGGCGCGTTTATGTTCAGCGGCGCGCAGTTGGATCAACCCGCCGGGACGCTGTCCGGTGGCGAGAAAACGCGCCTGGCGCTGGCCGGGTTGGTAGCCTCCACCGCCAACGTGCTGCTGCTCGACGAACCGACCAACAACCTCGACCCGGCATCTCGGGAGCAGGTGCTCGACGCGCTGCGTAGCTACCGCGGCGCGGTGGTGTTGGTCACTCACGACCCCGGCGCGGCCGAGGCCTTGGAGCCGCAACGTGTGGTGCTATTGCCCGACGGTACCGAGGATTACTGGTCCGACGAATACCGCGACCTGATCGAGTTGGCCTAAAACCGGTCAAGCTATTTCGGCCAAACCCGCCCGCCGTCGACCCCCGGTTCTTACTGTAAGTGGCTGAGATCGGGACGACACGGGGAGACGCTATGCGGAAGTCGAGGAAAACACGCGAGCAACTGCTGCTCGAGTTGCGCCACGCCTACGAGGGCGGTGCCAGCATCCGCAATCTCGCCGCCAGCACCGGACGGTCCTACGGGTGCATCCACAACATGCTGCGCGAATCGGGAACCACGATGCGCGGCCGCGGCGGCCCCAACCACCGGACCCGGACCACACAGCCGGCGTAGGGGCGTAACGTCAGCGCGAAGTTTCGTCCCCTTGTCGCACTGGCGTTACGCGCCCGCCCCAAATCACTTGCGCCGCACCGAGTTCTCGACTAGGTCCAGTACGGCGGTGAGCCGTTGCGGGTCCTCGCCGGAGGCCAGCCGGGCCACCAGCCCGTCCAGCACCAGCTCCAAATAGGACTGCAACACGTCGTCGGGGACGTCGTCGCGCACGCGGTTGGCTTCCTTTTGCCGACGCAGCCGATCGTGCGTCGCCGCCGCGAGTTCCGCAGACCGCTCCGCCCAACCACGGTTGAACGCCGGATCGTTGCGCAGCTTGCGCGCGATCTCCAATCGGGTGGCTAGCCAATCGAATTCGTCCGGCGCGGCCAGCATGTCGCGCATCACCTGGATGAGCCCCTCACGGGAGGCCACGTCGGCCATTCGCTCGGCATCCTCGTGCGCCAAGGCGAAGAACAACGCGTCCTTGTCCCGATAGTGGTGAAAGATGGCACCACGCGACATTCCGATCGCCTGCTCTAAACGGCGCACAGTGGCTCTGTCGTAGCCGTATTCGGCAAAACACCGGCGAGCGCCGTCGAGGATCTGGCGGCGGCGAGCCGCCAGATGGTCCTCGCTGACTTTGGGCACGGCTAGCCGGTTAGCCCGACTTGAGCATGTTGCGCAGCACGTACTGCAAGATGCCGCCGTTGCGGAAGTAGTCGGCTTCACCCGGTGTGTCAATACGCACCACCGCGTCGAATTCGACCGGGTCGCCGGAGTCCTTGCTCGCCTTCACGTGCACGGTCTTGGGCGTCTTGCCGTCGTTGAGCTCTTCGATGCCGGTGATGTCGAACACCTCGGTGCCGTCCAGGCCCAGCGACTCCGCCGACTCTCCCTCCGGGAATTGCAGCGGTATGACGCCCATCCCGATCAGGTTGGAGCGGTGAATGCGCTCGAACGACTCGGTGATCACCGCGCGCACGCCCAGCAGTCGGGTGCCCTTGGCCGCCCAGTCGCGGGAAGAACCCGAGCCGTACTCCTTGCCGCCCAACACAACCAGCGGAATGTCCTGCGCTGCATAGTTTTGCGCCGCGTCGTAGATGAACGCCTGCGGCGCGTCGTCCTGGGTGAAGTCACGCGTGTAGCCACCCGAGACGTCGTCGAGCAGTTGGTTGCGCAACCGGATATTGGCGAACGTGCCGCGAATCATCACCTCGTGGTTGCCGCGGCGGGAACCGAAGGAGTTGTAGTCCTTGCGCTCGACGCCGTGCTCATCGAGGTACTTCGCCGCCGGGGTGCCCGGCTTGATGCTGCCGGCGGGGGAGATGTGGTCGGTGGTCACCGAGTCACCGAGCAGCGCCAACACCCGAGCACCCTTGATGTCGCTGACCGGTTCCGGCTCGGCCGACATCCCGTCGAAGTACGGAGGCTTGCGCACGTAGGTTGAATCCGGGTTCCACTCGAAGGTGTCACCGCTGGGGGTCGGCAAGTTCTGCCACCGCTCGTCGCCCTTGAACACGTCGGCGTAGTTCTTGGTGAACATCTCCTGGTTGATCGCCGAGGCGATGGTGTCCGACACATCCTTCTGCGACGGCCAGATGTCTTTGAGGAAGACGTCGTTGCCGTCCTTGTCCTGGCCCAGTGGCTCGGACTCGAAGTCGAAGTCCATGGTGCCGGCCAACGCGTAGGCGACCACCAGTGGCGGTGAGGCCAGGTAGTTCATCTTCACGTCCGGGTTGATCCGGCCTTCGAAGTTGCGGTTACCCGACAGCACGGCGGCGACCGACAGATCGTTGTCGTTCACGGCCTTCGAGATCTCGTCCGGCAGCGGGCCGGAGTTGCCGATGCACGTGGTGCATCCGTAACCCACCAGGAAGAAGCCAAGTTTCTCCAAATACGGCCACAGGCCGGCCTTTTCGTAGTAGTCGTTGACGACCTGGGAGCCGGGCGCCATCGTGGTCTTCACCCACGGCTTGGAGGCGAGGCCTTTGTCCACGGCGTTGCGGGCCAGCAGTGCAGCGCCCAACATCACCTCGGGGTTGGAGGTGTTGGTGCACGACGTGATCGCGGCGATGACCACCGCACCGTGGTCGAGCACGAATTCGCCGTATTCGTCGGACTTCACCGTCACCGGGTTGCTCACCCGCCCTTCGGCATGCGCGGCGGCCGAATGCACCTTCGGCTTGTCGTCGGCATGGCCGTTCTGCGGCTGGCCGGGGTCGCTGGCCGGGAACGACTCGTCGACCGCCTCGTCCAGCTTCGAGTAATCCTTCTTCTCCGGGTCGTCACCGACGTAGTTGGGGATCTGCCCGCGGAAGGTCTTCTTGGCTTCGGACAGGGCGATGCGGTCCTGGGGACGCTTGGGCCCGGCGATCGACGGCACCACGGTGGACAGGTCCAGCTCCAGGTACTCCGAGAAGGCCGGCTCGTGCTGCGGGTTGTGCCACATGCCTTGCTCTTTGGCGTAGGCCTCGACCAGGGCCAGCTGCTCTTCGCTGCGGCCGGTGAAGCGCAGGTAGGAAATCGTCTCTTCGTCGATCGGGAAAATGGCTGCGGTCGAGCCGAATTCGGGGCTCATGTTGCCCAGGGTGGCGCGGTTGGCCAACGGCACCTCGGCCACACCGTCGCCGTAGAACTCCACGAATTTGCCGACGACGCCGTGCTTGCGCAGCATCTCGGTGACGGTGAGCACGACGTCGGTGGCCGTCACGGCCGGCTGGATCTCGCCGGTCAGCTTGAAGCCGACCACGCGCGGAATCAGCATCGACACCGGCTGGCCGAGCATCGCGGCCTCGGCTTCGATGCCGCCGACGCCCCAGCCCAATACGCCCAGGCCGTTGACCATCGTGGTGTGCGAGTCGGTGCCCACGACGGTGTCCGGGTAGGCCAACCCGTCGCGGTCCATCACCACGCTGGCCAGGTACTCGATGTTGACCTGGTGCACGATGCCGGTGCCCGGCGGCACCACTTTGAAGTCGCGGAAGGCGCCCTGCCCCCAACGCAAGAACTGGTAGCGCTCACCGTTGCGCTCGTACTCGATCTCCACGTTGCGCTCGAATGCGTCGGCGCGGCCGAACAAGTCGGCGATGACCGAGTGGTCGATCACCAGGTCGGCCGGGGCCAGCGGGTTGACCTTCTCCGCTTTGCCGCCCAGGTCGCCGATCGCTTCGCGCATGGTGGCGAGGTCGACGATGCACGGCACGCCGGTGAAGTCCTGCATCACCACCCGGGCCGGGGTGTACTGGATCTCGATGCTGGGGTCCGCCTCCGGGTCCCAGTTGGCGATGGCCTCGATGTGGTCCTTGGTGATGTTGCTGCCGTCCTCGTTCCGCAGCAGGTTCTCCGCCAGGACCTTTAGGCTGTAGGGGAGTTTCTCCGTATTGGGAACTGCGTCGAGACGATAGATCTGGTAGCTGTTGTCGCCGACCTTGAGGGTGTCACGGGCGCCGAACGAATTCACCGAATCTTTGCTAGTCACTTCAACTCCCAGGATTAAGTTCTTTCCGCCGACGGGCCGTGCCGACGGTAAATCGAATGCGTGAGCCACTTTAACAGTACGCTTGTCCTGCATTGCGTGGCCATCGCTGTTTTCAGTCTTGTCCGCAAAGGCGCGCGGTGAAACCCCCATAACCAGTCGCGTACGGTGCATCTAGCACTACGGCAGGAAGAGAATCATGACCGGGCAAGAGTTCGTCGGCCAGCTCCCGCAGATCATCCCGTTCCTACCGGCGTACATCCCGCAGGACGTCGACATCACTGCCATCAAAGCCCAGGTCGCCGCATCGGGGGTCAGCGCCCCACCTGCCGCCATGCCGGGTCTGCTCGACGTCGTCCACCATGCGCACGACGCAGGCATCGACCTCAAGATCGTGTTGCTCGACCACAACCCGCCCAACGACACCCCGTTGCGTGACATCTCGACCGTGGTCGGGGCCGACTATCCCGATGCCACCGTCCTGACCCTGAGCCCCAGTTATGTCGGTAGTTACAGCACCCACTTTCCCCGGGTCACCCTGGAAGCGGGCGAGGACCACTCCAAGACCGGTAACCCGGTGCAGTCTGCGCAGAACTTCCTGCACGAGTTGAGCACCCCAGAATTCCCTTGGACCGCGTGGACCATCGTCCTGCTCATCGGTGTGCTCGCGGCCGCCGTCGGCACCCGGTTCGCCCAGCGGCGTTTCAAGCAGCCAGCAACGACGCCCTCGGCCACCGAGACTGGCGACTCGGACACCACTACGGGCAACTAGCGGCGCGTATCGCCAGCGTATGGCGCTGAGGCGCTAGCCCGTTCTCTTGACCGGCAAAGCCGGCACATCACCGTTCGGTCACAGTAAACACACGTCCTGAGCGCAGTTTGTGACGTGCGTTCCGGCAGCGTCGGGTGTGACGTACGGTGCAAATGATGCTGTTGATGTTTAGCCACTTTTCCGTTAGTCCGGCCTGTTGCCGATTGTCCGTGTTGAGCCATTAGGAGACCTGAGTCTGATGAGACAGACACGTCGTGGCTCTGCTTCGCGACCGGTCGCCCGACTTGTGCGCCCGGCGATTCCGTCGGTCCTGAGCGTGGCGTTGTTGCTGTGCACACCCGGCCTGGCCGCCGCTGACCCGGGCCCCGATTCGATCGCCGCGCTGATTGCCGACGTTGCCCGGGCCAACCAGCGTCTGGAAGACCTGAGCGCGACGGTCGAGACGGAACAGGAAAGCGTCAACAAGGCGATGGTCGCCGTGGAAACCGCCCGCGACAACGCCGCCGAGGCCGGACACGAACTCGAAGTCAACCAGCAAGCGGTCAAGGACGCGAACGCCGCGATCGACGCCGCGCAGCACCGGTTCAACACCTTCGCCGCGGCCACCTATATGAATGGTCCTTCGGACGGCTACCTGACCGCGAGAAGTCCGGACGACATCATCGCCGCCGCGACGGCCACCCGAACGCTGACGGCCAGTGCTCAGGCAGTGATGGCCAATTTGCAGCGGGCCCGTACCGAGCAGATCAACAAGGAGTCCGCCGCGCGGGCCGCCAAAGAGAAGGCCGACAAGGCCGCCGCCGACGCGAAGACCAGCCAGGAGGCGGCGGTCGCGGCGCTCAACGACACCAGGCACAAGTTCGACGAACAGCGCGAGGAAGTCAATCGTCTGGCCGCCGAACGCGACGCGGCGCAGGCCAAATTGGAAGCCGTCCGCCTCGCGGCCGCGCACAGTTGGTCGGCCGGCGCCGGTGGTGCCGGCACCCCGCCCGCCGGGGACCAGTGGGACCACGGCACCCAAACCGGTGCGCGCCGGTGGGACGGCTGGGACCCCACGCTGCCGCAGATCCCCAGCGCCAACATCCAGGGCGACCCGATCGCGGTGGTCAACCAGGTGCTGGGTTACTCGGCCACCTCGGCGCAGGTCACCGCCAGCATGGGGCGGAACTTCCTGCAGCAGCTGGGCATCCTCAAGCCCAACGACACCGGCATCACCAACGCGCCGACGGGTTCGACGTCCGGGCGCATTCCTCGCGTCTATGGGCGGCAAGCCTCCGAGTACGTGATCCGTCGCGGCATGTCCCAGATCGGTGTTCCCTACTCCTGGGGTGGCGGCAACGCTGCCGGGCCGAGTAAAGGCATCGACTCCGGGGCGAGCATCACCGGCTTCGACTGCTCGGGGTTGGTGCTGTACTCCTTCGCCGGGGTCGGCATCAAGCTGCCGCACTACTCGGGCTCGCAGTACAACATGGGCCGCAAGATCCCCAGCGCGCAGATGCGCCGCGGCGACGTCATCTTTTACGGCCCGGGCGGCAGCCAGCACGTGACGATTTATCTCGGCGACGGACAAATGCTTGAAGCGCCCGACATCGGTCTGAAGGTGCGGGTGGCGCCGGTGCGTACCAGCGGCATGACGCCCTTCGTGGTCCGCTACATCGAATATTAACGAGGACGCATGCGCCACAAGCTATTTCGTCTGATCAACCTAGCCTGGATCACCGCAATGGTGACCGGGCTGCTGATCGTTGTGGCCGCCCCGGCCGACGCCGACCCAGAGCCGTGGGATCCCACCCTGCCCGCCACGGTCAGCGCGGGCGCACCGGGTGATCCGCTAGCCGTGGCCAACGCGTCGCTGCAGGCCACCGCGCAGGCCACCCAGACCACGCTCAACTTGGGCAAGCAGTTCCTCGGCGGCCTGGGCATCAACCTCGGCGGGGATCCCCCCGCTGCCAGTAGCGGCAACACCAGTCCCAGCCGGATACCCCGCGCCAACGGCCGGCAGGCGATCGAGTACGTGATCCGCCGCGGCGGATCACAAATGGGAGTGCCCTACTCCTGGGGTGGCGGCAGCCTGGAGGGCCCGAGCAAGGGCATCGACTCCGGCGCCAACATCGTCGGCTTCGACTGCTCGGGCTTGATGCGCTACTCCTTCGCCGGCGTCGGCGTCCTGATTCCCCGGTTCTCCGGGGATCAGTACAACGCGGGCAAGCACATTCCGCCTGATCAGGCCCGGCGCGGTGACCTCATCTTCTACGGGCCCAACGGCAGCCAGCATGTCACCATGTATCTGGGTAACGGCCAGATGCTGGAGGCGTCGGGGAGTGCCGGGAAGGTCACGATCAGCCCGGTGCGCAAGGCCGGTATGACGCCGTTTGTCACCCGGATCATCGACTACTGATCCCGGTTGGTGCCGCCGGCGCGGCTTTGCCCGGCGTCGACGGAATCCCAGACGCCTGGAATAGTTGAACGCGGGCACGTCGCTGCCCGGTGACATTGGTCGGGTCGGCAGTCGTGTCGGAAGAGCTGTGGAGGGTTGTTGATGACATCAGCAGGTGGCGGTTACTCGGGTCAGGGTGCCCATTCCGGGCCGCCGACCCAAGAAGCGCACCCCGGGGGTGCCGACGGGCTGGCCGCCGAAGTGCACACCCTCGAGCGCGCGATCTTCGAGGTCAAGCGGATCATCGTCGGCCAGGACCAACTGGTCGAACGGATGCTGGTTGGCCTGCTGGCCAAAGGACACGTGCTGCTGGAAGGTGTGCCCGGCGTCGCCAAGACGCTGGCCGTCGAAACCTTCGCGCGCGTGGTGGGCGGCACCTTCGCCCGTATCCAGTTCACCCCCGACCTGGTGCCCAC
>NZ_LZLE01000196.1 GCF_001673155.1 Mycobacterium sp. 1423905.2 | reverse complement strand
ACCCGACCCGGTGATCGACGACCCGTTTGCAGAGGTGCTGGTACGCGCAGTGCATTTCGACCTGTTCACGCAGATCCTCGAGGGAGCGGTCACTTTCGAAGAGATCGGTGCCGGTTGGTTTCCATTGTTCTTCGGTCTTCGCGGCCGCGCCTTCGACGAATTCCTCACCATGGCCTGTCAAGCGGGAATTCGTCAGGTGGTGATATTGGCGTCGGGTCTGGACTGCCGCGCCTACCGGATGCGGTGGCCCCAGGGCACGTCGATCTATGAGATCGATCAGCCGGAAGTGATCGGCTGGAAGCAGGGCGTGCTGGCGGATCTCGGGTACACGCCGGCCGCACGGCACCGCTCGGTGGGGATCGATCTGCGGCAAGACTGGCCGAACGCGTTGCGCGAGGCGGGGTTCGACACCGCCCAGCCAACCGCGTGGATCGTCGAAGGACTCCTGGTCGGTTATCTGACTCCGGCTGCTCAGAACCAGATTCTCGATACGATCAGCTCCTTGAGCGCACCCGGCAGCCGCATCGCCGCCGACCATTTCGGCGGCCGGCACGACGTCTTGGCTGAAACGCTTATCGACCTGCACGAGAAATGGCATCTGCGGGACCCTAACGTCAACTTGCGCAGCTTGACGTTCCCGGGTGTAAGCAAAGATCCGGCTGTACACCTCGCCAAGCGTGGCTGGCTTGCCCACAATGCCCAAATTCCGGACCTGTTCCGGGTCGCCGGGTGCACGGTTCCGGCCACGACGGGATTTCCGGCGACCGCCGAGCAGATGCGCTTCCTTACCGCGACGCGCGGTTAGCGCCGAGGGAAAGATTCGCCGGCGCGTGCATTGGAGCTGCGCGGAAGGCGTGGACGCTTAGATGAATTCGCCATGCCACCGCTACCACGTGTTCCAACGAGTGGTCTCGGCGGCGGGTATGCGCCCGGCGGGTCGAAATTCGGTCCCTTTGGTATAGGCGATCGGGAAAAGCCCGGCTTGGCTGTATTCCTCGTAGGGTATACCGAGGATTTCCGCGGCCCGCCTCTCGCCATCACCGCCGAGGTGAAACGTCGTCCACGTCGACCCCAGGCCACGTGACCGCAGCGCCAGCAGGAAGCTCCAGACAGCGGGCAGCAATGATCCCCAGAACGCAGCGGTACCACCGGGGAGGTGGTCGACATCGTCGGGGCGGCCCGCCAAGCATGGGATGAGCAATACCGGGACTTCGTGCAAGTGGTCACTGAGATACCGGCCTGAACTGAGATTGGATCGCATGCGCTCATCACGCGCGTCGCCATGTGGTCGTCGCGAGATGGCATCGATGTACGGCGTCGCCACCGCTCGATAGATCTCGGCAAGTGCCAATTTCTTGACCGCGTCGTCCACGAAAAGCCATTGCCAACCTTGCTCGTTGCCGCCGGTGGGTGCCTGTATTGCCAATTCCAGACATTCGTAGAGCACCGCACGCGGAACCGGCCTACGAAGGTCCAGTCGCTTACGTACCGCGCGGGTGGTGGTCAGTACTTCGTCGACGGATAGGTGCAGCGCCATAGCAATAGAGTAATTGTCTTCGTTTCCAGTGTAAATAATAAATTGATATCGATGGAAACAAACACGCCTGACGCCGATGACGGTCAAGTGAGGAGAGCATCGACGGTAATCCGTGGGGGTGCTCCGAAGTGGTTCGCCGAGTTGAGGATTGCGCAATGGACAATAAGCATCACCGTCTACCGCCACCGTTCTTGCCAGACGACGTCCTAGCAGACTATGTGGTCAGCGCGGACTGTTCGCGCATCACCGGGCGGTGCTACGCGGTGGTGATCAAGTCGGCCGCTCGTTCACCGATCGCATACACCGTCGCGGCGGTGTTCGCGGAGGGAATCGACGGCATGATCGACGCGTCGGCGATTCTTAGCCCGCTGATCCCATGCACACGCAACTGGGCGTCGACGACAGACATGTCCGTATCACCCATTGCGCACGTGCCCACCGGGTGAAAGTAGGACTGGAACGCGCTTTTCGCGAAATTGCGCAGGCCCCGGTCATCGTCGGTATCCGGGCCGGGTGCGGCCTGAGCGCCGCGCAAGTGGTCGAATGCGGTCGCGTCACCGAGCTGACGGGCCAACCGAAGCGCAGCGACCATGGTGCGCAGATCCCGGTCGTCACCGAAGTAATTGGGATCGATGATCGGCGCGGCGTTGGGGGCGGGCGATGAAAGTCTGACGCTACCGCGGCTGAATGGTTGCATCACTGCACCTGCGATTGCGTAGCCGGCTATCGTTCCGTCGTCGCCCGGCAGACCGATGCCGGTGGAATTGATCACGATAATCTGAATGTCTGGTCCTGCGGCGGCGCGTTGGGTCTCGATCAAGCCGATGACTTCGCAATGTCCACTGCAACTAGTGGGAATCGGCTGCGCACTGCGGTACACCACAGGCGCTAGAACATGATCGTGCAAGTTTGCGCCAACCCCGGGTAGGTCGAGGTGGACACCGACCCCGATTCGGCGAAGATGCACATGTGGACCCACTCCCGACAACATCAGCAACTGTGGAGAGCCGATCGCTCCGGCAGTGAGCACCACCTCACCGCAGCGGGTCAGGGTCATCAATTTGTTGTGTGCGACAGTGAATTCCACCCCGGTGCAGCGGCCGTTTTCGATTCGGATCCGGTGCACCATGGCGTCGGGGACGACCGTCAGATTCGGTCTGCACATCGCGGGCAACAGATATGCGTCGGCAGCGCTCAACCGCTTGCCGTCGGCGATGCTGTTCAGCGTGGGGCCGAATCCGATTTCGAGTCCGGCGCCGACGTCAACGGCTCGCCGATATCCGCACTCTTGTGCGGCATCGAGACTTGCGGCCGCCACCGGGTGCAGCGGATCGATCGGTGCGACGCGCATCGGGCCGTTATGGCCGCGCAGCGCGGGGTCGCCTCCAACGGCGGCCTCGCTGCGCTTGAAGTAGGGCAGCAGGTCGTCAAAACCCCAGCTCTTGGCGCCGACGCGCTCCCAGGCCGCGTAGCTGGCGCGGTGGCCTCGCACGAACATCATGCCGTTGATGGCAGAGGACCCGCCCACGCCGCGACCTCGGACGAGCCGCTCAGCCAGCCCGGTGGCTGACTGCACGGTCGTCCAATCACCCCAGTCTTGGGAACTGCCAATCATGGTGGGCCACAACCGTGGTACGGCGCTGGCAGGTAGCGGTGTTGCGCCACCCGCCTCGAGAAGTAAGACGCTGATCGAGGCGTCTTCCGAGAGGCGGCTGGCGAGTACGCAACCTGCGGTACCGGCGCCGACCACGATGAAGTCGTAAGTGAGCGTCGTCATAGCAGCATCCTTGCCTAGCGTTACCGGTGATACCAAATTAGTGGTATCAACGATACACTGACCTATCGATACGGGCCAAGCTCGGCGCAACACCTCAAAGCCACTCGACAGTAGGGAAGTTTGGTATGGAGACGCGCAAATCACGCGATGTGGCCGTCGTGCTCGGTGCGGGCATGGGTGGCTTGCTAGCCGCACGCGTACTTGCAGACTTCTACGACCTAGTTGTCATCATCGAACGCGATTCGTTGCCCGCCGAGCCCCTGCCGCGGCGGGGAGTTCCGCAAGGTAGGCAACCGCATGCCTTGACGATGCGCGCGACGCAGATTCTCGGTGAGTTGTTTCCTGGGTTCCTTGATGAGCTGGTGGCCGCCGGCGCGACGGTGTGGAATGACGGAGATCTCTCCCGGCTGTGCATGGTGATCGGTGGCCATCGATTCGTCGACTCAGGCACCCTTCCGGATCCTGCTTCGGTGGCCCTCTATTGTGCCACTCGACCGCTCTTGGAATTCAAAGTACGCCAACGGGTTCAGGTACTGGCAAATGTCGAGATCATCGACGGACATGATGTGGTTGGCTTGACGGCCACGGCGCGTCGGGATCGGGTGACCGGTGTGCGCATTGCCCGCACTCGGGCTAGCGGTCACCACCGTACGCTGTGGGCTAGCACTGTCGTCGATGCGACAGGTCGCGGTTCACGCGCGCCGGCCTTCCTCGAGGATCTCGGTTACGGTCGGCCCGCTGAAGACGAATTGGTGGTGCGCACTGCCTACGCCTCCATGCCGGTTCGGATACCGCCCGAAACAATGCGCGAGGTGATCATCAACATTGCTCCGCATGCGGGCTGCGACAGCTCGTTCCTCATGTTTTCCTGCGAAAACGGCGTCTCCCTGGTCGGCGTGGCATCGGTTTCCGGCGAGCAACTGCCGTCCGAGGGCACGGCCTTGCTGGACTTCGCAGCCGAGTTGGCTCCGCCCCATGCACTCATCGCAGCGCGTGCTGGCGATCCCCTCGCGGAGGTCTCCACTCACCGGTTTGCCTCCAGTCGGTGGCGACGCTACGACAAGATGTCGCGCATGCCGGCTGGCTTCCTTGTCTTCGGTGACGCCATTTGCAGTGTGAATCCCGTTTACGGTCAGGGCATTACGCTCGCCGCTATCCAGTCCATGGTCCTGCGGCAATGCCTGCAGCGAGGATGCAGTGACCTGCAGCGCAAATTCTTCCGTACCAGCGCCAAGGAGATTCGCAAAGCGTGGCAGACCGCGACGGTGTCGG
>NZ_LZLE01000195.1 GCF_001673155.1 Mycobacterium sp. 1423905.2 | reverse complement strand
GAGAGGCGAACGACGTCGAAGACTAACACGAGCCGCCAACGCGCCGAACGGCTCCAGTGTGCCTCAGGGGCGCACACGCCGAACCGGACACGCAACGACCAAGAGATTTGTGTGCGCCCGCTGACGTGGACTATCGTCGTCCTTCGCACCGGACGACGATCTCGCCCGAGGCGCGCGGATGTAGCGCAGTTGGTAGCGCATCACCTTGCCAAGGTGAGGGTCGCGGGTTCGAATCCCGTCATCCGCTCGAAGGTGCAAGTGGCATCAATCCCAGCGGTGGAGTGGCCGAGTGGTGAGGCAACGGCCTGCAAAGCCGTGCACACGGGTTCGATTCCCGTCTCCACCTCCAGCTTTGTTCCCCAGCGCGATTAGCTCAGCGGGAGAGCGCTTCCCTGACACGGAAGAGGTCACTGGTTCAATCCCAGTATCGCGCACCAGCATTACCGCAGTTCAGGGGCGTTCTTCGATGGCCTCATTGCGCGACGTGCAGAAAACTTGCCAGATCGGCGTAGCGCCCTTGGTGTCAGACCCGCGGGAGAGAATCCGCCTAAAGTCCGACACCGCCCCACGCGATCCCGCGACGACATGGCGCGACCTGGCCGACCAGCTCACCGAAAGCGAACGAGCCGGCATCGAGCAAATTGAGGCCGGAAGCGGTGTACCAGACCGCATCCTGCTCGAGTGGGCGCCAACGCGGCCCACAGCTAGCACCCTGGCTTCGTCGATGATTGGAGCTTCGGCGTCGCGGCGTGGCAAAGATGCCCTACCGGTACGTCGGAGAGCTCAAGCTTTTCGTTCGCCGTTTCGGCGATCCGCTGCAGATCGGTCTTTGAGATGTTTTGTAAGGGTTGCGTTTTCACCTGTGCAAGACGATAACGGGCAGGCCAGACCCCCGGCCACCCAGGGGCGTAATCGAGCGTCGCGCGCCAGTACGGCCGCTGGTCGCTGCACGGATGGTGGGAAAGTTGAAGGACTCCTCCGTTGCTCTCCGCAGGCGGCACCGAGCAGTTCTTCGACCAAAGAATCCCACCTGGCAAGAGGAACCGCAGCCGAGAACAACCTTCACGACATGTGAGGAATGCCGACCGTTGCGGCGGAGTGCCGCCATATCCTCTGTTGATGCAGGGCTGGGGTCCAATCATCGCAGCAGTCTTGACTTCGTCTGCTGTCTCGGCATTCGTTGCTGGTTTCTTCGGTGACCGAAATGACCGAAAGAAACAGCTTCGAGATCAGCGGATCGCGTTGGCAGGCGAATTTGCGGGAGGAGCGATGGCAGCTCTAGCGTCCTTGCGGGACTACAAGCCAACGACCCGGGTAGGACACCGGAACGAGAAGCTTCACCACGACTCAATACTTCGGGACGAACGTGCGGCAAAAGTAAAGGATTCAGTGGACCGGCTTCGACCGCTGAGGGGAAGAGTCTGGATTTTGTTCCCAGGACGGAGCCCGGCTGGTAGCGAGACGCCGAGCACAGCGGCCGACTGGGCGGAATACGTCGTCGGGCGCCTGCGTGCAGTCGAGGATACTTGCAATGAGTTTTGGGCAGCTTGCGGTGAATTACAGGAGGACAATAGCGCCGACCGGGCCAATCTTGAGGCGATGTATCAAGCCAGGTACGACGGGCTTAAGCGATGGACATGGCTGGCGGTCAGTTCCTTCACAGAAGCAGTTGCGGTCCGAGTAGAAGCCACTGACAACAGGCGGATAGCTGCGCGATGGATCCCCTCTGCCGTCCGGCAGCGGGCTTGGACAAGGCGTTAGCGAAGCCCGCTGCGAGGGCTGCCCTGACCGGTTCGTGGCTTATCGCGACA
This sequence comes from Mycobacterium sp. 1423905.2, assembly GCF_001673155.1. GTDB lineage: Bacteria > Actinomycetota > Actinomycetes > Mycobacteriales > Mycobacteriaceae > Mycobacterium. The sequence goes on along the minus strand of NZ_LZLE01000195.1, from coordinate 25,187 downwards.
TCCTGAGCTGATCAGGACACCAATTCGAAAAACCGGGGTCGTCTTTTCAATCCCAGTATCGCGCACCAGAAGTCATACAGTTCAGGCCCGGTTTTCACCGGGCCTTCACTGTCTCTATCGCAATAGACGCGCAAGCGCCGCCGCTAATATCCCTTTGGCCTTGTTTTGCCAGGCAGCTGAAACCTCGTCACCGAAGTGACAAGCGCGTGACCACAGCGAACGATAAATATTGCCCGCTCCTGCCTGAGAAAGGCGACGTGCGGCCTAGGGCGCGGGGCAATCGCCATTTGGACATTGGACGGGCGGAGTTCCCACCTGGCCACCCAAATTCAAGCCGCCGGTACATCCCGACATCGCCGGTGCGGACGCCGCGACAAGCAGCGCAAGTAGTACCTGAGCCGTCCGCTTCCGTGTCATTTTCTTCATCGCCATCGACCCCAATCTCCGTTGATTGACCCCTGCATAGTCGCGGCCCGAAGCGGCTAGAAGGCAATGTTATAGCGGTCACTCGGCGCGCAGTGTGGTTCTGAGAGAATTAGCTAGCGGCACTACAGAAGCCGGACACAATCGCACAAAAGACAGGCGGCCGTTGACTTTTCAGCCGCCGGACTCTCACTCAGCGTCCGAACGAAGCCCCGTGCGCCGCGACCACTTGGGGAGATCGCTTTTCTTCGCCGCGATAGTGTCGGATGTGTCGTTTGGTGAGAGCCGTTCGGAGAATTGATTCATCTGACGAAGACCCGCGCCGGAGCCCGCACCCCCCAAGGTCGCTGACATGAGTTGGACTCGATATCGAGGCAGAGCGCTGGCGGATCCGGCCCTGCACGGCGATGCGCTGCTGCTGCAACTCGAAGACCACATTCGCGTCCACAATCCCGAATTGACCGACGTTCGGCTGGAGCACGCCGCCGCGACCGAGGAGTACGACACCACTCGAAAGCCGCCCAGACGGTGGTACGTGGTCACCTACGTTGCGGAAAGCGTGTGAGCCGGCGTTCGAAGCGCTGACGCTCCGGCGAACTTGGGATCGGTAGCAAATTGCCTCTTGTCTACTTCCCGCAATGCCGCCAAGAATGGCGCTACACGGGAAGGAGCAAACACATGAAGCGAATCCTCGCTGCCGCATTGTTCTCGGGATCGCTCGCGTTGGCCAACGTCGCAGCAGGTGCAGGCACCGCGCAGGCCGACCCGGGCACGGGTATCTGCAACCAGCTCGCGATGTGCAGCTACGTCTGGTGCCCGGGCAGTCCACTGCCGATGCCCGATGTGGTCTGGGACATGAACGTCTGTCACCACTACTACGGCGGCAGCCCCGGCCACCCGGGCACCGAAGGCGGCATTCCCGTTGGGGCGCACATCATGGAAGGTGACCCGTCACCGGCCAACACGTGCATGGGAGCCCCGATCTGCCTGCCCGGCCTGTGACGATCTGACCTCGAGCGGACGCGATCCGGCCACCGCTAACATCTGTGTGGCGTCTCGCGTCCGCTTGGGGGAAGGAAGCGTTCGTTGCTCGCTTACCTATTGCTGGTCGTGGCCGCGCTGATCGGTGTGGTCGTCGTCGCCGGGTTCATCGTTGTGATGATCCGCTTGACCACACCCAAGCCAGACGCGAATCCCTATGTGCCGCACGGCTGGCAGACTTCACCGGCACCGACCAGCGCGCCCGGCTGGTATCCGGACGCGCACAATCCCGCTGTGCTGCGCTACTTCGACGGTCAGACCTGGACCGCCCATACCCATCAGCGCGGCACCGACGCATAGAACGATTCGACGACCTGGACGAGCTGGTCGGGAGCCTCCCAGTTCAGCAGGTGGCCCGCGTCTGGAATCGAGACCAGCCGCGCGCCGGGGATGCCGTCGGCGAGCCGGCGTGAGTGGTGCGGCGGCGTTGTACGGTCTGCGGCACCGACCATCACGACCGTCGGCACCGCGATCTCCCCCAGCCGCGGATAGCGGTCTTCCCGGGAGAACGCCCGCACGATCGGCAGTAGCGGCCCGTGGTCGTCAAGGTGTTGCTTGAAGAAGTGCTCGAACACCGACACCATCGCCGGCGACGGACGCTTCCCGCACTGCGCGGCCAGGAACAGCACCGCTATGGTCCTGTTTCGGATGAGTCGTTGCAGGACGCCGGTTTGCAGCAGCGGTATTTGCAGCCGATTCTGGGGCGCCTTTTCCAGAATGCGACCCGCCCAGGTGGCGAACAGCACCAGCCCGCGCAACCGGTCGGCGAGGTTGGGGTCATCGAGTACTGCGCGGATCGAGATGAAGCCACCCATCGAATGGCCGACCAGCACGCCGTCGCGCACATCGAAGTGCCGCAGCACCGCGGCCAGGTCGGCCGCCATGGGCGCAGAACCGATCCCGTCGGAACCCAACGTGGAGCGTCCGTGCCCGCGCTGGTCGAAGCCGATCACGCGATAGCCGCGCGCCACCAACTCATCCCAGACGATATTCCACTCGATGACGGCCGCGGTGTAGCCGTGCACCAAGACGATTGGCGGACCTTCGCCAGCGGTCAACGCCCACAGCACCGTGCCGTCGGGACGCGTGATGCGGGCCTCCTCGCCCTCCGGTTCGACCCGAAGTCGTTCCGGCGGAAAGGGATCGGGGTTGCGCTCGATCTGCGCAACGATCGCCCGCGCCCCGCCCCAACTCACAAGACCGGTCAGCACCGCACCGACGGCCAGGACTGCTTTCATCGCGCACCTCCACGTGCCGACTCAACCGAAGGCCGTCTAGGACAGGCCCGCAATAGCCTTCGGACAGTACGCGTGGGCCGCGATCGCCGTGAACTTGGCGGCGCCTTCCTGGTCGACCGCCGGATTCTGCGATTGGACGGTGTCGACGACCTCTTTGCCCCGCTGCCCCTGGTCGACCAGCGCACACACGAATTTGCCGGCGCGGACGGCGCGATCCGGATCCTGGAAACTGATTCCCGCAGCACGCAGCGAGGCGAGGAAGAGATCGTCAGTGCTGTCAGCGCTGGCGGGCGCGGCCAGCGCCGTCAACGCGGACGCCACCGCGAGCGGAAGCAGAAGCCTCATGACCCCAGATCGTCGCACTGGAGAACAGACTGCGCATTTCGAGCAGATCGTCAACCTGCGGTTGACATGATCCCGTTCGTCAACCTACCGTTGACGACATGGTGCAACCCACGCCGATCTCCTACCCCATCCGCCTTGACGAGCTGATCAACGCCATCAAGCAGGTCCACCCCGACGTACTTGACCAACTCGCCGACGCCGTCTTGGCCGCCGAACATCTCGGCGAGGTCGCCGACCATCTGATCGGGCACTTTGTCGATCAGGCCCGCCGTTCCGGAGCATCCTGGACCGACATCGGCAAGAGCATGGGCGTCACCAAACAGGCCGCGCAGAAGCGGTTCGTGCCGAAGGCCGAAGCCACCACGTTGGACCCCGAGCAGGGCTTCGGGCGCTTCACCCCACGGGCCCGAGGAGCGGTCGTCGCGGCCCAGAACGCCGCCCACGACGCCGGCAACAACGAGATCACCCCCGACCATCTGCTGCTCGGCCTGCTGGACGATAGCGCCGCCTTGGCCACGGTGCTGCTGCATTTGCAGAAGATCGACACCGAAGCGCTCAAAGCGTCGGTGACCCTCCCGCCGGCCGCGGCAGAAACTCCTGCCCTTATCCCGTTCAGCGGACCGGCGCGCAAGGTACTCGAACTGACGTTTCGAGAAGCACTTCGCTTGGGACACAATTACATCGGCACCGAACACCTGCTGCTCGCCCTGCTCGAACTCGAGGACGGGGCCGGAGCTTTGCACCGATCCGGCGTCGACAAGCAACGTGTCGAGACAGACCTGGCCGCCGCGCTGGAATCTCTGACCGGCGGCGCCGGCCCCGCAAGCCCCCGCGCTACCTGAGACGGCGAACCCCTCCCCTTGCGATCCGGACGTGTGCAATCATGCGAAGGTCCCCGAAACGGGAGCCGAGGAGGCAAAAAGTGCACCGCTGGCTAATCATCTTGTCCACCTTGCTGGTCGCCGCTGCGGGCGTCTCGGCGGTGGATGTCGCCATCCCGCGCGCGTGGGCCGGCGACGCGCCGATCGGCCACATCGGTGACACGTTGCGAGTCGACACCGGCACCTACGTCGCAGACGTGACCGTCAGCAGCGTCGCGCCGTGCGACCCGCCTCCCGGATTCGGTTACACGCGCGCCGGAGTGCCGGTCAAAGGTCTCCCGGGCAGTTCGGTCAACCGTGCCGACGTGACGGTTCGCGCGGTACGCGTGCCGAACTCGTACATCATGGCCACCAATTTCGCCTTCGACGGCGTGACACCGTTCGCCGACGCCTACAAGCCTCGCGCCTCCGACGCCCCCGACGCCCTGGACAACGTGTTGGTCAACGCCCCGCAGGGCGCCATCGTGCGCGGCGGAGTGTATTGGGACGCCTACCGCGACCCGGTTTCCGTCGTCGTCTTGCTGGACAAGAAGACCGGTGAGCACCTCGCGCAATGGAATTTGTGATCTGTACGTAGACCGCGCAACCGCCGACACTGTCGATGTCGACGAACTGGCCCTTGTTGCCGCGCAAGCCTTTCCGCTGGCCTGTCCCCCGTCGGCCACGCCGGAGAACATTACCGCGTTCGTACGGACGAACCTGTCGGCGGCCCGCTTCGTCGAGTACCTGACCGACCCGCAACGGGCGATTCTCACCGCAAACCATAACGGCCGGATCGTCGGCTACGTCATGTTGATTTTCGGAGTCGCCGACGACCCGGACATTCAGCGCGCCGTCCCACTGCGCCCGGCCGCCGAAGTGTCGAAGATTTACGTGCTCAGCGACTTTCATGGCACCGGCGCTGCGACGGCCTTGATCGACGCCGCACTCGACGTCACCGCCGCCTGGGGTGTCGAATGCGTATGGCTGGGCGTTAATCAGGAAAACGTTCGTGCGCAACGCTTTTACGCCAAGAACGGGTTCAAGGTCGCCGGCACCAGAACGTTCCAGCTGGGTTCCGGCGTGGAGAACGATTACGTCATGGTGCGGGATCGGCCGCAGTCAGAGCCAGGAGCCGGGACGTCGCCCTGAGGTACTTCTTCCGGTATCCGCCGGCCAGCATCTCCTGACTGAAAATGGTGTCCAGCTTGGCCCCGGACGCCACCACCGGGATCCCGGCGTCATAGAGGCGATCGGTGAGCGCCACCAACCGCAGCGCCACGTTCTGGTCGTCGATGCTGTGTACGCCGGTGATGAACACGGCCGCCACCCCCTCGATCAAGGTGAGATAGCGCGACGGATGCATCGTCGCCAAATGCGCACACAGCGCGTCGAAGTCGTCCAGGGTGGCGTGCGGCACGTTCGCCGCCCGCGCGGCGACCTCCGCATCGGACAACGGCGGCGGCGCCGGCGGCAGGCCCCGATGCCGGTAGTCCGGTCCTTCGATTCGCACCGTGGTGAAAATGTCTGCCAGCGTGTTGATTTCGCGCAGAAAATCCTGCGCGGCGAATCGCCCTTCACCGAGTTGCTCGGGCAAGGTGTTGGACGTGGCGGCCACCGACACCCCACGCTCGACCAGCGAGGAAAGCAATCGCGAAATCAGTGTGGTGTTGCCTGGGTCGTCCAGCTCGAACTCGTCGATGCACACCGCGGTGTAATTCCTCAGCAGCTCAATGCATTCGGCGAAGCCAAAGACCCCGGCCAACTGCGTCAGCTCACCGAATGTCGCGAACGCTTTCGGATGTGGTGGCGCGTCCGGCCCGTCGCCCGGCAGCTGGTAATACGACGACGCCAGCAGATGCGTCTTGCCCACGCCGAATCCGCCGTCCAGGTAAATCCCGACACCGGGCAACACCGACCGCTTGCCCAGCAGCCGCCTGCGGCCGGCCCGCCGTTGCACCGCCTGCTCGCAAAACTCTTGGCAGGCGACGACGGCGGCCGCCTGCGTGGGTTCGGCCGGGTCGGGACGATACGTTTCGAAGCTCACCGTCGCGAACGTCGGCGGCGGGCGCAGCTGGGAGATCAGCCGCTCCGGCGACACGGTCGGATGCCGATCGACCAGGTGGGCCGCGCCGCCGGAACCGTTGTCAGCGGTGGACCCAGGCATGCTCGCACTGTAGCGACGTGCTGCAATCGAACTCATGCCCGATTCGGCGGCCGGCAGTTCACGCCTCACCTTGCTCGGATCGGAGCGCGAGGTCAGCGACGGCGAACTTGCCCAGCTCTACGGCTATCCAGCGCAACACGACGGCAGCTGGTTGCGAGCCAACTTCATCACCAGCGTGGACGGCGGAGCCACCGTCGACGGCACCAGCGGCGCAATGGGTGACGCGGGTGATCGACTGATCTTCAACACGCTGCGCGGACTGGCCGACGTCATCCTCGTCGGCGCGGGAACTGTCCGCAGCGAGGGTTACTCCGGCGCCCACCTGGGCGTCGTCGAGCGCCAGCAACGACAAGCACGCCACCAGCGAGAAGTCCCGCCCTTGGCGATCGTCACGAAGAGCGGCCGGCTCGACCGGGACCTGCCGATATTCAGCCGCACCGAGGTTGCACCGTTGGTGCTCACCTGCACCGCGGCGCTCGACGAGACCCGCCGTCGACTGGGTCCATCCGCCGAAACGATCGACTGTTCGGGCGACGATCCCGCCCGCGTCGACGAACGCCTCGTGCTGTCTCACCTCGAGGCGCGGGGACTGCGGCGAGTCCTCACCGAAGGGGGCCCGATGCTGCTGGGCGCGTTGATCGAACGCGACCTGCTCGACGAGCTGTGCCTGACGGTCGCGCCCTGCGTGGTCGGCGGTCGCTCGCGGCGCATCGCGACGGGCCCCGCGCAACTGATGACGCGCCTGCGCTGCGCGCACGTGCTGACCAACGACGCCGGCTACCTCTACACCCGCTACATCAAGGCATAGTCGGAGCCGGTGGCTACTGTGGTCGGCATGAGTCGGCGCATCACCTCCGCCACGATCCTCGTCGCGGTGACCGCGGTGCTGGCCGGCTGCGTCCCGGGCCTGGGCGCCAACCCGCGGTTCGCCACCAATTCCGGCGCCCGTCCACAGGGCGCGGCCACCTCGACTCCCGCACCGCACGGCCCGCCGCCGATCGCCGCACCCAAGAACGACCTGTCCTGGCGTGACTGCACGTCCCGGGTCACCTCCGACGCCGGAGTGCCTGCCGCACCCGGCGTCAAGTTGGAGTGCGCCAACTTCGACGCCGACCTCGATCCGGTCAACGGCAGCTCGGGATCGATCACCATCGGCGTGGTCCGCGCCCGCTCCGCCCAGACGCCCAAAGATGCCGGCCCCCTGGTCTTCACCACCGGCTCGGACTTGCCGTCGTCCACGCAGCTACCGGTGTGGCTCTCCCGCGCCGGCGGTGACGTCCTCAAGAGTCACCCGATCGTCGCGATCGACCGCCGCGGCATGGGCATGTCGAGCCCGATCGACTGCCGCGACCGCCTGGATCGCGAAGAGATGCGCGACCAAGCCCAATTCCGGGCCGGTGACGACCCGGTCGCCAACCTCTCGGACATCTCGAACACCGCCACCACGAACTGCACCGACGCCATCGCGCCCGGCGCCTCCTCCTACGACAACGGCCACGCCGCCTCCGATATCGAGCGGCTGCGCAACCTGTGGGACGTCCCGGCCCTGGCGCTGGTCGGCATCGGCAACGGCGCGCAGGTGGCGCTGGCCTATGCCGGTTCCCGTCCCGACAAGGTGGCGCGGTTGATCCTGGACTCGCCGGTGGCGTTGGGCGCCAGCGCCGAAGCGGCCGCCGAGCAGCAGGTCAAGGGACAACAGGCCGCACTCGACGCGTTCGCCGCGCAATGTGTCGCGGTCAACTGCGCACTGGGCGCCGACCCCAAGGCTGCGGTCAGCGCGTTGCTCACCGCCGCCAAATCCAACGGGGGCGTCGACCGGGTCTCGGCGGCGTCCCTGGCCAATGCGCTGACCACGGCCCTGGGCTTCCCCACCGGCGATCGCGCCAGCACCACGACCAACCTGGCCAACGCCCTGGCGGCGGCGCGCTCCGGCGACATGAACCAGCTGACCAACCTGGTCAACCGCGCCGAGGCCACCCAGGACACCGACGGGCAGTTCGTCAACGACTGCAGCGACGCGGTCAACCGACCCACGCCGGACCGGGTCCGCGAACTGGTGGTCGCCTGGGGCAAGCTTTATCCGCAGTTCGGTTCGATCGCCGCGCTCAACCTGGTCAAATGCGTGCACTGGCCGACCGGTCAGCCGGCGCAGGCCCCCAAGGAACTCAAGATCGACGTGCTGTTGCTCGGCGTGCAGAACGACCCGATCGTCGGCAACGAAGGTGTCGCCGCGACGGCGGCCACCATCATCAATGCCACCGCCGCGAGCAAGCGGGTGATGTGGCAGGGAATCGGCCACGGCGCCAGCATCTACTCATCCTGTGCGGTGCCGCCGATGGTCGGATATCTGGACTCCGGAAAACTGCCCGGCACCGACACCTACTGTCCCGCCTGACACTTGGCGGTCGAGCTCACCGGTGTACGGTGCGCTGGTGACGGCAGCTGACTCGACCAAAACGGGCTTGCGCGATTCGTTGCAAGCCGCATTCCGTCCCCGCACCAGCGCACCCAGCGCGGCGACCATTCTGCGTTCCGTGCTGTGGCCGGCGGCCATCCTCTCGGTGCTGCACCGCAGCATCGTGTTGACCACCAACGGCAACATCACCGACGACTTCAAGCCGGTATACCGCGCGGTCCTGAACTTCCGGCACGGCTGGGACATCTACAACGAGCACTTCGACTACGTCGACCCGCACTACCTGTACCCGCCCGGCGGCACCCTGCTGATGGCGCCGTTCGGCTACCTGCCGTTCGCGCCGTCGCGCTACCTGTTCATCTCGATCAACACCGTGGCCATCCTGGTCGCCGCCTACCTGCTGCTGCGGATGTTCAACTTCACGCTGTCCTCGGTGGCCGCCCCGGCGCTCATCTTGGCCATGTTCTGCACCGAGACGGTCACCAACACGCTGGTGTTCACCAACATCAACGGCTGCATCCTGCTGCTGGAGGTGCTGTTCATTCGCTGGTTATTGGACGGTCGGGCCAGCCGGCAGTGGTGGGCGGGCTTGGCCATCGGCCTGACACTGGTGCTCAAGCCGCTGCTCGGCCCCCTGCTCTTGCTGCCGCTGCTGAACCGCCAGTGGCGGGCGCTGGTCGCCGCCTTGGTGATTCCCGCGGTCATCAATGTGGCGGCGCTGCCGCTGGTGAGCGACCCGATGAACTTCTTCACCCGCACGCTGCCCTACATCCTGGGTACCCGCGACTACTTCAACAGCTCGATCGAGGGCAATGGCGTCTATTTCGGCCTGCCGACGTGGCTGATCGTGTTCCTGCGGCTGTTGTTCACCGTGCTCGCGGCGGGAGCGTTGTGGCTGTTGTACCGCTACTACCGCACCCGTGACCCGCTGTTCTGGTTCACCACCTCCTCAGGGGTGCTGCTGCTGTGGTCCTGGCTGGCGCTGTCGCTGGCGCAGGGCTACTACTCGATGATGCTGTTCCCGTTCCTGATGACGGTAGTGCTGCCCAACTCGGTGATTCGTAACTGGCCGGCGTGGTTGGGCATCTACGGGTTCATGACGCTGGACCGCTGGCTGCTGTTCAACTGGATGCGCTGGGGCCGCGCGATGGAATACCTCAAGATCACTTACGGCTGGTCGCTGCTGCTGATCGTGACGTTCACCGTGCTCTACTACCGGTACCTGGACGCCAAGGCAGAGAACCGGTTGGACGACGGCATCGATCCGGCCTGGCTGCGGCCCGAGCAGGAGCGCCGCATCAGCGCTAGCGTGGATGCATGACCAGTCCCAAGCTGCAACTCACCGACGACGAGTGGCGCCAGAAGCTGACTCCCGAGGAGTTTCAGGTGCTTCGCCGCGCCGGCACCGAACGTCCCTTCACCGGCGAGTACACCGACACCAAAACCGAAGGCGTCTACCAGTGCCGCGCGTGTGGTGCCGAATTGTTCCGGAGCACAGAAAAGTTCGAGTCGCACTGCGGCTGGCCGTCGTTCTTCGACCCGGCAAATTCCGATGCGGTGATCCTGCGGTCTGACAACTCCTTGGGGATGAGGCGCGTCGAGGTGTTGTGCGCAAATTGCCACAGCCACCTCGGCCACGTCTTTGAAGGCGAGGGCTACCCGACGCCGACGGACCAGCGCTACTGCATCAACTCGATCTCGCTGCGCTTGGTGCCGGCGACGGCCTAATCAACCCAGGCTGCCGCTACGGCAGATATCCCTAGTCGACGCGGGTGGCGTGCACTTCCCAGAACGGCGCGTGCACCCGGCCGTTGACCAGCCACGGCTCCATCGCGCGGAATCGGGCCAACAGGTCCTCCGCTTGCTCGGCCATGTCGGGATTGCGCGCGGCCATCATCTCGATCGACTGCGCGCTGATGTTGACTTGATACGTCGTCTGCCCCATATAGGTGATCTGCCAACCACCGACGGGCAGCACGTCGCGAAAGTCGCTCTCCGACAACGACCGCAGCATGGTGAACCCGTTGACGTTGTGCTCGCCGAACTCGTACATGTACAGCCGCGCGCCGGGTTTGGTGGCCCGGTGCAGCGCCTGCGCATAGGACTTCTGCAACTCCGGGGCGGTGCTGAAGGTGTGGTAGAACGCGCAGTCGACGACGGTGTCGAAGCGGCCGTCCAGCCCGTCCAGCTTCGTGGCGTCTGCAACCTGGAAGTCCACCGTTACCCCGGCCTTGCGCGCGTTGTCGCGGGCGCGCTCGATCGCACCGGCCGAGCCGTCGATGCCGGTGGCGGAATATCCCTTGGTGGCGTAGTAGATCGCGTGGTGTCCGGGTCCGGTGCCGGGATCGAGCACCTCCCCCTTGACCGCTCCCACGGCGACGAGCTGCTGCACGACGGGCTGTGGGCCGCCGATGTCCCACGGCGTGGCGGCGGGCAGGCCGTGGGAGACCCGTTCGTCGCGGTACATCTCTTCGAACCGGGTGGGGTCGGTCGGGTCGAATTGCGGATTCGTCATGGCAGAGCACTCACCAACTGCTCGACGGGCACCCGCGGCCCGGTGAAAAACGGTGTCTCTTCGCGGGTATGCCGGCGGGCGTCGGTCGCGCGCAGCTCGCGCATTAGGTCGACGATGCGGTCCAGCTCGGGAGCTTCGAACGCCAAGATCCACTCGTAGTCACCCAGCGCGAATGCCGGCACCGTATTAGCCCGGACGTCTTTGTACTCGCGGGCCGCCATGCCGTGCTCGGCCAGCATGCGACGCCGTTCTTCGTCGGGCAGCAGATACCACTCATAGGACCGCACAAAGGGATACACGCAGATGTAGGCGCCGGGTTCCTCGCCGGCCAGGAACGCCGGGATGTGGCTCTTGTTGAACTCGGCGGGGCGGTGCAGCGCCACGCTGCTCCATACCGGTGCGCACGCCCGGCCCAGCGTGGTGGTGCGCCGGAAGTCGGCGTAGGTGGTTTGCAGGGCTTCGACGCGCTCGGCATGGGTCCAGATCATGAAGTCGGCGTCAGCGCGCAGACCCGCGACGTCATAGAGGCCGCGCACCACGACACCGCGCTCCTCTTGCTGCTTGAAGAACGTGGCGGTGTCGTCGATCACGGCGTCGCGCTCCTGGCCGAGTTCGCCGGGCCGCACCGCGAACACCGAGAACATCAGGTACCGAATCGTGGAGTTGAGAGCGTCGAAGTCGAGGCGGGACATGGCTCCTATCGTGCCACTTCGGCGTTCGAGGCCTCGACGACGCTGGTGACGGCCCGGCCGGCCGCCCCGATGCACGCCGGCACCCCGATGCCGTCCAAGTAGCTGCCTGCCACACCCAGCGTTGGCGGCAGCCCGGCGCGCAGTTCGGCGACCAGCGCCGCATGACCCGGTCCGTACTGCGGCATCGCGTCGATCCACCGCTGCACCCGCACGTCGACCGGCTCGACCGCCAGCCCGAACACGGTGGCCAGATCTTCCAGCGCCCAGGACACGAACTGCTCGTCCGACGTGGCCGCGGCCACCCGGTCACCGAAGCGTCCGAACGACAACCGCAGCAACTGCGCGTCCCCGGACCCGCCCCACTTGCGCGAGGACAGGGTAATTGCCTTGGCGTGCAACGTTTCTCCGCTGGCCACCAGCACCCCGGAGTTCTGCGGGAAGGGCGTGTCGACGGGCACTGCCAGCGCCACCACCGCCGAGGACGCGCTCACCACCCGGCCGGCGGCCGCGGCCGTGCGTGCCACACCGGCTCCCTCCACCAGCCGCGCCAACCGGGCTGCGGGCAACGCGAGAATCACCGCATCGGCATGCCAGCGAGCGCCGGTGTCGTCCTGCAACTCCCAGCCCGGCTCCAGTTTGGTCACCGCGGCGTGCACCCACTGCAGCCCGCTGCGCCGCACCAGTTCCTCGATCAAGACCTGGTAGCCGCCGCTCAGCGCGCCGAACACCGGCGCGCCGGTGGCCGGCGGCAGGCCCTGACGGACCGCCTCGGTCAGGCTGGTCGCACCGCGGTCCAGGGCCGCCGCCACGCTCGGAGCCGCGGCACGTAGTCCGATGGTTGCGGCCGACCCGGCGTACACGCCACTGAGCAGCGGATCCACCGACCTGGCCACGGTCTGCTCACCGAACCGCTCGGCCACCAGATCGGCGACCGACGGGTCGCTACCCGGCTGCCACGCCAACGGACGGTCGGGCTCGTTCGTGATGCGGGCCACGGTTTGCTCGTCGACCAGACCGGCCATCGCGGCGGCCGACGACGGGATGCCGACCACTGTGCCCGCCGGCAGGGAATGCAACCGTCCTTGGCTGTAGATCAACGGCCGGGCGCCGGTGGTGGTGCGCTGTCGATCGGCCAAGCCCAGTTCGGCCAGCAGCGCGGGCATCTCGGGGCGGCGCTGCACGAATGCCTCGGCGCCCAGATCCATGGGTTGTCCACCGACCAGCTCGGTGCGCAGTACCCCGCCCAACCGGTCCGCGGGCTCGAACAGGGTGATCTGTGCGTCGGCCCCGACCGCCACCCGCAGTCGATACGCCGCCGTCAGACCCGAAATGCCGCCGCCTACAACGCAATACGATCCCGTCACAGCGAGTGCACCAACGCCACCAACTCGGTCAGCACGCCGGGATCGGTCTCCGGCAACACCCCGTGACCCAGATTGAACACGTGACCGGCCGCCCCAGCGTCCACGGCGCGGCGGCCGTCGTCCACCACGGCGCGGGCCGCGTCTTCCACCGCCGGCCAGCCGGCCAGCACCACCACCGGATCGAGGTTGCCTTGCAGGGCGGTGCCGGGCTGGACCCGGGTCGCCGCGTCGGCGAGCGAGGTGCGCCAATCCACGCCGACGACGCCCGCCCCGGCCTGCGACATTGCCCCCAGCAACTCGGCGGTGCCCACCCCGAAGTGCGTCATCGGCACGCCGTATTCGGCCAAGGTGCTGAACACCCGCGCGCTGTGCGGCAGCACGTATTGCCGGTAGTGCGCGAGCGACAACGTCCCGGCCCACGAGTCGAACACCTGGATGGCGTCCACCCCGGCGTCGATCTGGCTGCGCAGAAACGCGATGGTGAGGTCGGTGAGCTTCGTCATCAAGGCATGCCAACTCGCCGACTCGGCCAGCATCATCGCCTTGGTGCGGGCGTGGTTGCGGCTCGGCCCGCCCTCGACCAGGTAGGACGCCAACGTGAACGGCGCACCGGCGAATCCGATCAGCGGAACCTCGCCCAGCGCGGCGACCAACAGCTCGACCGCCTCGGCAATAGGCGCAATGCCTTGCGGGTCAACAGGTTTCAGCGCGTCGATGTCGGCTTGGGTGCGGACCGGGTGGGAGATCACCGGGCCCACGTCAGGAACGATGTCCAAGTCGATGCCGGCCGCGCGAAGCGGAACGACGATGTCGGAGAACAGGATCGCCGCGTCGGTGTCGTAGCGGCGAATGGGCTGCAGGGTGATCTCACAGGCCACTTCGGGTTCGAAGCAGGCCGCCAGCATGCTGTGTTGCTCGCGCAGCGCCCGGTATTCGGGGAGCGAACGGCCGGCCTGCCGCATGAACCACACCGGGATGCGGCTGGGCTTGCGGCCGGCGACCGCGGCCAGATACGGCGACTGAGGAAGGTCGCGACGATTGTTCATCAGCTTCAATGCTGCCACGAGGTGGCAGGGGCCCCTGCGTAACATCGACCCGGTGCCACTCTCCTACGACGACTTCCCCAGCCTGCGCTGTGAACTCCGGGACAACGGCGTGCTGAATCTGGTCCTCGACGCGCCGGGGCTGAACTCGGTGGGTCCGCAGATGCACCAAGATCTCGCCGACATCTGGCCGGTGATCGACCGCGACCCCGCCGTGCGGGTGGTGCTGGTCCGCGGTGAAGGCAAGGCGTTCTCCTCCGGCGGCAGTTTCGACCTGATCGAAGAGACGATGGGCGACTTCGAGGGCCGCATCCGCATCATGCGCGAGGCCCGCGATTTGGTGCTCAACCTGGTCAACTTCGACAAACCGATGGTGTCGGCGATCCGCGGACCGGCCGTCGGCGCCGGACTGGTGGTGGCGTTGCTGTCCGACATCTCCGTCGCGGGCAAGAACGCGAAGATCATCGACGGCCACACCAAGCTGGGGGTGGCCGCCGGTGACCACGCCGCCATCTGCTGGCCGTTGCTGGTCGGCATGGCCAAGGCCAAGTACTACCTGTTGACCTGCGAGACCCTGTCCGGCGAGGAAGCCGAACGCATCGGGTTGGTCTCGACGTGCGTCGACGACGACGAGGTGTTGGCCACCGCGACACAACTGGCCGAGAAACTAGCCCAGGGCGCGCAGACCGCCATTCGCTGGACGAAACGCAGCCTCAACCACTGGTACCGGATGTTCGGGCCGACTTTCGAGACGTCCCTGGGTCTGGAGTTCATCGGGTTCAGCGGGCCCGACGTGCGAGAGGGCCTGGCCGCACACCGGGAGAAGCGTCCAGCCCGCTTTATTGACGGTTCCGACAGCTGAGGGGCGGTTCGGCGCGCCTGATTCCGCGTGTCCGAGGATAGGTCTACCGTCGGTGGGTGTGACCCGCCCCTACGACCACGCTGAGCGCAGCGATGAGGAGGAGCGGCGCTCATGACTTCAACGGAACCGGCTCCGTTCCGCGAGGCGGTGGCGGCGATGAACGCCGTGACCGTCCGCCCGGAAATCGAGCTTGGCCCGATTCGTCCCCCTCAGCGGCTCGCCCCGTACAGCTATGCGCTGGGCGCCGAGGTCAAACATCCCGATCTGGACATCGTCCCGGAACGCTCCGAAGGTGATGCCTTCGGCCGGCTGATCCTGCTCTACGACCCGGACGGCTCCGATGCGTGGGACGGCACCATCCGCCTGGTCGCCTACGTTCAGGCCGATTTGGACTCCCACGAGGCGATCGATCCCCTGCTGCCCGAGGTGGCGTGGAGCTGGCTGGTCGAGGCGTTGGAGTCACGCACCGAGCAGGCGACCGCCCTGGGCGGCACGGTGACCGCGACCACGTCGGTGCGCTATGGCGACATCTCCGGCCCGCCGCGCGCCCACCAGCTGGAACTACGGGCGTCGTGGACCGCGACCACTCCAGACGTGGGCAGCCATGTCGAAGCCTTCTGCGGTGTTCTCGAGCATGCCGCGGGCCTGCCTCCGGCCGGCGTCGTTGACCTGGGCTCGCGGTCACGGGCCTGATGGGTGAACCGGAGGCCAATCCGCCGGAGAGCACGGAAAGCGCCGACAGCGCGGAACCAACGTCAGTCCCCCTACTTCAGCCGGCCGACGGGATACCAACCCTGTCGGTGAGCCCGCGCCAGATCGAGGCCGCCGCGGCCTTGCTGAACGGCGGCCACGGGCCGTTCGCCGTGGACGCCGAGCGAGCTTCGGGGTTCCGCTACTCCAACCGGGCCTACCTGATCCAGATTCGCCGCGCCGGGGCGGGCACCGTGCTGATCGATCCGGTCAGCCATGGTGGCGACGCGCGCACGGTGCTCAGACCGGTCGCCGAGGTGCTGGGTCAGGACGAGTGGATTCTGCATTCCGCCGATCAGGATCTTCCGTGTCTGGCGGAGGTGGGCATGTACCCGCCCGCGCTGTATGACACCGAATTGGCCGGCCGGTTGGCCGGCTTCGAGCGCGTCAACTTGGCCACCATGGTCGAGCGGTTGCTCGGTTTCGGGTTGGCCAAAGGACACGGCGCCGCCGACTGGTCCAAGCGCCCGCTGCCGACCGCGTGGCTCAACTATGCGGCCCTGGACGTGGAACTGCTCATCGAGTTGCGCGCCGCGATCGCGGCGGTGTTGGCCGAGCAAGGCAAAACCGATTGGGCAGCACAGGAATTCGAGTACCTGCGCACCGCCATCCCGGCCGCTGCCCGCAAAGACCGGTGGCGGCGGACCTCAGGTATCCACCGCGTCCACGACCGGCGCGGCTTGGCGGCGGTGCGCGAGCTGTGGACCATGCGCGACCGTATCGCCCAGCGCCGCGACATCGCGCCCCGCCGGATCCTGCCCGACTCGGCCATCGTCGACGCCGCGCTCGCCGACCCCAAGTCCGTGGACGACCTGGTGGCGTTGCCGGTGTTCGGGGGGCGAAATCAGCGGCGCAGCGCCGCGATGTGGCTCTCGGCGCTGGAAGCGGCCCGCCGCAACGAGAGTCCGCCCGACGAGGCCGAGCCGGTGAACACGCCGCCACCACCGGCGCGGTGGGGGCGGCGTAAACCGGAAGCGGCCGCCCGGCTCGAGGCGGCCCGCGCCGCGCTGACCAAGGTGTCGGAGCGGGTGGGCGTGCCCACCGAGAACCTCGTCTCGCCGGAGCTGGTGCGACGGTTGTGCTGGGACTGGGAATCGGTGCAGGACGGCGACGCCGAACAGGCGGTCGCCGAATACTTGCGCGCCGGCCAAGCCCGGCCCTGGCAACGTGACCTCGTGGTGTCGGCGTTGGCCGCGGCGATATCGACGGCGGCGGTCGCTCCGACCGAGGACTAGTCGAGCGGCTCGCGCAGCTCCGCCTCTGACTCGGTCACCGAAGAACCCAGTGCCGCAACCCAACCGGTAATCCGCCGGGCCACATCCTGGTCGGTCAACCCCAGCTCGGCCAACACCTCACCCCGCGAGGCGTGCTCGAAGAAATCCTGCGGCAACCCCACGTCGCGGCACGGCACGTCCACCTCGGCACGGCGCAGCGCCGCCGAGATTGCCGACCCGATACCGCCGTTGACGCCGTTGTCCTCCAAGGTGACCAGCAGCTTGTGCTGCTCTGCCAGTTCGCGCACACCGTCGGACACCGGCAGCACCCAGCGCGGGTCGATCACCGTCACACCGATGCCCTGGTTGTGCAGCCGCTTGGCGACCGCGAGTGCCATCGACGCGAAGGCGCCGACCGCCACCAGCAGCACGTCGTGGTTCAGCCCACCGGCCGGCAACGCCAGCACGTCCGCTCCGGCACGTCGTTCCAGCGCCGGAATGTCTTCTCCCACATCGCCTTTGGGGAACCTCAGTGCCGTCGGCCCGTCGTCGATGTCGAGCGCCTCACCGAGTTCCTCACGCAGTCGCGTGCCGTCGCGGGGCGCGGCCACCCGCATGCCGGGCACGATGCCCAGCATGGACAGGTCCCACATGCCATTGTGGCTGGGGCCGTCCGAGCCGGTGACTCCCGCCCGGTCCAGCACCATGGTCACGGGCAGCTTGTGCAGCGCCACGTCCATCATGATCTGGTCGAACGCCCGGTTCAGGAACGTCGAGTAGATCGCCACCACCGGGTGCAACCCGCCCATGGCCAGACCCGCTGCCGACGTCAGCGCGTGTTGCTCGGCGATGCCGACGTCGAACAAGCGGTCCGGGAAGCGCTGCCCGAACGCGCTCAGCCCGGTCGGACCGGGCATGGCCGCGGTGATGGCGACGATGTCGCGGCGCCGCTGGGCGTAGCCGATGAGGGCGTCGGAGAAGGTGGCCGTCCAGCCGGGGCCCGCGATCTTGGTGACTTCTCCGGTCAGCGGGTTGATCGGCACGGTGGAGTGCATCTGCTCGGCTTCGTCGGCTTCGGCCGGGCCGTAACCCATGCCTTTGCGGGTGACGACGTGCACGATCACTGGGCCGCCGAAGCCTCGGGCGCTGCGCAACGCGACCTCGACCGCGCGTTCGTCGTGGCCGTCGACCGGGCCGACGTACTTCAGACCCAGATCGGTGAACAGCAACTGCGGCGACAAGGAGTCCTTGATGCCGGCTTTGACGCTGTGCATCAGGTGGTAGCAGACCTCACCGACCACCGGCACGGCACGCACGACGTCGCGGCCCCGCTCGAGGAACTGTTCGTAGGCCGGCTGCAGCCGCAGCGTGGCGAGGTGGTTGGCGACGCCGCCGATGGTGGGCGCGTAGCTGCGGCCGTTGTCATTGACGACGATGATCACCGGACGGTGCGAGGCCGCGATGTTGTTCAACGCCTCCCAGCACATGCCGCCGGTGAGCGCGCCGTCGCCGACGACGGCGACCACGTGCCGGTTGCGGTGCCCGGTCAGCTCGAACGCCTTGGCGAGCCCGTCGGCGTAGGACAGTGCGGCGCTGGCGTGGCTGGATTCCACCCAGTCGTGCTCGCTCTCGCTGCGCGACGGGTACCCGGACAGCCCGCCCTTTTTGCGCAGGGTTTCGAAGTCCTGGCAGCGCCCGGTCAGCATCTTGTGCACGTAGGCCTGGTGGCCGGTGTCGAAGACGATCGGGTCGTGCGGGGAATCGAACACCCGGTGCAGCGCCAGTGTCAGTTCGACGACGCCGAGGTTCGGACCCAGATGTCCCCCTGTGGCGGCGACCTTGTGAATCAGGAACTCACGGATCTCCTGCGCCAAGTCGCGCAATTGCCGTTGGGAAAGGTGCTGCAGATCAGCAGGCCCGCGGATCTGTTCCAGCATCCCGTCAGTCTACGCAGCGCGCGCAAGTGTGGCCCGGGCGTGCGGCGTGAGCAGCCATTACCGCGTGGGGCCGAACAATTCGACGAGAGTGTCGCGCAGTTCGGGATCGGCGAGCACGACGACCTCGTCACCGGCCTCCAGCGTGGTGTCGCCCCGCACCGGCACCACTCCGGTGGTGCGGACAACGATGCTCACCCAGATGTCGCCGACGCGGTCCCCGAGGCTCTCCACGGTGCACCCTTCGGCGGCTGACCCCTCGGCCACGTTGAACCGGTGAACCCCTTGCGGTTCGTCCGCGAGCCGGACACCGATTTCCCATGGCTGGGTTTCCACGGTCCGCATCGGCAGGTGCAGCAGTTTCGCGACGCCCGGCACCGAACTGCCCTGAACCAGAACGGAGAAAACGACGACGACGACCACAATGCCGTACAGGCGTTCGGCGTCGGGTACATGAGCGGCTCGCAGGTATTCCCCGAGCAAGATCGGCACCGCACCTTTGAGGCCGGCGAACAGGATGAAGAGGCGTTCGTTGCGCTCCAGTCGCACCCGAATCAGGCAGGCGCTCGCCGCCACCGGCCGAATCACCACGGTCAGCGCCACGCCCAGCACCAGCCCCGGAATCCAGACGTCGGCGTGGGCCAGCACGGGCAGGTCGACGGTCAGACCCAGAACGGCGAACGCGACGATCTCGGCCAGACCGGCCAGGGCAGCATGGAATCGCTTGATCTCGGGCTTGTAGGGCGCGCGCGCATCGCCGATCACGATCCCGGCCACGAACACCGCCAGGAAACCCGAGCCGTGCGCGAGCGTGGCAAGGCCGTAGAGCATCAGACACGACGCCAACGTCCGCAGCGCGTACAGACCTTCGCTGGGCAACGCCACGCGCCGCATGAACACCAGCAGGAGGCGTCCGCCGATCACGCCGACGACCGCACCGATCACCATTTGCAGCGCGAACTGGGTCCCCACGTTGAGAAAGCCGGCCAGGCTGAGCCCGCCGGCGCCGATCAGGCCGCTCATCAGGGAGATACCGACCGGATCGTTGGTCCCCGACTCCCCCTCCAAGATGGTGCTGCTGCGCCCGGCGATCTCGCGTTTGCCCAGGACCGAGAAGACGACGGCGGGATCGGTGGGAGCCACCGCGGTGGCCACCAGCAACGCCAGATACCAACTGATTCCGCACGTGTAATGCACCAGCACGGCGGCACCGACAGCCACGAGTCCTGTTCCCAGCACGCCGACCGACAAGATGGGTACGGCCGCGCTGCGGAACCGCGCCGGTCCGATGTGCATGCCGCCGTCGAACAACACCAACACCAGCGCGATGGTGATCACTCGTTCCACGGTCCGCTCGGACGGTGGCTGCACGATAGGCACGGCGTGCACCGCGATGGCGGCCCCGACCAGCACGAGCACTGCGACCGGGATCTTCATCCGTTCGGTGAGACGATTCGCCAGTACGGCAGCCAACCCAACGGCACTGCAGAACAAGATGATCAGCGCGTAACGGACAGTTTCATTCACTGCGGCACGGCACCCGAGCCTTTCGATCGGTCGACAATGGAGCCGCCGACCAGACTTCCCGGCACACCGCGACGGAGTCTATCCCCTGAGCGCCCGCGCCGCAGTCAGGTGCCTAGCGAGTCAGCAGCGCAACGCATTCCACGTGATGCGTCAGCGGAAAGGCGTCGAACACGGTGAGTTCGTCCACGGCATAACCATGGCCGAGGTAGAGTCCGATGTCCCGCGCGAAAGCCGCTGCCTCGCAACCGATGTGGACCACACGTCGCACATCGGCTGCGGCCAGGAGGTCGATGACTTCCCGGCCGGCACCCGAGCGCGGCGGATCCAGCACCGCCACGTCGGCGCGGGCCTGTTCGGCCGCCAAGGCCCGGCGCACCGAATCGGTGACGACCTGGACCTGCGGCAGGTCTTTGAGCGCCGCCCGCGCGGCACCGCAGGCCCCGCGCGAGGTGTCGACGCTGAGCACCCGACCGGACTCCCCCACCGCCGTCGCCAGCACCGCCGCGAAAATGCCTGCACCACCGTACAAATCCCAGGCCGTCATGCCGGGATCGGGCTGCGCCCAGTCGGCGACCAACCGGCTGTACACCCGGGCGGCGTCGCGATGGGCTTGCCAGAACGCGGTCACCGGGAGCCGCCAGCTGCGCTGACCCACGCGCTGCACGGCGTGATAGTCGCCTTCGACCACCTTCGTCGAAGTCCGTCGACCCTGCCGCACGCTGCGCACCACGTGACGCTTCCCGTCATCGTCGACGACCACATGCACGGCAGCTCCGGGGGGCCAGTCCGGCTCGGACAAGCCGTCGAGCATGCCTACCGGCAGCTGCCCGCAGCGCAGCTCGGTCACCAGATCGTCACTGTGGTAGCGATGAAACCCCGGCCGCCGGTCCGCGCTGACGTCCAGGCGCACCCGGGTCCGCCACCCGGTCGGTCCGGCATCCGAAACCGCTTGCGCCGCATCGGCCCACTGGTATCCGGCGAGCCGATCCAGCTGATTGGCGACCACTTCACCCTTGAGCGCGCGAACCGCATCGGGATCGGCGAACGCCAGATCACAACAGCCGGCGCCGTCCACGCCGGCGATCGGGCACAGCGAATCGATGCGATGCGGCGACGGGTCGAGCACCTCCAAAGCATCAGCGTGCCAATAGGATCCGCGGTCGGCGGTCACACGGACGCGGACCCGCTCTCCGGGCAGGGCATGACGCACGAAGACCACCCGGCCCTCGTGGTGCGCCACACAGCTACCGCCGTTGGCCGGTGAACCGGTGAGCAGCGTCAGGTCCTCGCGCACGGCTGCGCGGTTCAATCGAAGATGCCGCGCCGCGCGTCGCCCGGCGCCGCGTGCGGCTGCAGCGTCTTGATTCGCTCCGAGGAGGTCAGTTGCCAGGGAACCGAGGTCACCATCACCCCGGGCATGAACAGCAGGCGACCTTTGAGCCGTAGCGCACTTTGGTTGTGCAGCAACTGTTCCCACCAACGGCCCACCACGTACTCGGGAATGAACACGGTCACCACGGTGCGCGGTGACTCCTTGCTGACCCGTTTGACGTAGTCCAGTACCGGTCGGGTGATTTCGCGGTATGGGGAGGCGATCACCTTCAGCGGCACGCTGATGTCGCTTTCCTCCCATTTGTGCACCAGCTCACGGGTTTCCGCGTCGTCGACGCTGACGGTCACCGCTTCCAGAACGTCCGGCCGGGTGGCACGCGCATAGGCCAAGGCCCGCAACGTCGGCAGATGCAGCTTCGACACCAGCACCAACGCGTGGTTGCGGCTGGGCAACACCACCTCGTTGTCGTGGGTGTCGGCCTGATCCGCGAGTTCGCGGGTGACTCCGTCGTAGTGGCGGCGAATCAGCTTCATCAGCATGAACAGTCCGGCCATGGTCACCACGGCGATCCACGCCCCGGCGAGGAACTTGGTCACCATCACCACCAGCAGCACCGTGCCGGTTGCGATGAAACCGATGGTGTTGACCACCCGGGAGCGCATCATCCGGCGCCGAGCCGACGGGTCGGTTTCGGTGCGCAGCAGGCGGGTCCAATGCCGGACCATGCCGATCTGACTCAGCGTGAACGAAATGAACACCCCGACGATGTAGAGCTGGATCAGGGCGGACAGTTCCGCGCGGAACGCGATGATCGCCAGCAGCGCCGACAGCGACAGGAAGCCGATGCCGTTGGAGAAGGCCAATCGGTCCCCGCGGGTGTGCAGCTGGCGGGGCAGATAGCTGTGCTGGGCCAGGACGGAACCCAGTACCGGGAAGCCGTTGAACGCCGTGTTGGCGGCCAGCACCAAGATCAGCGCGGTGACCGCGGTGATCACCACGAACCCGATGTGGAAGCTGCCGAACACGGTCTGCGCCAACTGGGTGACCAGCGTCTTCTGGTAGTAGCCGGGAGGGGCGCCGGACAGCTGGGTGGCCGGGTCGTCGACGAGCTGAACGCCGATCTTCTTGGACAGCAGGATGATGCCCATCAACAGGGTCACCGCGATGCCGCCCAGCATGAGCAGCGTGGTGGCGGCGTTGCGCGACTTGGGCTTTTCGAACGCCGGTACCCCGTTGCTGATGGCTTCCACACCGGTCAGGGCCGCACAGCCCGACGAGAAGGACCGGGCGACCAGGAACACCAACGCGAAGCCGAGCACCTTGCCGTGCTCCGAATGCATCTGGAAGCCGGCCGATTCCGCGCGTAAGGGGTTGCCCAGCACGAAGATCCGGATGAATCCCCAGCCGAGCATGACGATGACGCCGATGATGAACGCGTAGGTGGGGATGGCGAACGCCAGCCCCGATTCGCGGACCCCACGCAGGTTCAGTGCCGTCACCAGCAAGATCGCCGCGACGCAGAACCACACCTTGTGCTGGGCCACGATCGGGATGGCCGAGCCGATGTTCGACATGGCCGATGCCGTCGAAACGGCAACGGTGAGCACGTAATCGACCATCAGGGCGCTGGCTACCGTCAGGCCGGCGTTGGCGCCCAGATTGGTGGTGACCACTTCGTAGTCCCCGCCGCCGGACGGGTATGCGTGCACGTTCTGCCGGTAGCTGGCCACCACCACCAACATGACGGCGGCCACCGCCAGTCCGATCCAAGGCGTCAGGGTGTAGGCGGCCAGGCCGCCCACCGACAGGGTGAGGAAGATTTCCTCCGGGGCGTAGGCCACCGACGAGAGCGCATCAGAGGCAAACACCGGCAGGGCGATGCGCTTCGGGAGCAACGTGTGGCTCAGCCGGTCGCTGCGAAACGGCTGCCCAATGAGCAATCGGCGCGCAGCGGTTGAAAGTTTGGACACGAGAGCCAAGAGTAAGCCCACGTGGCTTTGACGGTAGCGTTCCCTAGGCGAGAATCTGCCGATCCACTACGAGGCGCAGCAACAGCCGAAAGGACCTCAAGTGCGGGTGGTTGTGATGGGATGCGGCCGGGTCGGTTCCTCGGTGGCCGACGGGCTGTCCCGGATAGGCCATGATGTCGCGGTTATCGACCGCGACAGCGCCGCCTTCAATCGGCTCAGCGCGGAGTTTGCCGGTGAGCGGGTGCTCGGCCAGGGCTTCGACCGAGATGTGCTGCTGCGCGCCGGTATCGAGGAGGCCGACGCATTCGCCGCGGTGTCCTCGGGTGACAACTCCAACATCATCTCGGCGCGACTGGCCCGGGAAACCTTCGGGGTGCGGCGCGTTGTCGCCCGCATCTACGACGCCAAGCGCGCCGAGGTGTACGAGCGGCTCGGCATCCCGACCATCGCCACGGTCCCCTGGACCACGGACCGCTTGCTCAATGCGCTGACGCAGGAGACCGAGACCGCCAAGTGGCGAGATCCGACCGGGACGGTCGCCGTCGCGCAGGTCGTGTTGCACGAGGACTGGGTGGGGCACCGGGCCACCGAACTCGAGCAGGCCACCGGTGCGCGCGTCGCGTTCCTGATCCGGTTCGGGACGGGCGTGTTGCCGGAACCAAAGACCATCCTGCAAGCGGGTGACCAGGTTTACATCGCCGCGATATCGGGCCGCGCGGCTGAGGCGGTCGCCATTGCGGCGCTGCCGCCGAGTGAGGACTTCGAGAAATGACAACACCCAGCGATGGGGAGTGGCGCAAATGAAAGTAGCTGTCGCCGGGGCGGGGGCGGTCGGCCGATCGGTCACTCGAGAACTCGTTGCGAACTCCCACGACGTGACCCTGATCGAGCGCAATCCCGAACACCTGGACACCGACGCCATCCCGGCCGCGCACTGGCTGCTCGGCGACGCCTGCGAGCTGAGCCTGCTGGAATCGGCGCACTTGGAGGATTTCGACGTCGTCGTCGCCGCGACCGGTGATGACAAGGTCAACGTGGTGCTCAGCCTGCTGGCCAAAACCGAGTTCGCGGTGCCTCGGGTGGTGGCCCGGGTGAACGACCCCCGCAACGAGTGGCTGTTCACCGACGCCTGGGGCGTCGACGTGGCCGTCTCGACACCACGCATGCTCGCCTCCTTGATCGAAGAGGCGGTCGCCGTCGGGGACTTGGTGCGGCTGATGGAGTTCCGCAAAGGCCAGGCCAACCTGGTGGAGATCACGCTGCCCGACGACACGCCCTGGGGCGGCAAGCCGGTACGCAAGCTGCAGTTGCCGCGGGACGCCGCGCTGGTGACCATCCTGCGGGGCGCACGCGTGATCGTCCCGGAGGGCGATGAGCCGTTGGAAGGTGGCGACGAGTTGCTCTTCGTCGCGGTCACCGAGGTGGAAGAAGAACTGCGAAAGCTGCTACTGCCGCCCGCGCCGTGAATCGGTCGTGAGCCGAGTGTGCGCTGA